>CAIYHQ010000077.1 GCA_903926075.1 uncultured Methanomicrobiales archaeon
GGACCTGTCAAGAACAGTCCCGGTTCAGGAGCTTCTTCTGGACGAAGGAAACCTTTCCGTCGCTTTGTTTATAAATCCTATAAAAGAAAGTGAACCAGAAACTGAGAGGACCGGATGGGAGATGAGGAGACTGGGAGACTTTTCAACCGGTGCAACAGCGGGTCTTCCAATAAACACTAGTACTCAAGGCAATGAATACAAATCCCTTACTGCACTTGCAATAAGTAAGGAAGGGACAATTTTAAGTTCACGCCTGAAAAAAACCGGAATTGTGGATATCGCAATTAAAGATAAGTACCTGCTCCAGAAAAATGACCTTGTAATAGTAGTGCGGGATACAAAGAAAGGGCGTGGCATGATAAAAAAGACGCTTCTCTATAACGGGCTCCCTAGAGACCTTGTGTTTTCCAGCGAGTTGTGGAGGATTCGTGTTACAAGCCCTGACATTCTGCCTGAATTTTTATATCTCGTTTTAAACATGTATAAAAACAAGCGTTTCAATTTCTCAGTCCAGGAGTTTTCAGAGAAAAACAAGGTAATTTTCATCCCTTGTCCTCCCCTCCCACTTCAAAAGGAAATTATTGATGTGTTCAAAAAAAATCCATCTTTGAATGAGTTTATTGATGCGTGCATCAAGCCTTTTATGGTAGATTTACCCTCATCCAGATAGTATTCCAGGGAACTGTGCCGCTAATTTACATTTAACAGTGGTGTGAAAAAAATCATGAAAAGCGAGGAAATCTTAAACAGGTTCCAGGGCTCTCTCCTAGGCCTTGCAATTGGTGACGCACTGGGTGCAGCTGTTGAATTTAAGCGTCCAGGTACTTTCGAACCTGTAACAGGATATAGAAAAGGCGGACCATTCGGCCTTAATTCAGGTGAATGGACTGATGATACCTCCCTTGCACTCTGCCTTGCCGAGAGTCTTACCATCAGTAAGGGTTTTTCTCCAGTTGACCAGCTGACGAGATACCTGAAATGGTATGATGAGGGATATCTTTCGGTAAACAGCCAATGTTTTGATATCGGAATTACTACGAGGGAAGCCCTGTTGCATTTCAGGGAGACTGGAGATCCCTTTTCAGGCCCAACAGATAAACAGTCTGCAGGAAATGGATCGCTTATGCGGCTCTCCCCTGTCCCGCTTTTTTATTACCGGAGCCCGAAAGATGCTATCCGGTTATCAGGGGAGAGCAGCCGGACAACCCATGGAAACAAACTTGCAGTTGATGCCTGCAGGTATGCGGGTGGTATTATTGCAGGAGTAATGCAGGGGAAGGAAAAATCCGAATTGCTTTCTCCCTTGTTTTCCCCTATCCCGGGATATTGGAAAAAGAAACGGCTTCAACCTGAAATTGCGGAAATTGCAAATGGGTCGTTTCTTACGAGGGAACCACCAGAGATTAAGGGGTCTGGTTACGTAGTGAGGTCCCTTGAAGCTGCCCTTTGGGCATTTGCGAATGGAAAAGATTTTCGGGAATCAGTGCTTCTTGCAGTTAACCTTGGCGATGATGCGGATACGACGGGAGCTATTTGTGGCCAGATTGCCGGAGCATTTTATGGATTGAGCGGCATTCCTGATGAGTGGGTTGAAGGTTTAAGCCACAATGAGATGATTAAGGAGATGGCCGAGATGTTGTATATGGTAAGCGAGGAGATGGTGGTGGAGAGGTAAGGAAAAATAGCGTATATTTTATCTTCCCTGGAATTCGCAGAGATCTAAATAACAATTGAGTTGTGCAATTACATCAAAAATCTAAGTTGAAGAAGATAAGGTACTGCTTTTTGTTAGGCATTTTTCTGCTTCTTTAAATTGCCCAATAGAAGCATCCATATTTCCGATTTTTTTATAATAAGACCCAAAAGAATTATAGATTTGACCTTTATTCTGCCAGTATTCATACGAATTTTTACAAAGATTTTCATGTTGTGCTAATAACCCAAGTATCTGCTGATAATCTTCTGAAATTTTATCTGTTTTTTCGTCATATTGAATACACACAAGGTTATTGAGAGATTTAATTCTGAATTCATTATTGTCA
>CAIYHQ010000078.1 GCA_903926075.1 uncultured Methanomicrobiales archaeon
CTGATACATATAATGGTGACTTCAACGAGATCAAGAACAATCTGAACCAGTGTATCGAAGCAGTGAATCTTCTAGTATCTGATGCCAAGTTGATATCTGTAGCAGCAGTAGAAGGAAGGTTAGATACGCGAGCCGATGCAAGCCGTCATGGTGGCGACTTCCAAAAGATAGTGGAAGGCGTGAATGGCACATTAGATTCAGTGATCGGTCCATTGAATGTAGCTGCTGAGTATGTGGACAGAATTAGTAAAGGTGACATTCCTGAGCCGATCACTGATACATATAATGGTGACTTCAACGAGATCAAGAACAATCTGAACCAGTGTATCGATGCAGTAAATCTGCTAGTATCTGATGCCAAGATGCTATCGGTTGCAGCAGTAGAAGGCAGGTTGGAAACACGAGCAGACGCTAGCCGCCATGGTGGCGATTTCCAAAAGATAGTGGAAGGCGTGAATGACACTTTGGATTCAGTTATAGGTCCATTGAATGTTGCTGCCAAATATGTCGATGAGATAAGTAAGGGAGACATTCCAGAGAAGATTACCGACAGTTATAATGGTGACTTTAATAAAATCAAAAATAACCTGAATCAGTGTATCGATGCGGTAAATCTGCTAGTATCTGATGCCAAGATGCTATCGGTTGCAGCAGTAGAAGGCAGGTTGGATACCCGAGCCGATGCGAGTCATCATGGTGGCGATTTCCGTAAGATAGTGGAAGGTGTAAATGACACCCTGGATTCAGTTATAGGTCCATTGAATGTAGCTGCAGAATATGTAGATAGGATAAGTAAGGGTGACATTCCCGAGCCGATCACGGATACGTACAATGGCGACTTCAACGAGATCAAGAACAATCTGAACCAGTGTATTGATGCTGTGAATCTGCTTGTATCAGATGTAAATATGCTTGCAAAAGCTGCGATAGAGGGCAGACTGAATACACGGGCAGATGCAAGTCGCCACGGAGGCGATTTCAGGAAGATAGTAGAAGGCGTTAATAACACGTTAGATTCTGTTATTAAACCCGTAAATGAGGCTATGCGTGTATCTCATGAACTTGCCGGATGTAATTTTAAAGTCAGGGTCAATGAAAATCTTCATGTTGAAGGTGACTTTATAAAATTCAAAGAAGCATTGAACCTAATTGGAAATCAGATGGACACTGCAGTTTCAGAAATATCCCGTGTTGCAGACGAGTATTCAAAAGGTAATTTTGAAGCTCAAATAAACAAGAAATTAAATGTCCAGGGTGATTTAGTCCAACTTAAAGACTCGCTTGACAAAATCGGTTCTGAAGTATCGAAATCACTTATGTATGTACTCATCCAGATTAAGGATTTAAAGGCTCATTCTGACAATGCTTCAATAGGTGTTGAAGATGTATCAAAGGGTGCTGAACTAATTTCGAGAAATGCAGAGAATGTCAGTTCCAATGCAGGTAAGAGCGAAGAAGGAATTACTCAGGTATTAAAAACCATGGAAGACCTGACTGTAACAATTGGTGAAGTCTCACAAAATGCAGAATCTGTAGCCAAACTCACGGTTGAAGCTGCAAAGCTCGCGGAAAATGGTGCAAAATTTGCAGGAAATGCTGAAAAAGGGATGACAAGTATCACTACAACTTCAACTGAAGTCGACCTGATAATTAAAGAAATCAAGACTCAGATGGACCAGATAGGGAAAATTGTCGGCCTTATCACAGATCTTTCAAACCAGACAAATCTCCTTGCCCTGAATGCTGCAATAGAAGCTGCAAGGGCTGGCGATGCTGGCCGGGGATTTGCAGTCGTTGCATCAGAGGTGAAATCACTTGCAACTGAATCCCGGGCATCAGCTGAGAATATAGCCCAGATGATTGGAGGTCTTCAGAAAAAGTCACAGGCAGCCGCAGATGCAATGACTTCAGCAGGCTCTGCCGTTATCCAGGGGAATCAGGCATTATCGGACACATTAAGAGTCTTTACAGAACTTATCACCTCTGTCCAGCAGATAAACCAAAATATGGAACATGTAGCAAGTGCAACAGAAGAACAGGCAGCATCCTTTGAAGAAATTACTGCAAGTGTGAATGAGATGAGTAAACTTGTTAAAGATACTGCGAAAGATGCAGTGCATTCATCAGCAACAAGTGAAGAAGCCCTTGCAGTTGTAGACCAGATAACGAATGTTATCACAAGCATCAATAAGGTAGTATTTGACGTTTCAAAAGAGATGGATAAATTCAAACTTAGATCGGTATAAGTGGATTTTTTCTCCTTTACCGTTTTTTTCTTCATTGCATTGGAACCTGACAGACCTACAATCATCCTCCACGCGAACTTTGATATAATTCCCTGTGCATATTTTAAATCAACAAAGAAATTTAGGGGGGAGTATTGTGGCAAAACCGATTGAGATTGGACTTATTCTTGAAGGAAAAGATGCAATCGCGTTTAGGAAGTACTTGGAACACCCCACATTTACCCGTGAAGGCTTAGCTCTTATGCGTGAAGCGAAGCGCGATGCCGAGCAAATCCAACCTGACTGAAGATGGACTATCCAATGGTCTCCACCATCCCTTTTGAAGATCTTACATTTGTTCTTCTCCATGCCTATCATGATTTATCCAGGTTTCATTCGGCTGAATCTGAACTTGATGATTTTTTGAAATAATTCGAAATCGAATCCCGTGCATCCGCAGACACTATACCCGGATACTTCTGGAGGTCTTACCTGCGTGTCAGCAGAGTAGGGAGCACTGTCTCAATTTCTTCTGTGAATTGGAGGAGATCAGAGAGATTCTCACTTAAAAGGTGGAATGCAAGAGTATCATCAATCTTCCCATACCTATGTACTACAATGTTACGAAACCCTCGCATCCCATGAATTTTCTCACGCATATCTTTAGTGATGATTCCTTCATTGACACAGTGCAGAAGAATATCTTCATCCTCACCAGGAACACCAAGCATAAGATCGGCATTGAGAATGGCACAAATATCGAATACATCCTCAATTGCAAATTCAATTCGTTTGTAAATCCCATCTTTAACAAGACCAAGAGTTCTGAATTCTTCAGCGGATTCTGGCAATGCCTCCTCTACAAGTGACACTCCTTCGATAATCTCTTGTATCTTAATCCGGATTATCGTCTCCCTTACCGGTTTTTTCTTCATTGCATTGGAACCTGACCCGTGTAATCGTATAATCTGTGCTTGAAATCGTCAAAGTCCCTTATGGTATCGGTTGCTCTGTCATACAGGAACCTGGTATCCCGGATATATACAGGAATACCTTTGAGTGCTTCGACTCTGACATAGAGGGGCAGTTGCTGGAAAATCTGGATGTCAAAGACCGAACCTGGAAGCAGGGAAAGAACTTTATGGCGAAAACGTGCTGCTTCATCAAGATCTCCATCATAATAGATGCAAAGATCAATATCAGAAGATGTTGTCATCCGTCCTTCCGCAGATGAACCATGTAGTATAATAAACTGTACATGTTCAAATCCCTTGACCTTTCGTATTTGTCTCGTTACAGCTGCTACCTTGTCAGGGATCAACTTTTTCGGCATAGTTGATATCTTACTATGTGGCACGTTAAGATTCCTACACAATGATTCTCATCTTAATCCTATAACCCTTTTTATAATAAATTAAAGTCGAATAACAGTGATAAGATTACTCCCTCCCCGTCTTCCTGGAACCTGGACCTGATACTTTCGCATCATCCGGCTCGAGCCCCTACTACTCTTCCGGCCAACTCCATCTTGCTGAGGAACGACTAACCGAAGCTAAGTCACTCTTTGCTAATGGTTTTTATAATGGGACTGTGAGTAGGGCATATTATGCCATGTTTGCAGTAACACGGGCGGCCTTCCTTACACGAAATATTCAGGTGAAAACGCATACTGGTCTTCGTTTCAGCTTTTGGTGAGGAGTTTATTCAAAAAGGCCATATCGATAAGATTTATGGTCGTATGCTCAGTAGAGGAGAACATATTCGGGAAGAAGCAGATTATGGGTCCGAGAAAAATATTAATAAAAGTGAAGCAGAATCCACTCTGATAACTGCCTCGTCATTTATTCACGTTGTAAAAAATATTATTATTCGGGGTGAACCTGAAACGCTCAAATAATATCCGGTATCGATTAGACCTATAAAGAATGCAAATTATTTGTTTACCTATTATTGGGAAGGAATATTAAATTATTTTGATTTCCGTGTCACAAATGGACTTATGGAAGGACTCACTAGTGTCATCCAATCGCTCAAGCGAAGTGTAAGAGAATATCGCAATACTGATAATTTTATCGCGATGATCTACTTACGCTATGGGACTATAAAATTTGACTTACCCGCACGATATAGCGATGAGGCATCGCATTGGAACCTGACCCGTGTAATCATATAATCTGTGCTTGAAATCGTCAAATTCCCTTATAGCATCGGTTGCTCTGTCATACAGGAACCTGAAATGAATCATATCCTGTATCAGAAAAAGGAATTCGAAATATTCAGAGTTATACCTCTTGTAGTTTTCGGATATATTTATACTTGGATTCTATTTAAATAAACTAAAAACATATTTAGTTCTTATGGGTACCATTACGATAAGTATTGACGATGATACAGAAAGGCGATTCCGAGAGACGGCAAAAAAGAAATTAGGTACGCGAAAAGGATATCTCGGTGAGGCAACAACAGAAGCTCTCAATCTTTGGGTTTACAAACAGACTCAGGAAGAAATTGCACGCGATGCACTCTCCTTAATGGAACAGGGATTCAATCTTGGTGAGCACTACTATAATGAGCGAAAGGATCTATATGACCGAAAGTCCGGGTCTCGTTGATACTAATATCCTCTGTTATGCCTTTGACAACAGGGACACAAGGAAACAAAAGGCTGCTTCCGGGCTCCTTTCCCGGTGCTGGCAATCCGAGATAAGTCTGGCAGTTTCAATTCAGAACCTTGCAGAATTTTCTGTAGTAATGACTGAAAAGATAGAAAATCCAGTAAGCAATGAAGTAATAACCAGGTTTATCAGGGATATTTCATTATTTGAAGGTTGGAAGGTACTTTGCTATGACTCAGAATCCATAATAGATGCCGTTAATATCAGCAGCAAATATTCTCTTCATTTTTGGGACTCCCTCCTTGCTGCAACCATGAAGTTCAATGGCCTTGAATTGATTTATTCTGAAGATTCACATTTTAAGAGAGTGCCATGGCTAACAGTAATCAATCCGTTTATATCATGAAATCCAAAATATTAATTGAAATAGAGACGAAGAAGAAACGAGGAATACTATATCCGGCACAGGGTCGATAATTAATTCTTCATTTAATTCTTCTTTGTCCGGGAAAATTTTTCTAGAAATTCATGTATCTCTTCAGGTTTAAGGATGAGATCAGCTGCATTGTTTGTAATTGCAGACTGAGGCATACTCTTTATTGCACAGCTGGATAATTCCTGGGCAATCGTAGTTGCACCAATTTGTTTCATGTGAAGGAGGCCATTTGAACCGTCCTTTCCCATACCAGTAAGAATTATGCCTACCTTCTTCTGACGTTCGTCTTTTTCCAGTGAGAGCATCGCGACATCAATAGAAGGGCATACAAAGTTTACCTTATCTCCCTTGGTTAAAATCAACCGGGAGCTATTTTTTATTGAGAGGTGATATTCAGGAGGTGCAATATAGATCTTTGCGTTTTCCAGAAATTCATTGTTCTTTCCTATGACTACCTGCATCGCAGTATTTTCACTAATATGCTCACGAAACGGGAGGGCCGAATGAGCCGGCAGATGCTGAACAATAACTATTGCAGCGTCCAGAGCAGGCATATCTTCCAATATTGTCTCAATTGTAATGGGCCCGCCGGTAGAAGAACCTATGATAATAAGATTTTCCGGAGTAAATGATGAGCCCATATTATAAGTATTTGAGATACCGTTTCACTCTCCTGACAAATTCATCTGCTTCAAATGGTTTTGTGATATAATCTATGACATACTCCTGAAGACCCTCCATCTTTTCATCAGGAGTATCTTTTGCTGTCAGCATCACAATAACAACATCATTTTCTTTTCCAGCCTTGATTATTTCACGAATAGTGTCCCAGCCATCCTTCTCAGGCATCATTATGTCCATAAGGACGAGACCGGAAAAACCGTTTTGTATACTTTTTAAGCATTCATCACAACTTTCTGCTGTAAGGACGTTAATTCCTGCATCATTTAGCAGTGTTAAAACAGCAAGACGGATATGAAGATCATCATCTACAATAAGAACACTTTTCTCTGTCACTCTCATCTTCCCTTGTTTGTTGATATTTATATTATTCAATTATTGCGTGCGATATATTGTGTTTCCCTCTTTAAATAGATATTAATAGTGAATAGATCTGTTTGAGCTTGCACTCTTTTATTTGAGGTTATTTAATAATAACAGCCAAATTGATGAACAGGCAGTATTCCATTCTAGAGATGCCCAAGGAGAAAGGTTTGAGAACAGGATTCAAGAAGTATGAATTGAGTCTAATCGAGGATGTGATAAAGAAAAATCTGATCATTCATAGATCGATATTACCTCTTTCTCAATAACTGGCCGCATATACGGGGACAGACCATTCACAGTGATGAGATCAACAGGCCGTCTGAATATTACTTCATTCTGATAGCTACTTGGATTAAGCATATTTTTATTCATTATAAGATCAATTGTTATGTGTAAATTTTTATGTAAGGATATGTGTAATATGGCTACTAATCTTGCAATTGATGACAAACTCATTGTCGAGGCCCAATTAATCGGGGGATTCAAAACAAAGAAGGCTGCAGTCACTGAAGCACTCGAAGAGTACATAAAAAGGAGAAAACAGATTCAGATCACTTCGCTCTTTGGAAAAGTGGAATACTATCCGGACTACGATTATAAGGTCACCAGATCACGCCAATGAAAGTTCTCGTAGATACCTCTATCTGGTCATTAGCGTTGAGAAGGTCAGTCGTACTTCCCAAGGAAGAAAAATTTCTGGTTCAGGAATTTTTAGAATTGATTAATGAAGTCAGGGTCGTGATGATTGGACCTATTCGACAGGAGTTGTTATCTGGAATTTCATCTCAATTGCAATATAATACCCTGAAAGAGAAACTGCAATTCTTTGAAGATCTGCCTTTAACCCGAAAATATTATGAAAAAGCAGCAGAGTTCTTTAATATTTGTAGGAAAGTAGGTGTCCAGGGATCACAAATCGATTTTTTAATCTGCGCAACTGGTACAGAAGCAAAACTGCAAATTTTTACTTCAGATAAAGATTTCATTCTATATGCAAAGCATATACCCATAACTTTGTACCAACCAGTGAGAATAAAATACCCTGGGAGTGAATGAAGCCACATCTTCTTTTAGTTTATCCAGTTTTGAGGCTATCTTATTAATTCCTTCCATTCTTTTTTTCGAATCTATTTATAGAAATCCTTAAACCTTCTAACACCCTCCTCCATATATAATGCGTTTAGTTTCCCGATTCTATTTGTCAAAAAATTTTATTACTGTGAATTTTAGTTTGAATTATTTCTTGCATTATTAAGTCTGAGATATTAGGAGGTACGTATGACCGCGGCAAAAGGAAGAGAAAAAAAAACAAAAGCGACTGTTAATCCCGAAGAAAGCACTAACGATGTTGTAAATTTTCCTATAATAGGATTGGGAGCTTCTGCCGGAGGGCTTGAAGCATTCGAACAGTTCTTCAGGAATGTCCCAGCGGGAAGTGGAATGGCGTTTATCCTCGTCTCTCATCTCGACCCGGGGCACGTAAGCATGCTTTCAGAGATCTTACAGAGAGTTTCAACGATGCCTGTCATCGAAGTAAAGGACCAGATGAAAGTTGAGGCAAATCACGTCTATGTAATCCCGCCAAACAGCGATATGTCGATATTTAATGGTGTTCTTCAGATAGGTATACCTGAACTGAACAGAGGGATGAGGATGCCTATTGATTTCTTTCTGCGTTCCCTTGCAGACGAACAGGCTGAGAGATCTATAGGTGTTATTCTTTCAGGGAACGGGAGTGACGGGACACTTGGTCTTCGGGCGATTCTGGGTGCTGGCGGGGTCTCATTTATCCAGGACCCATCCACTGCCAAATATGATGGAATGCCCAGAAGCGCAATCCAGAGTGAACTTGCAACGTATGTGCTGCCAGTTGAAAAGATTCCGGAACAGATAATTAAGTATGTAAGGGAATTCATCAGGACTGATGTTTCCCCTATTCCCCTCATTCCTTCTGTTCAAAATGCTTTTGCCAAGATATTTGTAACCCTCCGAGCAAAGACAGGCCATGACTTTTCTCTTTATAAACAAAGCACAATAAGACGCAGAATAGAAAGGCGGATGGCGGTTCACAACCTTGATTCTCACGAAGCATATGCAAGATTTCTCGACGGAAATCCCGCCGAAGTCCATCTCTTGTTTAAAGAGCTTCTCATCAATGTCACGAGTTTTTTTAGAGATAAAGAGGCGTTTATAGCACTGAAAGAAGAAGCTTTGCCTCCTCTCTTTTCAAATAAACTGGAAGATCATATATTTAGGATCTGGGTAGCTGGTTGTGCAACCGGTGAAGAAGCATATTCAATTGCTATGCTATTCCGGGAGTATATGGATGAGATAAACCGGGAATATAAAGTTCAGATCTATAGTACTGATATTGATGAAGACGCAATCGCCATAGCAAGGGCCGGGATATATCCTGCGAATATCAGTATTGACATCACACCAGATAGAATCCGGCGTTTCTTTATAAAAAACGAGACTGGTTTTCGCATAAAAAAAGAGATCAGGGAGATGGTCGTTTTTGCTGTTCAGAATGTAATTAAGGACCCTCCTTTTACAAAGATGGACATTATCAGCTGTAGAAATCTCTTAATTTACCTTGAACCCGAACTTCAGAACCTGGTTATATCTGCGTTCCATTATGCCCTCAGACCTGGAGGAGTACTCTTCCTCGGTCCTTCAGAGAGTATCGGAAATCTTTCGGACAGTTTTTCGCCGCTCAACAGAAAATGGAAGGTTTTTACAGCACAAGGACTACCTGGTTTAAACCGGAAAATAGGAGTACAGGGATTTTCATGGGTTGGAGGGTTAGATAAGAGAAGAGCCGCAGGTGCTGCAAAGAGAGGCACAGAGATAAGCTTTGCCGAACTTACGCAAAAAGCCTTGGTCCAGACCTTTGCACCACCATCAGTCATCACTGATACGAAAGGCAATATACTATATGTTCACGGAGATACCGGCAAATATCTTCAACCAGCAAAGGGTGAGGCCAGCCTGAATATCATCGACATGTCACGTCAGGGACTTGCTCTAGAGATGAGAAACGCTATCCATACTGCATCAACTCAAAAAAATCAGGTGGTTTACCGTAACCTCCAGGTAAAGACGAATGGTGATGTGCATGGTGTCGATTGCATCGTCCGGCCGCTCACTGATCCTGCGGCTACCCAGGAGTTTCTGATTGTAAGTTTCCTTGATAATGAGCCTGTTCCTCCGGATAAACCTGCATTGACAAAACGTTCAGCCGCGAAAGGTCCACAAAAGCGGGTAGAAGAACTTGAGCAGGAGCTCATGTATACAAAAGAGAACCTCCAGTCTACCATTGAAGAGATGCAGTCTTCCAATGAAGAACTCAAATCGACAAATGAAGAACTTCAGTCAACGAATGAAGAGTTGCAGTCCACAAATGAGGAACTTGAGACTTCTAAAGAAGAACTTCAGTCAGTGAATGAAGAATTAATAACAGTGAATGCAGAACTACAGGCAAAAATTGAGCAACTTGCAGGCATTCAGAATGATATCAAGAACTTAATGGAAAATATGAATGTAGGGACTATCTTCCTTGATGAATCTTTGAAAATCAAGCGATTTACTCAGGAAGCGACCCATGTCTTCCGTCTTGCAATTTCTGACACCGGTAGACCTCTTGCAGATATCAAATCTGTTATCCTTAATGAAGATCTCATCGCAGATTCCCAAATTGTAATTGATTCACTTATTCCAATCGAAAAACAGGTAATTACTATTGATAACGAGTGGTACCTTGTCAGGATCATGCCATACAGAACCCTTGAAAATGTTATCGACGGAGTAGTCCTTACTTTCAATAATATCACGGAGTTGCATAAAGTAGCCGCTCTAGCGAAATCAACCCAGGAGTATGCTGAAAATATTGTGAATGCAATACGGGATCCTCTGATAATACTTAATGAGGAACTTATGGTTATATCAGCAAACGAGTCCTATTACAGGACTTTTTATAGTACCAAACAAGAGACAGTGGGTCATCTTATCACGGAACTCATTGACAACCATCTGGAAGTTTCGCAATTAAGCGATCTTCTCGGGAAAATTGTACCTGGAGATAGCATTCTTGAGAATACAGAGATAGAGATCGATTTTCCAAAAACCGGACACAGAAAGATGCTAATCAACGCAAGGAAGATACAAGGTGAAGAGGGTGCTACACCTCTCATCCTCCTTGCAATGGAAGAAATCATAAAATGAGTATAAAAAAGGATAAAAGAGTGTAGGGATACCTGGAATGAGGGTGGATTAGGAAATATGAGAGGAAAGCAAAACAAAAAGAAGGAAGATGATAACGCAGGCCATACTTCCTCAATAAGAAAGAAAGCAGAAGAGAAACTGGCAAAAAATCCCCTTCCACTCCCTGAATTCAGCACTGAATCCGCTATAGAAATTATCCATGAACTTCAGGTACACCAGATTGAACTAGAGATGCAGACTGAAGAATTGAGAAACACACAGCTTGCACTCCTGGAATCCAGGGATAAATACCTTGACCTGTACGAATTTGCACCAGTCGGATATCTAACTCTCACAAAAAAAGGTCTGATAACTGACTTGAATCTAACGGCTGCAGTCCTTCTTGGTGTTAAACGAACCACTATAAAAAATAACGGGTTTGGTCAGTTTATCGCAACTCACAATATCTCTCTATGGGAGCAGTTTCTTGTTGAAGTAAGAACATCAAAAGAGAAAAAGAGCTGCGAACTGGAACTTGTACGAAAAGATGCTTCTCATTTTTATGTCAGGCTTGAGGGTATTACATTACAATTACCGGACTCGTCACCCGATATTCGTATTGCAATGATTGACATCACCCAGGAGTTCAAAGCAAAAATTGCCCTGGAAAAGAGTGAGAAACGATACCGACAGCTTATTGAACTCGCACATGAAGGAATCTGGGCAATCGATGCAGAAGGAAAGACGACTTATGTCAATCCCAGCATGGCAGAAATGCTTGGTTATTCTGTGGATGAGATGATGGGAAAACACATTTTTTCCTTTATTGCAAGAGATGACAAAGAACTGGCTAAGAAGAGATTAGATCTCAGGAAGCAGGGGATCACAGAGAGATTCGAGTTTGAGTTCATCCGGAAGGACGGCAATCGTACCTATACCCGTCTCTCGGCATCTCCTATCCTTCATGACACAGGTGTCTATCAGGGAGCTATTGCCGTTGTAAATAATATCTCCGAACGTAAGCGGTCAGAAGATAACCTTCGCGAAACTACAGAATATCTCCAGAAATTGTTAGATTATGCAAATGCCCCTATAATAGTATGGGACCCCACTTTTCTAATAACCCGGTTCAATTCAGCATTTGAACATCTGACTGGCAGAACTGAGGAGGATGTTTTGGGTAAGTCTCTGGACCTTCTCTTTCCAATTGAGAGCAGCGAAGCCTCACTATCATTAATCCGAAAGACACTCGAAGGTGAACGATGGAAGACTGTCGAAATTCCAATTATCAATATTGATGGCAGTATAAAAACAGTCCTCTGGAATTCTGCAAATGTCCAGGACTCAAAAGGAAAAATCATATCAACCATCGCTCAGGGTTGGGATATCAGCAAACGCAAGCAGATTGAAGCAGAGTTACAAAAAGCCCTTGCAGAGAAGGAAGTCCTGCTTGGTGAAGTGCATCACAGGGTTAAGAACAACTTTGCCGGAGTTATCAGTTTAATTGATCTTCAATGTAACTCAGTTAATGATCCAATTATTATATCTCATTTTAAGGATCTTGAGGTACGGATACGGAGCATGGCAATTGTCCACGAATTGCTCTATGTTACAAAAGATTTTGTCCAGATTAATTTCGACTCCTATTCAGAAGAACTGGTCCATTACCTGTTTCAGGTTTATGAGAAAGCGACAGAAATCAAGTACAAAATTGAGGTGGGGGGTATCATGATGCCAATTAAAACCGTTATCCCCTGCGGCCAGGTCATAAGCGAGATTATTACCAACTCGCTGAAATATGCCTTCCCGGATACGTTCTCCTGCAAGGAAAAGCGTGGAGAAGAATGCATTATTTCTGTCACTATGAGATATGAGGGCAGCGATTATCTCCTTAGTGTAGCAGATAACGGTATTGGGATACAGGAAGCGGTAGATAACACCAGTTCTAAGTCGCTTGGGAAGTTCCTTATCAGGTTCATTGTAGAACACCAGTTGCTGGGAAATCTTGAGATCACCACCAAAGAAGGAACTGCGTATACTATTCGTTTCCCTATACGGGTCAGTTAAGGAGTTTTATTTCAATGAAACTGGATACAAAATGGTGGCAGATTATCGCTGTATGCATCGTTGTCATTGGGTTAGTCGTCACTTTCTTATCTGCCTATCAACAGGACCAGTCCATGCGTTTGGACCTGCTCACAAAAGCAAACATTTCAAAATCCCTGATCCCGATCAATCAGGTTGAATCACTGAGCGGATCTGAATCAGATATCGCCTCCCCTGAATACCAGGCAATAAAAACACAGTTACAAAAGATACGGGATTCCGATCCAGAAATAAGGTTTGCGTACCTGATGGGGCAGGAGAAAGACGGGACTATCATTTTTTATGTTGATTCTGAAATTCCTAAATCCAAGGATTATTCTCCCCCTGGTGAGGTATTCGATGAGGCATCGGCGGTTGTCAGATCTTTATTTGTAAACGGAAAGAATACAGTCGAAGGACCGATATCGGATCGCTGGGGAACATGGGTAAGCGGGCTAATCCCTGTTACTGATCCCTCAACCGGCAGGGTGATTGCGGTCTATGGGATAGATATTGATGGGAAAAACTGGGACTGGATGATTTTACAGGCTAGTCTGCCTACTCTTATAACATTCATCCTTTTCGTTTTTCTTGTACTATTATTTGGTTTTTTCCAAAACCGCAGTAACGAGGAGAGAAATTATCTTAAAGTTTCAGAGGAAAAATATCGCTCCCTATTCGAAAGAAGCCATGATATCATCTATACAATAAATAAAGAGGGATTATTCAATCTCGTCTCACCTAGTTGGACTTTGCACCTGGGTCATCCCGTGAATCAGGTGATTGGAAGATCATTCCGCGAATTCGTTCACCCTGATGATGTTGCGAAATGCGAGGCAGCCATGTATGAATCATATAATACGGGAAAACCTGAAATAGGCATCGAATACCGTGTAAAACACGCAGATGGCTCCTGGCGGTTGCACATTTCCAATGTCTCTCCGCTCATGGACGAATCTGGTACTATCATAGGTGGGGAGGGTATAGCAAGGGACATCACTGTACAGAAACAGGTGGAAAATGAACTAAAAGAAAGTGAGTCATTCAACCGGAATCTTGTGCAGACCCTACCCGAATACATTGTCATATATGGGTTGGATGGAAAAATTCTCTTTGTAAACTCGGCTGTGGAGCAAGGACTCGGTGCCAGTGCAGAAACCCTGGTGGGCACGCATGTAATTTCTTACATTGCTGAGGAATACCGTGATGGAATAACTGAAAAAATTAAAGCCCGTTATACTGGAAATGATGTGACTACATATGAACTTGATATCATTACACTGGACCAGAGTCGAAGATCGGTTTTCGTAAAAGGTATAATGATCCAGTACCATGGAATCCCTGCAATATTCCTGCTCCTTATCGACATCACAGAACGGAAAAAAGCGGAAAAAGAGTTGTGGGAGAGCGAAAACATGTATCGCACTCTTACTGAATCTTCAACTGACAATATTTTCATCATCGGCAGGGATGACACTATAACGTTTGTCAACACCCATGCAGCCAATGACCTGAATCTCCTGGTTGATGAGATAATAGGAAAGTCGAGGAAAAATTTCTTTCCCCCTGATATTGCAGATACTCAAGGCATAAATCTTCAAAAAGTATTCGAAACCGGAGAACCATTTCACATTGATGATAAAATTCAGTACGGCAATCAGATTATCTGGCAGGACAATTCCCTTATCCCTCTTAGTGATAAGACAGGAAACATAACTAGTATTCTCGGCATATCGCGGGACATCACCAAACGCAAGCAGACAGAGGAAGCGCTTGAAAATTCGAAACTCCGTCTTGAAAACATAATAAATGGGACACAGGCGGGCACATGGGAATGGAATGTACAGACAGGAGAAACTATATTCAACAAACAGTGGGCCGAAATAATTGGATATACACTCGAGGAAATTTCACCTGTTTCTATTGATACCTGGATGAACTATGCCCATCCGGACGATTTGCTGATAAGCAATGAAATACTCGCGAAGCACTTTCGAAGGGAATTGGAATGGTACGA
Organism: uncultured Methanomicrobiales archaeon; assembly: GCA_903926075.1. Taxonomy (GTDB): domain Archaea; phylum Halobacteriota; class Methanomicrobia; order Methanomicrobiales; family Methanospirillaceae; genus CAIYHQ01. Next base: position 14,629 of record CAIYHQ010000078.1, read on the forward strand.
GTGCGAAACCCGGATGAAGCATAAGAGTGGCCATTGGGTATGGGTGTTGGACAGGGGGAAGGTAGCCTCGTGGACTGGGGATGGGAAGCCATTATGGATGTTTGGTACTCATAATGACATCACTGAGCGTAAGTCGGCGGAAGAGAAACTCAAATCCACTCTTATAGAAAAGGAAATCCTCCTTGGTGAGGTACATCACAGGGTGAAGAATAGCTTAACCGGGATGATTGGATTAATCAATCTTCGTATAAATTTATACACTGATCCGTTTTTAATTTCAATTTTGAAAAATATTGAGGCCCAGATAAGGAGTATGATAATTGTACATGAATTGCTCTGCCAAACTAAAGACTTCGCCGGGATCAGCCCAGCAACCTACGTTGAAGAATTGATCCAATACCGGGCCCAGACATACGAGAAACCGACCGAAGTTAGTTTCAGTATTGATATGGGGGAATTCGTAATACCTATTGAAATCGCTAATCCTCTAGGACTTGTTATGAATGAGATAGTTACTAACGCATTGAAGTATGCATTTCCCAAATCATTCTCCTGCAAAGAGATCCGTGGGAACCCCTGCACTATCTCTTTTTCGATGAAAAGCGAAGGGAATGATTATCTACTCAAAATTTCTGATAATGGTATAGGAATAGCAGATGGAACCGATTTCTCTATGACCTGCTCAATCGGGCTGTACCTTATCAGGTTCATTGTCGAACATCAGTTGCAGGGGAATCTTGAGATTTGTACTACAGGAGGAACCTCATATACTATCAGGTTTCCAATGCAGGTTAGTTAATAAAAAGTAGTGATTTCCTTTTATCAAAATCTCTTCAACACTCTTATCCTTCTCCTTTATCTTTCGTTTAAGGTTTGTCAATCTATAAAAATGTTTAATAACTCCTCAACCAATTAACATTTGATGTCTTCAACCGAGACTGCACCACAGAGAATTTCGATATTATATGTCGATGACGAAGAAGACCTTCATAACTTATGCAAAGTGTACATGGAGAATATCAGAGACTTCACTATTACAACAGCAATAAGCCCACTTGAAGCTATCCATTTGCTGAGAGACCAGGTTTTCGATGCAATCGTCTCTGATTATCAGATGCCTGAAATGAATGGCATCGAGTTCCTGAAGTTTCTCAAGGCAAAAGGTGACAATACGCCATTTATCATTTTTACCGGAAAAGGGC
>CAIYHQ010000079.1 GCA_903926075.1 uncultured Methanomicrobiales archaeon
ACAGATGACCCAATTTTTATGGTTGATGAAAATTGCAAATATCTGTTCATGAACTCGCATTCGATGCGAGAGATTAATATTAGTAATGATGGATATGAAGATCATTATTTTAATGAATTTCACTCAATGAAGGAGACGACAAGGTTTACAGCAGCTGTAAAGCAGGTATTTCGTACAAGTAATCCTCTTAATGATGAATTTATTTCTGGTAACTGTTGTTACCTTCGGAAATTTTCACCTGTCTTTGATGGGAGCACTGGAAAAGTCAGGGCCGTGACAATAATTTCTACTGATATTACTGAACAGAAAAAATTCTATGCGGAATTAAAATCCAATGAAGAACGTTTGAGGATCCTTTTTGAATTTGCACCTGATGGTTATTATTTATCAGATGTTAAAGGGACTGTGCTTGACCTGAATAAAGCTCTTGAAAGGCTTTCAGGATACACAAAAGATGAACTGATTGGTAAAAATCTTATTTCCATAGGATTTTTTGGAGTAACCCAGGTTCCGCGAGTGGCATTCATTCTTGCAAAAAATGCAATGGGACTTGCAGCAGGTCCAGAAGAACTTTCTTTCCAATCAAAAGGGAGGCGCGAAATAGACATCGAACTTATGACATACCCTGTTAGAATTGAAGGGAAAAAACTTGTTCTCTGTATTGCCCGTGATATTAGCGAACGTAAGAAAAATGAGAGGGTATTGCGTACAAGTGAAGAGCGTTACAGGCTTCTTGTTGATCATGCAAATGAGGGAGTTTTTGTTATCCAGAAAGAGAGAATTGTATTTGCAAATCCCAGGGGTTTAGAGATGCTAAGTGAGGACTCTAAATTCATTTATGGCCGTAATTTTACTAATATCATTAAACAGGAAAGCCGAAATAAAGTAAGTTCACTTCTCAATGAATGTGAAACAGGTGGAATAATTCCACTGGTCACTTCGTTTCCAATTCTTCTTTCAGAACAAAATTCGCGTTGGTGGGAGGTAAAACCAGTTAGTTTTGAGTGGGATCATAAACCGGCAGCCCTCCTCCTCGCAATGGATATTACTGAACGAAAGCTTTCGGAAGATGCAATCAACCTTGCTCACAAAAAATTAAATCTATTGTCAAGTGTAACAAGGCACGATATCCTTAATCAGCTTACAGCCCTTGAGGCTTATATTCTCCTCGCAAAGGAAGAGAGTATGGGGGCTGTTTCATCAGAATATGTTACAAAAATCGAAGATATCAGTAAGACAATAAGGAATCAGATTCAATTTACCAGGGAATACGAGGACATAGGAGTTCAGACACCCTGTTGGCAGAATGTCAGAGAATTAATTGACAAATCCCTAACCACAATGAATTTGAAAAAAATAAGGGTCAATACGAATATTCCGGGTATTGAGATTTTTGCAGATCCACTCCTTGAAAAGGTATTTTATAATCTAATAGAAAATTCTATTCGTCATGGCGATACTGTAGAGAATATCAATATTTCATATGCTGAACAGGACGAGAAACTGGTTCTCATTTATAGTGATGACGGAGCCGGAATTCCTGAACCTGAGAAAAAAAGAGTTTTTGAACAGGGAGTCGGGAAAAATACGGGTTTTGGACTCTTTCTTGTACGTGAAATCCTTTCAATAACTGGTCTCTCGATTATTGAGAATGGCGAACCCGGTAAAGGAGTTCAGTTTCTGATTACAATTCCTTCAGGTTTATACAGAATTCATTTCCGATAAATTAATCGCTCTTTTTTGTTCAAGCGAAAAGAAGATCTCTTCAAGTGTAGGATTTTTTGATTCTATCGTTTCTATTGAACCATTGTACTGGGTAATAAGTAAAGTAAGTTCATTAAGGGATTTAGTATCCTTTAGTGTGGCATAGAAGATACCTTTTTTAGAGATAATGGGAAATTTTTGAAATTTTTCATCCAGATTTTCAATTTTAAACTGAATACTATAACTTACACCCCCAAACCATTTTCGTAATTCAGAAATAGTACCTTTGATTACTATTACACCCTCATGAAGAATATAAATTAAGTCGCAAATGGCTTCTATCTGGTAGAGGTTATGTGCAGATATGACAATTGTCCTTCCTTCTTCTTTAAGTTTGAGAAGATAGTCCACAATAAACCGGGATGTGACCGGGTCAAGACCAGAGGTAGGCTCGTCATAGATGAGAAGGGCCGGATTATGGATAAGTGACCTTGCTATCGCAACTTTCCGTTTCATTCCTTTAGAAAGTTCTCCGTTCTTTTTCCCATCGGTTTTCAGGTCAAGTGCTCTCAATAGTTTGTTTGTTCTCGAATCTATCTCATATTTTGATAATCCATAGATTTCGGCGAAAAACCGGAGGTAACTTCTCGCGGTCATTGTCTCATACAGCCGTGATTCCTCAGGTAAATACCCTGTTAATAATTTTATTTTCCTGCTATCTCTTTTTGCCTCAAAGCCGCCAATTGTAAGTTCTCCGGAAGTAGGCTCAATGAGACATGACAATATTCGCAATATTGTAGTTTTTCCCGCTCCATTATGACCGATTATTCCTACTATTGTCCCTTTCTTCACTTCTATGTCAATTTCAGAAAGAGCCCTGAATTTTCCAAATTTTTTTGTTATGCTTTTACCATGTATCATAATCCGGTACTTCCGGTTCACATTCTATTGTATTATATCTGTTGAAGTTGTCATCTTGATACAGGTAACTCGGTATGGCGGTCTTGCACGATATCAGCACAATAGCCCTCTGGGAGATACGTGGAAAGACCGGATTACTTGACCGGAGGATTATTCTCCCTTCTATTGTACTCATCATATTTCTTATCATTGTCTCAGCCCTGACTTCACAGTCAGGACTTCATCTCAATGATGGACTATATAAAATTGGAGTCTCCAACTTACAAACAGGCCTTATATTTTCAGGTGATCCCAGGTTCAATGTTGAAATTGTACCTGATCCTATCCCTTATGCAAAGAATGGATATTATGATCTTGCAATATCTGATAACCAGGTATATGCTTCGGATACCCTGCGTGGACACGCTGCAGTAAATACACTTCTAAAAGTTTATGAACGGTATAAGAACAACTATTATTCTGCTGAACCTGACCTTTTTTCTGCGTATCCTCTTTGGATTGATATCCAGTACGTACCAAGTCCTGTTGACTTCGCTGCAACCCAGAGTGGTGAAGCAATAAGGCCCAGGTATTCGTCAAGGGATATTGCACCACGGGGCCCGGTCCAGCAGGTAACCCCGCCTGTTTCTCAAATAGGAAGAGACATTGCCCGTTTAAGACAGGGACTGGCACAGTCACCTGGAACAGATTCTCCCCTGAACCGTTACAGGTCTACACTGGGTGCAGGTGCGACTGAACTTAATTATATAACTCCGTCCCAGTTCTCTCCACCTTTACCTTTCGATACCATTATCCTGATTTTTGTTTTTATTTTTCCACTTTATTTTATATCACAATTCTTCATGATGACAATGATGGATGAGCGAATAGGACGGAGAGGGGAACCTCTTCTTTCTACGCCCGTGAGTCCCTCAGCAATTGTCATCGGAAAAGCAATTCCTTATTTTTGCCTGATGTTAATTTGTACAATTGCAATTATTGCAGTCCTACAGGACCCCTTGGCAGTATTGTTCCCCCTAATACCTGTGATGCTTTTCTTTCTTTCAACTGCACTTCTTATTGGAATTTCTGCCAGGAGTTTCAAGGAATTATCTTTTTTATCCATCTTTTTCTCAACAATTGCAACATCTTACCTTTTTTTCCCAAGCATTTTTGCCAATGTTCATGTAGTATCCATGATCTCCCCTGTAACGCTTGTTGTCCTGACTCTTGAAAAATCAGCATATAGTTTAAATGATTATCTCTTTTCTACCTCCCTTTTTTATCTAGCTGCACTTGTTATCGGGTTAATCTGTATCAGGAATTATCGAGAGGAGCAGTTATTCTCACAAAAGAAACTTTTTCAAAAGATAATTTCCTTTTTGTCGGTGCTGATAGCAAAGGATCATCCCTGGTTGTCTCTCTCCTTTGTTACAATGCTCTTCATCCCGCTTGTATTTATGATACAACTCTTTATTCTTGTTCTTTTTTTTAACCTGCCTATGCCCATCTCTCTTGTGTTGATCCTTATCGCTGCTGCTTTTACGGAGGAAGTCACAAAATCTCTTGGTCTCTGTGCATTCAAAGCGAGCTCAACCTCGCAGTTGTCATTCAGGTCAATAATACTCGCATCATTTGCCATTGCCCTGGGTTTTCTTATTGGCGAGAAACTCCTGCTCTTTGTTACCCTCTCACAGATAACTGAATCAGTCTTTGGATCTGTTATCTTTACAAGCCTTGGTTCACTAATATATCCGTTTTTTCTTCATTTTGGCTGCACTATGATAGTTGCCCTTGCTATAAGAAAAAATGGAAAGTTCAGATATGAAATCGGAATTCTGATTGCGACGATTGTTCACTGTGCCTATAATGCCATTTTAATAAGGGGGTGGCTCACCTGAACCCTAAAAATATTCTTCTAATCATGAAAAAGGAATTATTGGGACTTTCAGATGAGAAGACCATTATTTTTGCCATTTTGCTCCAACTTTTTGTTGCGCTATTCGCATCAGTGCTCCTTATCGGACTGACCTCAATATATGACCCTGAATCAATGAACCGTTATCAGGGAATAAATTTTAATATTGCATATATCGGAAACGAGTCCCAACTTTATTCACTTCTTGCAAACGAGAGAGGGTTGCGGATATATCCCATGGACCTCTCCTCCGCATTAACCTCTTTAAAGGAGCGAAAAATATCGGGAGTCCTTTTTGTGCCGGATATTGCTCCGGAAAGTGACAAACCAGTCACTTTGACTCTCTACCTGATAAAAAACGATATAACCTCGGCACTTGTAGAGATGAGGTTAAAAACGGTATTGAATAATTTTGAAGAGATTTTAAGAGAGAAAAGGGCATCATACAGAATTGCAGACCCGATAGTTGTTTTATTCCCTGAAGATACAAGTGGAAATAGTACATTTTTTGAGTTTATTTATGGCCTGTTAATCCCTCTTCTTGTTTTGATGCCTGTAATCGTATCTTCAGCGCTTGTTATTGACCTGATAACCGAAGAATTTCAATATGAAACACTTGAGACTTTGCTCTCAACACCTGTAAGTTTACTTGAAATTATTCTGGGGAAAGTTGCAATCTGCATAATTATCGTCCCACTTCAGGCATTTATCTGGCTCCTTCTTCTGATGCTGAACCATATTCAGATATTATCTTTACCTCAGATTTTATTAACTGCATCCATTCTCGCTATAATTTTTGTTGAACTTGGAGCAATCACCGCGCTTATCTTTCGCGAGAGATCCCAGGCCCAGTTTATCTTTTCTACAGGCGTAGTCGCTGTAATTCTAATGATGATTTCAGTTCCTGGTAATCCACTGAATTCAATTGCACTCTATGCTTCAAGTGGCGGTTTCCTGCTTAATATATCATTTCTTCTGTTACTAGTCATGGTTGCAGCCCTTCTCTCATTCATCCTTATTTATCTTACGCTTGGATTTCAGAGAATTCTTATTAAGAAAAGGAATAAACGGAGTTAATTTTAGCATTATTCCAATGTCCTTGTGAAATTAAAAAGATTTATTAGATGCACAATACTCTTAATTGTGTACTGATTTAATTCACAGACGAAATGGACCTGTGAAAAAATGCATCCTTAATAAGATGGGAAATATCGAAAAAACGCCAGAGGATGGCATGGAAGCAGTATACACGAGGTGAAGGGGGAATGTACTGTTCAAAATGTGGGAAAGATACAGAAGCATCTGGTAAATATTGCCAGTGGTGTGGTGTTGATTTAAGTTCTCTTCCTCCAAGGACTGTGATAAGGAAGAGGTCGCCCGGTGTCAGGACTGACAGTTATGGAGGTGCAGCGAGAAGGCTTGGTGCATTTATTATAGATATTATTTTTCTGATATTTCTTGATGCGGTCATTGCAGCAACCTTTGGGTTGTCAGAAGGGCTTGACATGTTTCGAGAACTTGTCCGTGGGATGCCTGTGACAGACAGGGATGGAAACATGGTGACTTCACTGGTGCCACTCCCTATTGCCACTGCATTTGCAATTCTTCTGATACTTGTTCCATGGATATACTCAGCCGGACTTTTAAGTTCACGAAATCAGGCGACTCTTGGAATGATTGCAACCCGTTTGGCACTAACTGATATGCATGGAAACCGGGCTACATTCGCACGCTGTACATTGAGACATTTTGTCTCTGTTATATCATTCATTGTCTTCTGTATAGGTTATATTATGATTATTGTTACAAGGCACAGCCAAGGCCTGCATGATATTGTAGCCGGCTGCCTTGTATTTAAACAGGATTAATTTCTATCGACCTGGGAAAAGGATGGCAGATAACCTCCAGATTATGTTGCTTATTGGCGTTGCAACCGGAGTAGCGGGAGCGATACTTAACATCGATACTACATACAAGTGGAGGGTTTTAGGTTTTGGCCTCTGGAGTGCTTCAAATATTGCCCTTGCCTTCTGGGCATACTATATTCCAAATGACCTCTTACTCTTTATGTTTCTATTTTACTCGATAATATCAACTTATGCGTTTGTTATTCACCACCGCCATCTGATTGATATTAATATTGAAAATAAATAATTATAGCGAAAAAAAGAAGGGTTTATTCGTCATATTTTCCTTTTAAGTTAGACCAGCCGGTGTATCCGCAATATATGCAACCTACCCCGTCGCATTGGCCACATCTCACAGGTGGTTTAAGGACCATAACTGTCCCTTTTTTGCCACAAAAAAGACAGCCTTCCCCATCACAATGGGCACAATTCACAGAAATGTAATTATCAGGCATTATTTTCACAGGTTCTATTTTTAAGCAGCCTGATTGCTCCTTTATTCGCCTGTGAAACATTTTCGCGGTACTGCGCAAGTACTCCAGTACTGAGTCGCAATAATGGTTTCCAGCCTTCTTTTCTCTTCTCTATCTCTTCAGAAGCTACGAGAAGGTTTATCTCTTTTTTATTGAGCGAAATACTGATCCTGTCTCCTTCCTTAACAAATGCAACAGGCCCGCCAATTGCTGCTTCTGGAGTAATATGTCCAATACAGGGTCCACGGGTCCCTCCCGAGAACCTTCCGTCCGTGATTAAAGCAACATTGTGTATGGCCATCCCCATTATTGCAGAAGTGGGAGTGAGCATCTCTGGCATTCCTGGTCCTCCGACTGGTCCTTCGTAACGAATGACGACAACATCACCTTCTTTTATTTTTCCTGACAGAATTGCTTCGGTTGCAGGAAGTTCTCCCTCAAAAACACGAGCCGAACCTTCAAACTCCCACCTGTCGCGTGGTACTGCAGCTGATTTTATCACGGCTCCATCCGGGGCAAGATTTCCATAAAGTATTCGCAGTCCCCCTGCAGAACTGACCGGGCTTGAGAGTGGTTGCACAATCGATCCTTTAGTCTGAGTTGCAGCTTTTGCTATCTCAAGGATTGTCTGGCCTGAAATTGTCCTTGCATCTTCAAGGTGTGGGAGTAGTGAATTAAGTACCGCAGGAATTCCACCAGAACGATAGAGAGCAAGCATGGAATGGGGGCCTGATGGCTGCATTGCACAGAGATGCGGGACTTGGGCTGCAATCTCATCAAAAGATGAAAGTGACAATGGGACGTTACCTTCATGAGCGATAGCAATTAGATGGAGGACAGTATTGGTTGAACCGCCCAGTGCCATATCTAGTCGGATTGCATTTCTGAAACTGTTTAATGTCCCAATCTTTCTCGGGCTCAATCCTTCGTTCACAAGACTTATTATCCTTTCACCTGTTTTTCGTGCTATTCGCAGTTTCGCGGAGTCGACTGCAGGAATCGCAGCACATCCTGGAAGTGAGAATCCCAGGGCTTCAGTCATGCAGGCCATCGTGTTTGCGGTGTAGAGCCCCTGACAGCTTCCACAACCCGGCATCGCTGCACATTCGATTGTATGAAGCTCTTTTTCTGTAATCTTCCCTGCTGCACACTTTCCGACTGCTTCAAAGACATCAATTAAAGAAAGTTCACATTCATCCAGGTAACCCGGGAGCATTGCTCCTCCGGTTACTATTGCTGTTGGAAGGTCTGTCCTCATTGCAGCCATTAACATTCCTGGGACAATTTTATCACAGGTACCCACACACACAAGTCCGTCAAATCTGTGGGCACCGACCATAAGTTCAATGGAATCGGCAACGTTTTCACGCGAAGGTAGTGAGTATCTCATACCCTCATGTCCCATTGCAATACCATCACATATTCCGATTACTCCAAACTCAAAAGGAACACCACCCGCTGCAACAACTCCTTCAATAACTTTATTTGTGATACTCCTGAGGTGGATGTGACCAGGGACTATGTTATTATAGGCATTTGCAATACCTATGAATGGACGGTCCATCTCTTCGTCTGTTATTCCAAGTGATCGGATCAATGCCCGGTTCGGTGCCCGGACGAATCCTTTTTTTACATCATCGCTTTGCATATCTATCAGTTCATGTTCTATTGTTTCATCTTCTTTTATTCTCTTTTGCTATTCTTAAAAGATCAATAACGAATTCTTTTGAGAAATACGTATGGGTATAACATCCTGTTGAAGAATGCGAATAAAGGCCGTCTTTGCCATCGCTAATTCCTTTTCCCCGTGTGAGTTCCAGGGAAAAACGTGCATCATTGTCGGTAACGACTTTTGAATAATGAAACTCATGCCCTTTAACTTCAATCCCGATTTTCAGAGGGCCGGTTTTAAATTTTCCATCTGTATATCCCAATGCCTGTAGTGAAGATGTCATATATGCACTTGCAGGCAGGATTCCTGCCATTTTATATGTTTTTTCTTGTGATAATTCGCTGCATAGGTAAAGGAGGCCGCCACATTCAGCGTATACCGGAATTCCACATTCTGCCATTGTCTTTATCCTTTGTCGTGCATGAGAAGATTCAAGAGGTTCAGAATAGAGTTCAGGGTAACCTCCGCCGAGGTAAATTGCATCAACATCAGGGACTTTATTTTCCATTGGGCTAAAAAACTCTAATATTGCACCGGTCCTTTGCAGTAGGTCCAGATTGTCTTCGTAATAGAAACAGAATGCATTATCATACGCTATTCCAATCCGGACTTTATCTTCAGTACTGGGATATTGTGCAATGTCCCACGAAATATCAGGCGCAGAAAGTGCATAACTTAAGATCTTTTCAATATCACAAAATTCGTGTATATCTGGAATATCGGATGATGTTTCATCTGCCATCAGAAGACCAAGGTGCCGGCTCTCTATAGAAAATCTCTTATTATCCCTTGGGACCCATCCGGCAACAGGGACATTCAACTGTTTTTCAATAAGAGTGCGATGTCTGTCTGAACCTATCCGGTTAAAGATGGCTGCTCGAATATTGATATCTTTCCTGAACTGAAAGAATCCGAGGGCAGTCGCGTTTGCACTTGTAGACATTCCCCGCGTGTCTATAACAAGTATTACCGGAGATTTTAGGATTGTAGCAACATGAGCCGTACTACCAAAGTTATCTCCGTCGATTCCATCAAATAATCCCATTACGCCTTCAATTATTGCTATATCTGCCCCCACGCAGGAATTAAAAAAAGTATTTCGTACTCCTTCCACACCCATAATAAATGGATCAAGGTTCCTTGAGGCCCGTCCACAAATCTTCTTATGATGAGAAGGGTCGATAAAATCCGGCCCCACTTTAAACGGCTGAACAATAAAACCTTTTTTAACGAGTTCCGCCATAATTCCCCTTGCAATTGTGGTTTTACCACAGCCGCTATGGGTTCCGGCAATGATGATTCGTGGGATTTTCATAGGCCAAACTGAGCAAGCGTTGTCCTTGTGGGATCAAAATCGGTCCATTTGTATCCGAGTGCCTCGACTATCCGGGATATAGGCAGTTTAATTGTTTTTTCAAGCATCACTTCGTAATCGACAACAAATTCGGGCGGTACCTGATCGCCGTATTCAAAACATACAACGTCGGTCTTTGGATATTTGGATTTTACATTTTTTATATACAGACGTTTGGGTTTACTCCCTTTTGAGAACTCCATCCCCAGGTGCTTGTTTGCATACTTGGCTCCTCTGATATGTGCATCATCATTCTCATAATCAGTAAGTTTCTTTCCTATTCCACCAGGGATGCCAATTTCATCATATGAGTACTTGCCTGATCTGTAACTTGTGATAATATCCCGCAGATATTCTTTTACTTCTGAATAACCGCTTCCTTTGAGTATCTGGTTTATAACCTGCTGTTGAACGACTTTTGTTATAAATGGATAATCGCTTCTGCGTATCTCAAAACCTACAACATCTATCTCGTCAACATCCTTACCCTCTTTCCAGATAAGGTGTCCTGCATAACGCTTTTTTTTACCGGCCTGAAAGAAACGGCGGTAAACTTTTTCGAATTTTATTGAGAAGAAATGAGTTTGCGCATTAAGCACTTCTTTAGAAAAGGAATTATAACTTTCATTCAGTGAAGTTTCAATTGAGCGTGCGGTTTCAATTGTCTTATTGAGGGGTCCGTCCGGAAGAGAGACCATACATGAGTCGGTATCGCCATATATAACCCTGTACCCTTCGTTCTCAATAATTTTCCGTGTATGTTCAATTATTGCCCTTCCAACAGACGTTACTGCAGAACCAATTTCCCTGTCATATAGTCGGAAGCGTGCATAACCACTTACACCATAATAAGTATTCATTATCACTTTAAGCACATTCTGCTGAAGGTCAAGAATCTGGTACTCCCTTGATCCAAAAGGATGCTTGTTTCTCTCATCTTTCTTTTCATCCCTCTCCTTGAGGAGGTCACGAATGATACTCCTCGTCAGGCCATCAGGACTTTTTTTAAATCTTATTCCATTAGGTGCCTTAATCTCTCCATCAGGGTCTTTTGTTTCAGGTGAGGCATTCAGAGTCATCATTGCCATAGGATATAGTGATTTAAGGTCAAGAACTACTACATTCGCCCTCGTTCCAAGTGATGGTTCAAATACCGTTGCTCCTTCAAATTCTTCGGATGCAGCAAAGCCTTTTGATGGAAGAATATACTGGCCTGAAGCTTTCCTCAAAACATAGATGTCAACAATATTAGAGGAGTTCATGGTAGTGTCCAGCGGACAACCTACGTACCTGGCAATTTCCTGGTAAAAGTTAATGATTGCATCTTTTGCATCTATGCCAACACAGAGTGAGACATCCTTACGGTTATATCGGACCATTAATTCAGGATTTTCATGCCATAACTGGGAGAGGGTTCCTTTGAACCTGACTTTAGTCTCTCCGAGCTCTGCCTGTGCTACAGCGTCGAGCCTGTATGATTCTTTCTGGGCTGAATGAATTTTTTTATATGCCGTCAGGAGATCAAAAACAGAGCGCCCACGTATCGGGTTTCTCTCTCCGGTCTGTTCAAGCCTTGCAAGACTTTCAGGTGAAATTGAAAGTTTCTGCATTCTTTTTATGATATATGGAATATCAAATTCGCTTATATTCCAGCCTGATATTATATCAGGGTTATATTTTTGCATGAACGAGATAAGTTCCCTGAAAAGCTCCTGTTCTGTAGAGCAAAATATGACCGGTCCTTTCTCTTCCGGGACTATGGTCTCTCTATTATTGTAAAATTCATCCCAGGCAGGATTATTACCTTCTGGTTTCAGTAGTATTGTAGTATATTCGTTGTCGAATGAATCCCAGCACGTAATACATGTAACTTTATCAGTTTCAGGCTCAGGAAATCCTCTCACATCTTCACATTCGATATCAATCATGCAGATACGTGACTTTGCATTTACGGTTTCAGGAATAAGCTCCTTATAGTCAACCGTAAGTCCTGGAGTTCTAACCCCTCCCGTTATACCTGTATCAATCATGAATCGAGTTGCAAATGGGATATCAGCTTCAAAATGGTGGTATCTATCCCTTTCATGCCTTACATCAGTTGGACGTACTGTGTAAAGTCTCCTGAGCGCTTCACCATGAATTGAGTGGTAAATTTTACTTTTGTCTATTGTCACTATTGAATAATCCGGAGGGTTATCTGCTTCAACCTGCAGAGCATAAAAATAAGGTTTAAAACCTGTAACACGGACTTCGGCGTAAGTCCCGTCAGGGGTCCTCCCGAATATGTGAACAACCGGACCATCAGGCGTATTTGAATATTCGACCTGGTTTATACCCAGTTCAATCGCCTCGGTTTTATTAATAAGGTCCTGTTCAGCCATCTATTTCCTGACCCTGGACTTTCATATGTTTACTCCTGAACATAGATCTCTTACAAACTCGGCTGCTTCCCTGAAGTGTTTCTCCTCCCATGAATCAAGTTTCCATTCTTCAATGGACAGGATTCCTTCTTTACCAATTTTGGCTGGAACACCAAGTGAGCAGTTACTCTCTCCATATTCACCATCCAGGATTGCTGAACATGGGACTATTGTCCTTTTATCCTTGCATATCGTCTCGATAAGTTGATAGATATGGTAAGCCGGACCAAAGACAGTCCCGCCTTTTCCTGTGATAACTTCCATACTGGCCTTTCGGAGTTCTTTTAGAATTTCATCACGCAGTGGTTCATTTACCTCTCCCTTTAATGTACTGAAGACCGGTACCTGAAATTCTCCATGTTCACCCATTACGATTGAGTTGCCAGGGATACCACGTTTCTTAAGATTGCTCATGAACCTCGCGCTGTCCAGCTGACCTCCAAAACCGATGCAGCGCTCTTTTGGAATTTTAGTCATTTTCCAGAGCATGTAGTTGTTTACATCCATAGGGTTTGTTATTGAAATGAGAATTCCAGAAAATGAATTGATATGGCTGGAAAATTCATGTGCCACTTTGATGTTTGCAGCAAGAAGGTCTGCCCGTGTCTTGACAGAGGGGTCACGCGGTGAACCTGCGGCAAATACGCAGACATCACAGTTTTTTATTTCGTTTAATTCTGTTGTTATTTCACAATCAACACCCGTATGTTCCAGATCTAGGATCTGAGATTTTAACAGGGGCTTATAACTGTCATGTAAGACAAGCCGGTCACAAAGTCCGTTTATTGACGCAAGAAAAGCCACCTCGCCGCCAATCCGTCCGGCTCCAAAAATTCCGAGATGTGTCATTCATTATTATGGTACGCAGACGACAATAAAATACTGATAACAGGAGATGAACACTTGATCAATCTAATTGAAGGGATAAGAATGATAGGCGAGGTCAGGGTGCGCAACCATCTGATTCTTGCAGCCGGTATTCTGGGTACGACTGGTTCGTCTTTGATTCGTATCAGAAATTCAGGTGCAGGTGCAGTGGTAACTAAATCCATAGGCCCTCTTCCAAAGACCGGACATATCGGACCCTGTGTAATCCCTCTTCCTTATGGATTGATAAATGCAATGGGACTTCCAAATCCTTCAGATTCGTTTCTTCCTGAAATTGAAAAGGCAGGGAGTGAATACGTTATCGCGAGTATATTTGGAGGTTCACCCGAAGAATTTCGGAATGTCGCATCATGGTTCAGGGGCAAAGTATCAGGTCTGGAATTGAACCTGAGTTGTCCTCATGCCGAAGGATATGGAGCATCAATAGGCTCTGATCCTGAAATTGTTGAAGCCTGCACAAGAGAAGTAAAGAAAGAAGGGCTCCCGGTATGGGTAAAACTAACTCCAAATGTTACAGATATTACAGAGTGCGGTCTTGCAGCTCAAAAAGGCGGGGCTGATGCTATAGTCGCAATTAATACCGTAAAAGCAATGAGGATCTCAATTCCTCTAAAACGACCAGTCCTTGGAAATCGTTATGGCGGCCTTTCAGGTCCTGCAATTTTTCCAATAGCACTACGATGTGTCTATGAGTTATATGAAGCCTGTAATATACCAATAATCGGGTGTGGGGGTATATCGACTAGCGAGGACGTTATTGAAATGATGATGGCCGGTGCCCAGGCAGTAGAGATTGGAACAGCAGCCGGGAAAGACCCGGGAATATTTAAAAAAATGTCAGATAACTTGTATAACAAAGAAGGAATAGAGGACAGGGAAATTGTGGGGTGTGCACATGAATTCTGATCTCCCCTTTGTTGTCACAATAAAAAAGATAGAGAGAGAATCAGAAACAGTCTCCACCCTTTTTTTCAATAAAAAATTTCAATTTTCGCCAGGCCAGTTTGTCATGGTCTGGGTTCCAGGGGTTGACGAAGTCCCGATGGCATTATCTTCGGATGATTCCATCACAGTCCAAAATGTGGGCATAGCGACAAAGGCCCTCACTTCTCTTAATGAAGGTTCAAAAATTGGAATACGCGGCCCTTATGGGAATGGGTTCTCTAAAATTCATAACTCTCTTGGAATTGCGGGGGGTGTTGGAATTGCTCCCATTCTGCCACTTCTCGCGGGAGGATATGTCAAGACATTTCTTTACGGTGCAAGGACATCAGAAGAGATTCTTTTTTATAACCAGATTACGTCCATGGCAGAGTTACAAGTTGCAACTGACGACGGCACTATGGGTCACAAAGGTTTGGTTCTGGAACTTATGAATGCTGTTAAACTTGATGAATATGACCTGATTGTTGTCTGTGGCCCGGAAAGAATGGTTGCTGCAGTATTTTCTCTATTAGAATCAAATCAACTGCTGGAAAAATCTGAGTTCAGTCTTCACCGTTATATGAAATGCGGACTAGGTATATGTGGTTCATGCTGTATTGACCCCAGTGGAGTACGTATATGTAAAGAGGGCCCTGTTTTCAGGGGAGATTTTTTAACCGGAAGTGAAATAGGGCACCATTACCGTGATGCAAGTGGCAGGAGCATTTTGCTGTAAAAGACTTGCGAGTAAACTAAAAAAAGGTGCTAATTATTTGAAAACTGAAGATATAAACTTATATTCACCGTTTGTTGCTGCTGGCACAGTTACCGGTGTCCTTCATGAAAGGGCAAACAGACCTGGAGCTGATGCATTTTATTATGAGACCACAAAGTCCGGTACTATCGTAATATCTGTAGCTGATGGACTAGGAAGTGCCACATGCGGCCACATAGGTTCAGAGATAACAGTAAAAGAAGCAGTCTTTTTTCTTAAGAGCCATCTTGATAGAGATGCGGAACGAAAACTTCCGACTCCTGGAACGATGAAAAGAACTGTAAGAAAGGCAAGAACTTCTCTTGAGAGATATGCATCCTTAAAAGGACATTCAATTCATGATTTTGCAACTACACTTCTCGTCATCGCTATTGAAGGCGGGTCAGTAATATCTGCACACATTGGAGACGGGGCCATTGTAGGGTCCGGTGATGACGAAATTAGTTTTATTTCTCGTCCTGAACATGGAGAATATCTCAATGAGATAGTGCCTCTAACAAGCAAAGAATGGATGAATCATCTCCGAATCAATAAACCA
>CAIYHQ010000080.1 GCA_903926075.1 uncultured Methanomicrobiales archaeon
ATTGGAGAGCCGGTGTGTGTGCTCAATTCTTAATCGTAGCTCCGGCTTCCACTATTTTTTTGATCTTACAACTATTAAGACCTTTTATTCTATCTTTGATATATAATTTTAATATGTGAAAATGTATTTTCTATGCTTTAGTGGGTAAAATAAAATTTCATCAACTATTTTGTGTTATTGGACTTTTTCTCTATTGGCAATTTGACATTGTAGAGTTAAGCCCTGACACTCTGATCCAGCCTTAAAACTTCCTCTATGGTACAACTATCTATCGGCGGGATTGAAAGTCCCCGCCGCAGCCGGACAATGATCCAGCCATCGATCACCTCCTTTAAATTCGCCCGGCACTCCTCAAGCGTTTTCCCGGAAGCATAGACTCCTTCAAGTTCCGTCACCTCGCCATAATAGGGCTCCTCGTCGTCTATAAGTTCGTACCGAGCGTGAGCAAGAGCCTTTTCAATATATTCCAGGATCATTATGTCACCATTTTCCGGCATATCCGGATAATTTTACCAATTTAGTTTTATCTTTGGCGTGCTGGATATTAAATTTTCTTTTCTGTTTAATTTAACGAGGAAGAAACGGTTGAACTGCTTGAAAAAAATTGGGTGAATAGTTTACAATTTCTATAGATTATTTAATCAAACTGGAATACTGGGATATACATAATAATAAAGATAAAAGAGAATAACAGGAATTGTACTTCTTGTCTATACGGTGTAATCTGAATGATGAAAAAACAATATTGTAAACCGTAAGTGATTGACTTCTCAATTGAAGCGATAACCGGAATTGGAGCAGGAATTGCTGTTTCCAGTTGTTCGCATGGTATTACTTATACTAGTGGCTCCTGTGTTGCAGGTGATCATGCTTCACTTGATTGTGGTTTAATGGGGTTCTCTCCATCTACAGCATGCTTAGATGGACACGTTCCCTATCGCAATGGAACAGATTGTAATGATGGAGATACCGCTCAAGTTTGTGTTGCCGGTTCAGGAGCATCAGGTTTCAGGGCTGAGTGCAAAACTGGATCTTCACCCACCTATTTATGTTTTGCCGGGAGCTTAGCTTCTGGAAATTGCTCCATTGGATCAAATTTTTCAGGTTCTGCCTGCACAGATGGAGCGAGCCCCAGTTCATGTATTAATGGCAATTCTGACGTTCCTACCCCTCACTCATAAACTTACCGGGTTCAACATAAAGAGAGATTTTTCACCTTTAACCAGGAAAAATGTCAGGGAACTAAAGACCTTTCCGGTTTTATCTGCTTCAGAGAGTGTATTTTCCCAATGCATTATATCATCAGAGCTTACTATTCCCTGCTTTATTGCGAGGGAAAAGGTTGTCTCAAGATCGAACATCTTCTTGATAAGAGCTAAATCAGTAATTGTTAAGGTGACTGGCTGAACACTTATATTCTTCAGTCCTGCATCAGAAAATGCCGGATATAATGAACGACCGACATGGCCTGAAGGGATATTGTCACACCAGAAATTCAGGATTTTTCGGCAGATTTCACGATCGCCAGGCCAGAGGGTTAAAGTCCCCCAGTCAGGTTCAAAAGTAACAACAGATCCATGAGGTCTTGTCACACGTGCCATCTCTTTAACTACAGAGAATGGAAAATGTGTATGTTGAAGGACCCTTTCTGATCGTACAGCATGGAAAGTTGACTCAGGAAATGGAAGATATTGACCATCACAAAGTATAAAATCCGGATTGACAGGCTTCGTTTTGTTAAAATTTCGTGCTGATCTAAGCATGAACGTGCTGATATCAACACCAATACTGGTACCGTTTTTTCCGACAAGTTCTGCAATTTTATAAATATCCCTGCCATTCCCACATCCAATCTCAAGAACCGAATCTCCGGGTGAGAGGTTGAGCAACTGGTAACTATGAGATTTCCACTCCTGGAAAAAAGGGAGAGAATGTATCAAATTGAGACATTTTATAAATGAATGCGGGTCGTCGGTCTTGTCAACCTCTGCAAACCCTCTGGCTAATGAATCCATTTTTACTTTTTCGTTTCCATATACTGAATATCTCTAACTCTGCCGTGTTAAGAACTGAATAAAGGCTCTTGATGCATTTCCATCCTGTCCGGTAAGAAGGTACATGCTGTCTGGCCCGGTTATCCTACATATTGAGTAACCTTTCGTGCTGTCAGCAAAGAGCATCTCTCCATCAGGTGAAAAAGCTCCTGAGAAATTCTCATAATATGTCTTTACATCTGGCCTGATATACTCTTTATTTCCTTCAAATGCATATCTCTGCTGGCCGGTAATATTAAATACAGCATTATGATGCGAATAGAACCCGGAACCCTGTATATGTCCGGTAGTAAGACCTGTCCAGCGCCCGGTAAGATTCGGGATGCTTTCATTCGGTATACCGGGCGGGTAGCTCCCTGTCTGTTCGTTTGACTGTACTCCTTGTTGGAATTCACCGGGAGGGGGTGGAGGAGTTGTTGATAAACAACCACAGGCAAAAACACCAAAGAGAATCAGAGAAATAATTAATATGATCTTCATTATGGGATCCGTTATCATAACATTTAATAAGGGTTACTATCTGTCCGATATTCGTATCTTTTGGAGAAGGCTTTCTATCCTGTTGAATAGTTGATTGCTGGTGATTTCCTGTTGAAACTTGATATGACACAACTGATTAATAAATGATGATCCATCTAATTATATTAAATAATCATGCAAAGCATTGATCCCTCTTTAAAATATTCAAAAATCGATCTTTACCTTGAACTTGCAGTTCTATTATATATGGCATGTTCATCAGTCCAGCGGGTATCAGATTCAGTTCGATGGCTTGCACGACACTTTGGTGACAAGGATATCCACCTGTATGTGGGAAGTGAATTAATA
>CAIYHQ010000081.1 GCA_903926075.1 uncultured Methanomicrobiales archaeon
GCAAAAGTTATCCAGAAAAATCCAAAACTTCCAAAGGTGATGAAACCAAAGCTGTTATTCTTTTTCCACTCCATTAGTCCGGCAATGACCTGTGCGATCCCACCATAGAATATTGCAATTGCAACTATAGGACTGTTAAGTCCTATAAACCCAAGATTATGTAGGCTTAGGAGGATAGTTGTCATTCCAAATGCACAAAGGCCCAAAGGAGCTGGGTTTGCGGTATCATCGACAAGGAATATATTATTCCGGCTCGATTCTTCTATGTTCTTCATAGGTAAATATATTGTTACATTTCAGGAGGTATTATTGTTGTTGTTTTCCAAATACCCTCATTCATGCTTTTTGAAAAATTGAGATCAGTAGGATCTCGCATCAATTAATTTTTGAGCCGATGTAAGAGCCTCACGGTATGTGGAATTTTCAGGTTTCAATGAAACAAGCATCCCTGCATACTTCAATGCATCTTCTCCTTTATGCCAGTCCATTGCTATCCGGTATAGCCCATATTCTGAGCCTTCAAGCATTTCAACTCCTACAGGATAATTCCGGGGATCGTCCATGAATTTTTCTGTTGCAAATTTCTGGATTGATTTCCAGATTTTTTCTGCGCCAGTCCTGTCGCCTGTTCTGTACAGGTATTCTGCGTACTGCTGGTTACCAAAAGAACCGAATCCAACAGTTTTATCTGGAGTGAAATATTTTGAAGCATTCGCATAGTCACCTATAAGTGTAAAACTAAAACCAATATACGGTATAAAGTAGTTACTTGTCCCACTGTTAAGTGATTCTGATATTTCACTTAAATTTTTGACCTCTGCTGGTGTACCGAGACCTGAAATGGAAAGGACCAGGGCCTTTTTATATAGGTAATCCGATTTCGAAGCTTCCGTTTTTGAACTGTCAGGGCTTTTATTTATTCCCTCTTCATAGGAACTGACTGCAGCTTTATAATTGCCATCGGTCTCCTCAAGAAGGCCTTTCCAGTCCCAGAGATATACAGTTGTATTGAATCTATCTGTAGCGTTTTGCATGGTTTCATAAGCGCCTTTTTTATCTCCAAGGAAATATTGGGCATACGCTTTGTTATATGCGTCGACCGGGTCTCCTACATCACTCGCTATTCCTGTTTTTAAATAACTGTCTCTCACCTGAGTGTCATTTGTTAATTCGAAGGCATATCTTGCAATCTGGACATATGGAGCTGCATGATTTCCCTGTATTTGCAGGGACCGGTTCATAGATTCCATTGCATCTTTGTAATCTTTTGCAGCTTCATACATCTGGGCCTGTTCACGCAGAAGGTCATATCTTCCTTGGCTAAGTGATATTGCTTTTTCATACATTGCTGCCGAATCCATGTAATTGTCCTTGGAACGGAAAATTTCTGCCGCGTCAATGTAGGTCTGCATATCAGATTGTGCTGAAACAAAAAAAGAAAAACCTATAAATAATAGTACAGAAACCAAAAGAATTTTTGAATCCATAAATTACCATTTCACAGGTTAGCATAAAAAACTTGTTACCTGTTAATTTCAGCATTCTGGCTTAGACATTATTTTGAAATTAAAATAAAAACCTTTTTTATATTGAGTAATTTAATAATTCCTGCATGGTATCTAAAGCTTATCCGGGAAAATGCAGGATCTGCCAGGAGGAAACTACTAAAAGAACATATGCCAGCCATTTTAAAAAGGTTCATTTCTCAAAGGTTGGAGATGAACAATATCTGATTCT
This sequence comes from uncultured Methanomicrobiales archaeon, assembly GCA_903926075.1. Lineage (GTDB taxonomy): Archaea > Halobacteriota > Methanomicrobia > Methanomicrobiales > Methanospirillaceae > CAIYHQ01. The sequence continues at coordinate 1,738 of CAIYHQ010000081.1, forward strand.
TGTCGATACTCCATCGCCATCACCTTTCTGGCTCTTTTTACTTGCTAATCCAAACGCACAACTTACCGATCTTGATATAATACTGAGGGATATCTGGCTTGAGTGTTGTAATCACCTTAGTGCATTCACGATTGGGGGTTGTGAATACCAGAGTGAAAGCTTCAGTGAAGATATCAGCAGCACGAAAAGTATGAATGTTGCATTAAAGAAAGTCATCGGACCAGGGTCTGTTTTCTCTCATGAATACGATTTTGGATCAACAACTTACCTGAGATTGAAAGTAATTGATGTTGTGAATACAGATGATGCTGATGGGAAAGTTACATTTATTGGAAGAAACAGTATGCCTGAAATCAAATGCCATAAGTGTGGGGAGCAAGCAGGTCAAATCTGTCAGGATTGTATGGAAGGTGATGAATGGGTGTTCTGCTCTTCATGTGCAGAGACGCATACCTGTGATGAAGAGATGCTTATTCGAATTACAAACTCTCCTCGGTCAGGGGAGTGTGGCTATGATGGCGGGATGTATGATAATGAATGATTCCGGCCAGATACATATAAAACCAAGTATGGAATAATCATTCCATGATCTAATGGATACACGACAAAAAATTATAATTTTTGTTCTGATGCTTGGGACTCTGATGGGTTCCCTTGACACTACAATTGTCATCCTCGCTTTTCCTACAATATCCGCAAGTCTACACTCCGACCTTGTAACGACACTCTGGATTATACTCATATATCTCCTCATTGTAGCTGTATTTACTACCCAGATGGGGCGGCTCGGTGACATTTACGGCAGAAGCCGGATGTTCAATACAGGTTTTGGTGTTTTCACACTTGGTTCACTTTTTTGCGGTCTTTCTCCGTCTATATACATGCTTATTCTGTCAAGAGGTATTCAGGCATTTGGAGGGGCACTTATGCAATCAAACAGTGGTGCAATTGTTGCAGATACTTTCTCCCCTGATACACGTGGAACTGCATTTGGATATATATCTCTGGGCTGGACGAGCGGGGCAATGCTTGGGATTGTCCTTGGCGGCATTATTACAACTTATGTAGGTTGGGAATACATTTTTTTTATAAACCTCCCGATAGGAATTTTTGCAACGCTGCTTGGATTACGATATGTAAAAGATGCAAAGAAAGTCGATGCCAGACTTGATCTGATAGGTACTATCCTCCTCTGCCTGGCACTCACACTCATTTCATACGCGGGTGTTGACTTTGCAGGGCAGGGAGCAAAAACATCAAACATCCTGATTTGTATCCTGGGAATTGTGATAATTGCCCTGTTTCTCTTCTATGAAGCCAGATGTAAAAATCCTATCATCAACTTTGCTCTATTTAAAAACAAAATTCTTAAATATTCCATAATGGCAGCATTTTTTTTAAGCCTGGGCTACCTGTCAGTCGTATTTTTGATAACGATGTACCTCCAGGGCATCAGGGGACTCTCACCACTTGATGCAGCCCTCCTCCTGACTCCGGGGTATGTAGCCGGAAGCTTGCTTTCCCCTATAATGGGAAAGTTTTCTGACCGGTACGGGGCCCGGATTCTTGCGTCATCCGGGGCCTCAATATTAATCCTCGCTACATTCGTTTATCTCACACTAGGGCTTGATACTCCACTCTGGGTTGTTCTTGTTGCATCCGGAATTTCAGGTATCGGGTCAGCAATGTTCTTTCCATCAAATAACAGCGCAGTTATGGCGAATGCACCCCACGGATCATTTGGAGGGATATCAGGGATTCTTAGAACAGTGCAGAATATAGGAATTTTAGGAAGTTTTATCATCGCAATTACAGTCGCCTCAGCTGCTATTCCAAGAAATGTAGCATTTGAAGTCTTCATCGGAACGAGACAACTTGTCGGAGGAGTTTCTGAAGCATTCCTTCATGGAATTGATGCTTCACTATGGACATCTATTATTATAATGGGGATTGCAGTTGTACTTTCGTGGATGAGAGGACATGAGGTCAGGCAATGATAAAACCCAATCCAATAGTCTTACTTATCTCGTTCTCACCATGGATTCTTTTTGGAGTTTTGGCAGGTCCTTCACAGACTCAATTGGAATTGGCCCTTTTAATTTCTCTAATTGCATCTCTGGTTGTGGGATATAAAGATCTCAAAAAGAAAATGATAGTTCCAACAGTTACGGTGATATTCTTTTCAATAAGCTTTGTTGCTATTTTCTTTTTCCATTTGTATGTAATTGCACCTTATCTGGGTATGATCTCTAATACTGTGCTTACCTTAATCAGTTTAGGAAGTCTTGCTGCCGGAATGCCATGGACATCACAGTATGCCCGCTTGGAAGTCCCGGAAGAGAGGTGGAATGACCCAGGATTTATCAGGATAAATCAGGTACTGACCGGGTTCTGGGGCCTGTTATTTCTTAGTGGGTTAATTAAGAGCATATACATGTTTATTTACCCAGGTTCACTAGGGATTTTCGGTGATGCTTACATATGGATATCTATTATTATAGGAGTAGTATTCACTGTTAAGTATCCACAATATGCAAAAAAGCGTATACTTAACAAATCTACAGGAAAATAAATGATATTTTAATATTTTATCCAGACTTTCTCAATTATTTTTCTTAATAAAAGATCCAGAATAGTTTCTGATCTCATATGGATTAATTAGGATATCTGAGCTCTTTTTATCTGACCCGCTCTTCAATGTGAGAAGATACAATCCAATTTTAAGGAAAGGGAATGTACATGGTGTTGTCTCGCCTGTAAATCGCCCATTGAGATAGATCTTTGCCCCAACAGGATTACTTGTTACAGTCAGTCCGCCAGTTATAAGAGGTTTTAGAGTCAGGTTTACTAAGTGTTTCGTTCCGTCCGGATACTCGATAGGCATAATTACCTCCTTTCGTGCAGGGAAATATCCAGGAATCATAAGTGTGATTGTGTGGGTTCCGATAGAAAGGTTCCAGAACTCTGCAGGGGTGTGCATACCTGTGAAGGAGTCATCAATAATAATTTCAGCACCATCAGGTATTGATTCAATTCTGAGTGGGTTAGCCGATTTAGTTTTATTTTCGAGTCTTTTACTGGTTAATTCGTTCACTAATTCATCATTCAGATCTGGTGTAAAACTATTGAATTTATAAAAACTGATTCTCCCGGGAGTGATAATAACTTCTTCAGGATCATGAGTCAAATCCTTAACCAGGTATCTTCCTTGACTGATTGGACCAATAAAGAGTGGTGTTCCTTTTTGTTCTGTCTTACCATCAAACGATATCGTCTCACCTGAGGGGTAACTCTCAATATAAGCATAGCCACTTATTTGAGATAGATTTGAAATAAACCCAAGTGATGAGATATATTTTTTTCTTAAAACATCTGCGGTCTTCTCTAATTGAAGATCTTTTCCTTGTTTGTATACAGGTGCAGGAAGAGTTGTGTTAGATGAGGGAGAAACTTCAGGAGTTGCTGATTCGTTATTTTTTTCAGACCTTACCACCAGGAGAAGAACTGGAAATATTTCCTTTAATTTCGATTCAAAGGTTATAAATGCCTGTTCCTCTTCATCTGAAAACGAACCGTTCAGTATAAGGACATGGGAGGGCTTCTCGTTTTCAAAAGTCCACTGAGATCCACCATTTGCTATCTCAATATTATCAGGCGATTGTTTGACGTCCCCCCTGAGCGGCAGCATTATTTCTGTATCCATATTGGTGATTTCTGTCTCGTTCTGGAACGAGGGAATTGTAGCTGTGCTGAATTTCCCCTCCTCCTTCCAGTCGGATATACTTATCTCTGAAGGGGTTTTACTTGAATCAGTCACCATCGATAATAGATAAACAACCGGGATTTCAAGTTGTTCCTCACCAGTGTTTGCGATTGTAACATCATTCCAGTTTTGTGAAGAGTGAATTGCAGAAAGATTATAGATACGATACCCGGTTTTATCACCTGACTGAATTGTCCTTTGTGTCATACCGGCAAAATTAACATCCGGTTTACTACCTGTTGGTTTAACCGGGAGAATAAGCCAAAGGGTCTGATCATTGGATGAAGAGATATTTTGTAAATTTATAATAAATGGCTCAGATTCTTGAGAATTCAGCAGAGGTTTATTCAGGAGAATCGGCTCTATGGTGACATTTCCTGGGAACAAAAATGATATCGCCTGATCAGCATTCATCTTTGAGTTATCTGAGTCATCTTTTCCAAATCCTTGGCCCATCCCTCCCCCAATACCTGGTTGAAACTGTCCAGTCCCACCAGGTGGCTGGGGAATACTTCCACTCCCTCCATTATCCGGCGGTAACTGATTAATCCCTGCAGGTGGCACGGGTATATTTCCATTTGTCACTAACCCAGGGGGTAACTGCCCACTTCCAGTAGGTGGTTGAGGCAAACTTCCGGTCCCTCCATTATCCGGTGGTAACTGTCCACTTCCGGGAGCTGCACCACCGCCTTCTGTTAACGCCCCATCCGTAAAAACTGTTCCAATTGCTATAAAGGCCAAAATTACAATACAGGTTATTGTAAGCTTGGACAATCTACTGACTGCTAATTCATTATCCATATAGAATGATGTATAGTTTACTTTACTTTTTATAAATATGTTTTGTCATCGATAACTTGGTATTTTGAGAGTGAAACGCAGGAATAATGAGTGTTAAAAATTAATTCGACTTCAATTCATCAACAATTGTAGATCTTATCTGTAGTAATTTTGAATTAATACCCTGGATCTAATTAAAAAAGCCCTGAAGGAACGGTATCATGAGTTATTATATACAATATTTCTAAATCGAAGATTAATACAGATATTGACTTTTAATTAAACTGGTTTATGGTCATAACCAGACCCGTTACAAGCTGGACAATCTTTATCGTTTTCTTTTCCTGTACCATGGCACAAATCACACGCCTGCGAAGTTTGTGAAACAAAAGTGCAACCAGAACCTTTACACTTATTACAAACATCATCTTTGACCATTCCTATTCCATTACATTTGGTACACATCTCAATTGGATAGTTTTATTTCCGGTTATAAAATTCATTTATATCACTTATGACAGTTCTCAAGAGATGAGCCTCCCCTTGTGTGGAGGGGGGGCATCAAACACCAAATGCTAAAGCGTTTATGTAATTCCATTTGCCAGATTTTGCAACCTACAAATGGTAGAATCATCTTTCACCCTTAGACATGATAAAGGTTTTTATTTAATTTGAAATGATTTTTGACAGTTTAGTCATTCGTGGGTCAAGGTCCTGACGTCCTCCGATAACGTCACTAATTGGTTGATATACAACCTCACGCATTAATTCTCCGACCATAACTCCGCTTCTGCCCTCAATCAGACCTATCACTGCAGAAACTCCCAGTTTTGCTGCAAGGATCCGGTCCCTCGCTGTCGGACTTCCTCCCCTTTGTGTATGCCCGAGAACACAAACCCATGAGTCCATGGAAAGCCTCTCTGATACTGTTTTTGATATATCAAAACTGCACCCTGGTCTGTCTCTTTCAGCCACAACAACAATGGCATGACGCTTCCCGCGTGCAAACATATCTTTTAGGCGCTCACACAGAATATCAATTTCTTCTTTGCTATTCTGAAGTATCAGGTGTTCTGCACCACCGGCTATCCCACTTTCAAGAGCTAAAAACCCGCTGGAATGACCCATCACCTCTACGAAAAATAGCCGTCCATGTGATATGGCAGTATCTCTAATCCGGTCGATTGCCTCAAGAGCGATATTTACAGCAGTATCAAAACCGATAGAGAAATCAGTACCTGGAATATCGTTGTCAATTGTGCCTGGTATTGTGATAATCGGAATTCCAGTCTCAAGTGACAGGAGATTTCCTCCCCTGAATGAACCGTCACCCCCGATTATAACAAGACCCTGGATACCTCTTTCTCTTAGTTTTATCTCGGCTTTTTCTCTCCCTTCCAGGGTTTTAAACTCTTCACACCTGGATGTCCCAAGAACAGTACCTCCCAGGTGAATGATATTTGCTATGTCCAGGCGTTCTAGCTTTTTCATATCTCCGGCAATAAGTCCTGCATATCCATTTTTAATGCCATAGACTTCCAATCCATAGCGTGTACCTGCACGGTATACCGCCCTGATACAGGCGTTCATACCGGGAGCATCTCCTCCAGACGTGAGGACTCCAATCCGCTGCATTGTCAGTCTCATATTAGTATCCACTGATATTTACTTTGGAAAATAAAAGAGTACCTGCTATGCCATGAAATAGAGAATATTAACAGTTTTTTTCAAAAAGATAATTTTACCCCGATTGTTACCTGGGCTCTAACGGACCTTATATCTTCGAATAATAACCGGGCCTACATGAAGGACAAGAAGAATGATAAATGGTAACCATAATATTTCATGGAGTTGTTGTGTTACAGCTTTCCCTAGATAGCCACCGGAAATGGGAGTGAAAATTCTAAACTGGGTCACAGCAAAACCAGTGATAAGATAGATAACCGTTATTACTAAAAGCGCCCATGCAATGAGTTGCCGTCCCACCCCTTTTATTGTCATGAATTTATCACCATTTCTCCCACATTCCAAAATCAGTCATAAAAACTTTTATTCAGGTCCCCATCTTGGGCATATCCACGACTTTCCCAATAACCCCTGTATGAGGGATCGTTAGTTACTGTAATTTTATCAACCCATCGTGCCCACTTGTATCCCCATTTACCATCAGCTACGAGAGCTAACGGGTAACCTCTCTCTTGCGGAAGAATAAGATTATTCACCTTATATGCAAGAAGATAATTATTGTTTATAACATTTTCAATAGGAAATGAAGTAGTATAGCCATCCACTGAGTGAAATATTACTGTGTTTCCGCTATTTTGTAATTGGGAATCATTGAGAATATCCCGGACCCGCACACCTTCCCATAGTACTGTAACATCCCACCCTTCAACACAACTGAGTGTTGTGAGGCGTTTCTCGCTCTGAAAGAGGGTTAAAACCTGCTCATACGTATAACTGGCTGGGTTTTTAACAAGACCGTCTATTCTCAGCCTGTATTGAGAGAGTTCTACTGTTTGAGGACCTGAAATTGAGTTTTCCCGGAAAAGAGAAATCGGTGACAGAGTGGTCCCATTATATTCCTTCAATTCTAGATCAGTTACTTTACCAGGTGACATAAGAGGTACGACCATAATAATACAGATTACAACTATTAATACAATAATTGCCGAAGCAATAACAAGTGATTTTTTCATAAGTTAAAATAATTTTAATATATCATTATAATCAATTTGAACATATAACCATGACGATGGTTGTATCGGTAAAAAACCGGTAATGATATTAAATTGTAAGGGCATTTCAGCCCTTCTCTTTTTCTCTGTTACATTGGCAGTTATTATTGATTCAAAACTATTTCTGATTTAACAAGTGAATAGAGGACCTAAGTGAAGCCGGGTTCGACCGGAACGTTTAAAAGCAAATTAACTCACTTCACTTTCATAACGCCAGTTTCCATTCGGCACTGTGATCTCGAACCGTGCTCCCTTCCCTCGTTCGCCGGTCTCTTGTATTGTCATTCCTGTTATTGCAAGAATTTCCCTACTTAAAAACAGGCCAAAGCCGGTGTTCTTCCCGTAACCCCGGTGGAATATCCTCTCTTTTTGATTAGCAGGAATTCCCACACCATTATCCGTCCAGAAAATAAAGATGTTTTCTTGCTTAGTGACGACAGATACATGGACTTCAGTTGCACACTCTCCATGGCGGATTATATTATCTACGAGGTTATACATCACCTTTTCAAAGAGTGGGTCAGCGAATATCTGGAGATTTCCGGTTTCATCAGTAATCTGAATTGCGGGGTTACTAGCTAATATAATCATATCCGATAAATTCAGCCAATTTGGTGATTTAACTCCCAGATCCTGATAATCCTTCGTAAAATCTATCTGATGTTCAATGTCATTTGCAGAATCTTGTATTTTGTCAAGAAGTGATTGAATCTCGCCAATATCTTTTGTTTTGCGTGAGAATCGCAAGAAACCCTGTATTATCATCATTTTATTCTTAATATCGTGCCTGTTAACATCAGACATTAGATTAAGTTTTTTATTTGCCTGATTTAGTGCCTATTCAAACTTCTTTCTCTCGGTGATGTCGCGAATAATACCAATTATACCGATAATTTCTTTTGTGAACTGTTCACTCTCCAGAAGTGCCATATCTGCCTTTTTGTGCTCGGTAATATCGAGGAAGGTCCCAATAAGGCCTCCAACAGATCCATCATTGTTGATGTATGGGGCTTTATAAAAGATCACATCGTGACGGGTACCATCAGCAAACATAAGCTCTGTCTCATATTTCTGAATGATTCCACTGTCAAAAACCGTCTGGTCTGCAGCTCTGTAAATATCGGCAAGATCTTTAGGGAAAATTTCATGAACCGTTTTTCCAATCAGGTCACTACAAGCAATCCCGATGTATTTTGCAAACGTTATATTGCTTCCAAGATATTTCCCCTTAACATCTTTATAGAAAATGGAGATAGGGAGGGTATCAATTAACGTTGTAAGGAAGTGGGAATGTTCAGA
>CAIYHQ010000082.1 GCA_903926075.1 uncultured Methanomicrobiales archaeon
CTCTTTATGCGCAATCTTTACTGCCTCGTATCTCGATTGAATTGATGGTGCCCCTGGCTCCCAGTGTGACCTAAGTTCTTCGGTTCTTACCATTATAGTCGAACCGAATTTCCATCCAGGATTCCTGCCGATGATATCAAAATCCCTTACCGCACGGAACCCTGCTTTTGTCAGGATCTGTACCTTTTGAAACCGGTTCTTTTCAAGGATCAACAACGTTTGACGTGTAAGAAATGCGGCCTCCTCATCCTGATACGGGTCAGACATAAAGGAAAGTATAAGCTCCTTATCACATCCAGCCATCTTCTCCGATTCCTTCTCGACTTGACGAATGATATTCGTTCTTGCTTTTGGCATAGCAGACCAATCGTCAAGCGACTTGCGCATGATTGACGGGCAATAACAGTAAAGGCATTTGTGGGAGCAACCTGAATACAGGTTTAATGCAAGCTCTGAGTATTCGCGAGCTTTTCCGGTTGGTTCATAAATAACTGGCATAATTCACGCCTCCATTTTACAAGTTATGTAATACTTCCTATCAAAAAAGAAACCTGATACTTTACGTATCCCTTTAATATACAAAAAGTTAAGGAATTTTTCAAGACCGTTCGAGCTTAATAGTATCGGGGCTTTTTTAATCATCGGCTCGGTGTATCCATTCGCAGCAAGAATAATATCCGGCATTCTTCCCATTACCGACCTTATCGCAGTGATGACCACAACACCGTAGTAACTTTTCATCCATAGTGCTTCTATTAACTCTGCAGGAACCCCGTATGCATCCATATCTATGATATTGTACTTGCTGATATCCATTCCAACCAAAAACTTTAAATTATCTCCCTGAAGGTGCGGAAACGGGCACTTGTTTTTTATTTTTTCTACCCGTGTGATTTCAATATTTTTTCCTGTCCTTTTTTTTGACTTCCTCCCATAGTGTAGATTTCCCTGCATATAACTCCAGTATGACAGGTTTTTCTATATCTTTTATTGACTCGACCCTGAGCAATACTTTTTCCTCAAAATGTGAGTTATCAGTTTTCATTTCAATTCGCAGTTTGTTCTATTTCATATTCACAGGTAATAGTTTTTATAACCTCCATTACTTGGTTTATATGCTCTGGGTCAAATGACAATAGAACATGAACTTTTTCGTATGGCCTCAACTCTTTTGTCTCGCGCGAAACTGATTTATTACTAAAGACGAGGTTATCGCTTATTTCTATACCCCAGTCTGAGAGTGGTAAATCATCCCAACTATTCGCAAGATCGTCGTAGTTCCATGACCCGCCAGAGACATTATCTTTAATGACAAACTCCCGCTTCTGTTCTGCCGTCAAATCCTCGGCGCGCTTCACCCATTCGTCAGGGATCTCTTTTAACCCTGATTTCAATAATGCTTGATAGCGCATGTTCCCGCCAATAATCATACCGGCTTCATCAATAACAATCGGCCTCAATGCCATCATTTGCGGGAACTCTGCCAGCGATTTACCGAGCTTATCCAGCTTGTCTGCCGTGATCGTCCGAGGATTGCATGGATTCGCATGTATATCTGTTATTTTCATGTTGTTTCGTGATGCTTTGTTGGAAATGTCCGATTATACTAAAAACCCGAAAAACGCTTATTTTGCCGCACAAAAAATTAACC
>CAIYHQ010000083.1 GCA_903926075.1 uncultured Methanomicrobiales archaeon
ACTGGATAATTTCGGGTCTTCCCCTTCTGCCTTCATCCTTGAAGCAAGCCTTAAAAGTTTAAAGACACTTCCTACAATTCCAGTTGGCTTGTATCGTTCCATTACTTTAACTGGAAAAGAACATTTCCCATATGGAATTACTGTAAAGCCTATATTGTGTGCTGCAAGAGTCATTGTATTTGCACCGACATTCATTCCGTAAGATGCACAGATTAGAAGCCGATCCCCTTTCTTGAAGCCTTGTGAAACGAAGGCTCTGGCATATTTTTCAGCATACCGGTTCCAGTCCTCCCAGGTGAGAAAAAAACTTTTGGGAGTCCCGGATGTTCCACTAGTCTCGTGAATTGTAAATATATCCTCAAGGGGCGAACTCCTGAATTCAAAGTCTGTTTTAAAAGGAGGCTGGTGTTCACGGATGGTCTGACCTGATATTATAGGAAGCTCCTGCAGGTCTTCGTGTTCCCTAATCTCCTTAACGTTTATTGAATGTTCATGAAACCAGTGCCGATAAAATGGGGAATTTTCTTCAGCATATCGGACTGTATAACGAATCCTTTCTTCGATGAGAGCGTCCAGGTCTGATCTTTCCATGCACTCTACCTGCGAATTGTAAAAGGGTAATCCGGTCATAACCTCCCATAGGAGATTAAACCTTAAATAAGGCAATGTTAATTGCACCATTTGATATCTTTCAGATAGGAGGGATGAGGACCCCAAATGACCCTGTTATGATGCTTTATTGGTTAAGCCCTTTTGTATTTTCACTTGCATCTGCAATTCTGTTTTCAGTTATTAATAAGAGCCTTGAAGGGTCATCTACAAAGCGGGCATTGACTTTTGCAGGGCTTCTCTTCCTTATAGTCATTATTCCGAATATGTACCTGATTAGCACTTCAATGACTAACCCATTAGGATTTTACATTCAGAATATCCTCGCAGCAGCCATTGCCTACCCTGTTATCGGATTTATACTTGTCAAGCTTCTTAACGATCAACCACAGACTTTCTCATAATATTTTAGAGGACCGCAGGCACCGCAGGTTGAACCATGGATATAGATATCAGGGAACATTTCTCCACACGAGGGACAGACAACAGAGTTCCATTGTTCTTTCTTGGGAATATTCACACGTACTCGTTCCCAGGATAGAATTTTTCTCCCGGCTTTGAAAATTTCCCTGTTAAGTTCACAACTTTTTTCTTTTGAATGAAACGAGGCCTTCTTCGCTATCCATGTATGAATCTTGGGGAAATATTCTAATTTTTCTAAATCTGCATATACTCTCACACCTCGAGACCATTCTTCCTTTGATCCAAGGTTTAGTGCTATTGCGAACCTGCCGGTCTCTATTATTCTCAGTCGATTGTTTCCTATTGTACAGTGTAATATTACCTGTAAAGGGTCAGGAGCACATTTTTTAGTCTCTGAAACCGCATAAAGCCGGTCTTTAGGCCCAACATTCAGAACTTCCAGGGCTAAGTCAACCATGAAGACGCCAATAAGCATTCCAGGCGCGGGATAAGAATGAAATTCTGTAGATACGATAAAGTAATCCCTTAATGGAGAGACAATGTTGAATTCATCTAAAAGCCCAATTATTTCACACTCTGTCTTATCACCAGTTAACTGAGTCATCTATCATTATTCATTTATCATGTTTAAACAATTTTTCCTGTTATTTTTTTCTAATAATTAGAAAAACTAAAAGTCTATAAATCTTTAATAATCAAACTGATTCTTCAGGTGGACAACTTCTCTAAAAGGCCAGGTGACAAAAATTGAAAGATGCAAAAATTCAGGAGATGCGATATGTACCTACAACCTGTCCTTACTGTGGTGTTGGTTGTGGACTAAATCTCGTTGTAATTGATGGAAAACTTAGAGGTGTTGAACCGTGGAGAAGAAATCCTGTAAATGAGGGGAAACTATGCCCAAAAGGAGCAACCTGTTGGCAGTTTGTTCATAGTCCAGACAGGCTCGCGAAACCTCTCATTAAAAAAGATGGATTATTCCATGAAGCGGGGTGGGATGAAGCTCTTGATCTGATAGTAAGCAAATTTAAAGATACAATAGAAAGTTACGGGCCAAAATCACTCGGTTTCCAGGTCTCCTGCAGGACAACAAACGAAGAATGTTATATAATGCAGAAATGGGCAAGAGTTGCATTCAAGACAAACAATATCGACAATTGTGCGAGGATCTGTCACGGCCCTACAGTTGTCGGGCTTAACATGTCTTTTGGTTCAGGTGCCATGACCAACACCTTCGAAGATCTCCTGAATTCTGATTTTATCCTTATATGGGGATCAAATATAATTGAAGCTCATCCACTTGTGGGCAGAAGAATTGTTCAGGCAAAAGAGAAGGGAACCCAGGTTATTGTTATTGATCCCAGGTTCAGCCCGACAGTACGACTTGCTGATACATGGTTACGGATTAACCCGTCAACACACACTGCACTTGCGAATTCAATGATGTACTGGATAATTAAAGAGGGTAAACACGATAAAGAATTCATAAATAAACGTACAAAAGGATTCAAGGACCTTGAAAAGACTATCAGGAATTATGCGGATGTTGAGTTTATAACCGGAGTACCCACAGAAAAATTGAGAGAGGTAGCAACAGGATATGCTGAAGCAAAGAATGCAGCCATTATATATTGCCTTGGTGTTACCGAACTTACAACAGGGACAGATAATGTGCAGTCGCTAGCAAACCTTTCAATGCTCTGCGGAAACATTGGACGTCCGGGAGCGGGATTATACCCGCTTCGTGGGCAGAATAATGTCCAGGGTGCATGCGATATGGGTGCATTTCCAGATATATATTCAGGATACCAGGAATGCATGCTTCCTGAAATGCGGAAGAAAATGGAAGATGCCTGGGGTGTTCATGACCTGCCTGACTGGAATGGAGCCACACTTACAGAACAAATAACCCAGTGCGGTGATCCTATCAGAGCAATGTATATTCTTGGGTTAAATCCGGTTGTTTCGTATCCGGACTCAAACAATGTCATTAGTTCACTTGAAAAACTTGATTTTCTGGTAGTCCAGGATATATTCTTTAGTGAAACATGCAAATACGCGGATGTCATCCTGCCTGGCGCTTGTTTTGCCGAAAAAGATGGCACATTTACTAATGGGGAACGTCGTATGAACCGGGTACGCAAAGCTGTTTCCCCACCTGGTGATGCAAAAGTAGACTGGGAAATTTTTGTCTTACTAGCAAAAAAAATGGGAATAAGTGGATTTGAATTTAATAGCGCTGAAGAAATATGGAATGACATGAGGTTAGTTACTCCTTCCATGTTTGGATGCACCTATGAAATAATGGAAAAACCAGAATCTGTCCACTGGCCCTGTCCGACAATAGGGCACCCTGGCACTCCTATACTACACAAAGAGAAGTTTGCAACACCGGATGGACTTGGTACTTTTGCAGGAATTGATTACCGCCCTCCAGCCGAAGTTGCAGATGAAGAATACAAGTATACACTTATGACGGGCCGCGTTATTTTCCATTACCATACCCGAACTCAGACAGGCAGATGTAGTATACTGAATTACGAAGTTCCAAGTTTATATGTTCAGTTAAACACTGAAGATGCGAAAGAACTTAAAATTAAAAACGGGGAAACAATAAAAATACGAAGCCGTCGTGGTGAGATTGAGACAATTGCAAATGTTACTGATGCTGTCCCGCGAAAGGTACTATTTATGCCTATGCACTTTGATAAGGGAGCAAACACCCTTACTAATACTGCCCTTGACCCATTGTCCGGAATGCCTGAACTTAAGCACTGCGCAGTGGCTATTGAAAAATCTCAAAGGAAAGGACCCGACCTTTAATCTTATTAATCATCATAACAGGGATACAAATTGCTAATATTCTCACTTTCAAAGAGATTGAGGGATTTTCAACTTAATGCTTCTCTAAATATACAAAAGGGAACAATACATGTAATTATAGGTGAGAACGGGTCAGGAAAGACATCACTTCTCCACCTGGTATCCGGGATTCTTATGCCTGACTCAGGCGAGATAACTCTGAACGGGCGACAACTCTTTAATTCAGGAGACAGGTTAAACGTGGCGGTTGAGAAACGGAATATAGGATACCTTGTTCAGGACTCACCGGTCTTTCCTCATATGACAGTTGCAGGAAATATTGAATACGGACTTAATGCGAGAGGGTTACCCATAAGTTTGAGGGAGAAACGAGTAGACGAGTGGATAAAACGTTTTAACCTCACGGATTATAGGAATATCCTGGCAGCAAAGCTATCAGGGGGCCAGAAACAGCGGGTCGCCTTGGCACGTGCATGTATAACTGAACCTGAATTACTGCTCTTTGATGAACCTTTTGAAGGTATTGATAATAAGAGCCATGCATCGTTCCGGCAGATCATCAGAAAACTGATCTCCGAAACAAATGTGCCATGCATCATTGTAACCCATGATATCGAGGATATCGTGGCACTCGGAGACATTGTCAGTATTTTAGACGAGGGTCGTATTATCCAGTCAGATATTCCGTCAGTTGTGATGCAAAAACCGGGAACAGAAAAAATAGCTGGATTATTAGGAAACGCAAACGTATTCCATGGCAAAAGCAGGGTCATTGATAAGTATGCCGAGATTGTTACAAAAATAGGGATAACGCTCTATGCAGCATCAGATATTAAGGGTGAAGTTGTGGCAATGGTGAGACCGGAAGACATACTGGTATCAAAAATTCCTCTTGTATCAAGTGCAAGAAATTCTCTAAAAGGAAAGATAACCGGGATTGTAGAAAGACCACTCACAGTAAGTATCTATGCCGATGTGGGAGTAGAGATAGTTACACACCTGACGCGTGAAAGTGTCAAAGACATGGACCTGAAGATAGGTGATTTGATATTTCTCACCTTTAAAGCCTCCATTGTTCATGTTATAAAGAAAGATTTCGATTAATTCAACAGGTTTCCAGTGATTTTATGAGGTTTAGTAATGTTTTCATCCTTTCATCATTATGCAATTCCTTCCGGAAGATCATCTGATATATGATTGTTGTAACAGGTGAGAAACAGAGACCGGACTTTTCTGCAACACTTTGTTTTCCAAACCCGATTATGTCAGTGGTTGTATTTATTGCCTTTACTATTTTCAATTCATCGCTCTCTTTGGAGAAAGTCTGCCCTTTATTATGATCCTTCAGGTCAAACTCCTGGAAAACCTTTTGAAAAATCTCAGGAATAATTGTTTCTTTCTGAATCACAACTGATCTCTCTCCTATTGGATCTGATAAATTGACTTCAGTTCGGCTGATAAAACCGACCTGCAATTCATAAATAGTAACAAATGAGAAATCCTCGTGTGAAAAAGAGGTAAGGAGGTCATCAACCATATCAATCCTTAACCTGGGAGAGAGATGGATTAGAGCAGCATGGCATGTATCTTTTTTAAGCGAAAGGAGACCTTCGATATTTCCCACATTGTATGTCTGAACCCATAGTCCTTTTTTTTGTGAAAGGTTGACTACCCGGTCGAGCGAGTGGTCAAGACTCCCGGTTAAGATAATAGAACTTTTTGCAGTTGAAAGGTCCCCTGACAGAATAACTTCTACATTACTTAAGGCCTCATATCCTTCATTAATTGCCGGTATATGAAGGTAGGCATTTGATTTTACGGCAGACATCTGGACGCCTGAACCCCTGGACTGGGGTGAAGCTACCCACCTGTCCCTGATATTTGATAAAGAGATAAGGACAAATTCGTCAACACCTATCTCAGAATTAAGGGTTTGGGAGAGAGTTGCCGAAACGAGCTCCTGCTTACTCTCGCAAAAACCCCACCTTGTAAAAAGCGGAGTGACAAGTTCACGAAGGACCGTGAGTGCTGATATCGGGTAACCCGGCAGACCAATGACAGGTTTTCCATAAATTTTCCCAAAAATAACAGGTTTTCCAGGTTTTATTGCAACACCATGTAGTATGATATCACCGTTTTCCCCTATTACCTGAGCTGTAAAATCATGTGTGCCTGCGGATGTGCCTGCGGTCATTATCACGAAGTCATTATCACGTACAGCCTGGAGAAGGGATTTTGTGATATCCACTGGATCATCAGGCACTATAGGATATCTTGTACAGTGCCCACCGATTCCTTTGATAAACGCTTCGGCAAGATAGGTATTGCTCTCAATAACTTTTCCTCGTTCTGGAACTGTTCCAAGTGGCACTACTTCGTCGCCTGTCGGGAGAAGCCCGGCGTTGATAGTCTTCACATCCACGTGGGAGATACCACATGATGCAATGGCCCCGATGTCAGCTGCCTGTATACAATGATTTTCAGGCAGTACCATATCAGCTTCGGATATATCCTCACCGGCTTTCCTGATATTCTGACCCGGTGCTGCCGGTTTTCTGATGGTGTAAGAACCTCCCTCTCCTGTATCCCAGACTTCTTCTATCATTATAACGGCATCATATCCTGAAGGGACAGGGTTTCCGGTATTTATCAGTACTGCATTTGTAATATTAACCGGATTTTGTTCGGCTGCATCAAATGTATCACTGCTTTTAACAGCAATTCCATCCATCGCAGAGACATCCTCTGAAGGAACGGTATATCGGGCGATAACAGGGGCAGACGTTATCCGGTTCAGAGACCCACTTATATGGATAGTTTCGAATCTTCCTGGTGCAGGGTAGGAGGAAGTAATCAGTTCAAGGGCTGTAGCAAGTGAGGATAGATCAAAATACCGTTTTACCATAACTGTATCTCCACTAAATCACCCTTTTCAATCCCATCCGCCTGGGCAGGAATTTTGATCATGCCATCGCTCCTGACAAGTGTATTTAGTAGTCCTGATTTTCCTGGAACCGAAACTGCATTATTACCATAGAGGACAACACGGACATAGTCCTCCCTGCCCCTTACAGATGAAACGCTCGTCTCCATATGTGCCTTAACCCTGTAACTATCCTTCGACTTTGACCCGAGCATGCGATTAATAAGTTCCATTACAATAATCTTGAGAACAACAAAAGCTGAAGCCGGGTGACCAGGAAGACCAATCACTGGGATTTTATTAATTTGACCAATAATCGTTGGTTTCCCAGGGGCCAGGGCAATACCATGAACAATTACTTTACCAAGATCAGAGATTACCTGCGAAGTAATATCATGAACATCCTTGGAACTTCCCCCCGATATAAGAACTGCATCGCATTCATTTAGTGCGGTTAAAAGGATCTCTTTAAGTTCAGGGACATTATCACTAACGATTCCATATTCAATTGGACTGCAGTTGTTTTCAACAAGAAATGCATAACAGATTGACGAATTAACATCCCTGACCTGGCCCGGACCCGGGTTAAGTTCAGGTGAGACAAGTTCACCGCCGGTCGAAATTATTCCAATTTTCGGTTTTTTTCTGACTGGTACTGACACAATTCCGGTTGCAGCCAGAGCTCCTGTATCCTGTATTGAAAGTTTTCTCCCTCCTGAAAAAATTTTTTCACCCTTTCCGAAGTCTTCACCAGCTTTTACCAGGTTTTCACCGGGTGCAACCGGTTTTTTAATGAGAAGATGATCTCCCTCCCTGCTACAATGCTCTATCATCACAATAGCATCTGTGCCGGGTGGGACCATCCCGCCGGTTGGAATATAGTACCCATCTCCATTTATTAGAGGCGTGGTAACAGGTTGTCCAATCCGTATCTCCCCTCTTATAACAAGTATTGCAGGATTTGTATTTGAGGCATCGAAGGTATCGGATGCAATTAATGCATAACCATCAACAGATGACCTGGAGAATTCTGGTATTTCGTTATCTGTGTATATATCGTGGGCAAGGATTCTCCCATAGGATTTTCTGAGCGGAATAGTTTCTTCCCCAGTTAAAACAGCGATATCCCTGGCAGACTCCAGAGCTTTTTCTACAGGAACCACCTTGAGAAACATGGAAACCTCTTTTTAATTCTGTCACATACTTTACCTTTATAAATTTATAAAGTTCTGTTAAATTTATTGACTCAATTTATCGATAAACAAAAGAGTTTTACTTGTTGGTGTGATTTTGAGAATTATCCAGGTAATAGGTCATTCAGGGTCAGGAAAGACGACATTCATACTTTCATTAATAAGAATGCTTCAAAGTAAAGGAACAATAGCTGTAATTAAACACCTTGGACATCACTTATTCAGACTTGAAGAGGGCAAAGACACGACACTAATGTATGATGCTGGTGCTGACTTTATCGTAGGAGTTGACGCACAAAAGACTGTGCTTATGCTGCACGAAGAAAAATTTTATCCAGTTATCACATTCCTTTCTGAATCTGAAATAGATTATCTCATTATTGAAGGATTCAAATCATACAACTTTCCATCAATCGTATTTGGAGAACTTGCTTCTGAATTTTGTGTGTTAAGGGAGCCTACTTTGGAACTGGTTGCAAGGAATATAGAAAAATTTTATTTTTACCATACCCTTACAAGCATTAAGAGGGCAGTTGTAGCTAATAATAAATCTGTTGAGAATGGAATTATCGCAGTCTGTAAAATTGTTGTGACGGGTCCTGAATTACAAAACCCGGACGTTTTTTTAAGCCAACCCGACTCCAGACAAATAACAGGGACGATAAAGCAGATTAATCAATTCAAGGAGGAAAATAATATTTCAAACCTTGTTTGTGAATTTCAGAATGATTTTATCTCAAATAGTTCTGCTTTCTTTTTTGGTTGTCATAGACCTTCGTACGAAGATGCCAAAGGGGCAATTTCTTCATTCAGGCAAATTGTCTCTTGCTCATATCCTATAACTGAAGAAGAAGAGAGGTTGATAGCAGACTGAGTTTACGAGGATTATAAAGAAAGCAAACTATTGAAAAGAGGTAATAGCCGGAATTATTCATCCCGGATTGGAGGTATCCCGCCAAAAAAGGTCAGGATGTTCTTTGTATCCCTTGATAGACTCTCTGGTGAAATATGTGGTTTATAAGACTTGGTAACATGAACATGCGTAAGTTCAGTTATTAATGATTCAAATGAAGATATTTCATCTGATTGAACTGACTCCAGTCTCTTTACTATTAAATCCTTAATTAGAAATGTGAGGAAAATGATAAAGAGTATCCCCTCTCTGATACTTTCAATGCTGTATTCCCTGAAATCACGTTCAAACTCATCGACATAACGATTTAACTCAAATTCGAGATCATCCCTGATTTTGACATAGTTAAAACAATCTTCCCAGGTGCAGTCGCCCCTGTAGAGTACACAATTACTACCTGCTTTTTGTATCATCTTGTGAATAGCAAGAGGGTCAATCTTAATCGAGCTGACTCCGTTATCTTTTTTTAAAGAGTAATAATCTTTTAATTCTCCCTGGGACTTATTGAGAAGTTCATCAACAGAATCTGGATTTTCTGTTTTTTTATGAATGGTATTCCTGATTATCTGCATATTTTTATTAAACGCAGTTCTTGCTTCCTGGTCTTTTCTGATATTGTGCAGGATGTATCCCTGGATATAAGTATTTCCTACCGGAATATGGACCGGAATCAGGTAACATGGTTCATTCCTAAAATACCTGATATTGTCCGGGTCCTCCATAGGTTTTGATATAGTCTCCATTTTTAACTCTATCGGAGGATACGAAATATCGGCACTAAAGATAAAAGAGCAATTTGATTTGGCTAGTTTTTCTATTGACCATGGCGAAAGAGAATTCCAACCTGTAACGAGAATTCCTTCAGGAATTCTGCCTGTTAACATGCAATGAATGGAATCTGTTATTACCGGACTTAAAAGAGGCAGGAGAGAGAATCCTGCATATATCTTTTTCTCGGGATCATACTGAATTCTTATACTCTGTATATTTCTCAGGACACCCCCCGATAAAGGCCACTCATTTATTTTTCGCATCTTTTCATCTCTATCGTATATTTCAATTACGTGATGCACTCTTTGGTACGATAACTCATTTACGAGAGAGAAAATTCTATAGAAAGTATCGACTACGCCAGGGTCTGAAACTTTTTTAAGGAGAAGGAAGAGTTCTTCTACTTCAAAATCAGATCCCGGAATGAGACGGGAAAGATATGTGCCATTAAGCCACGATTTTAAATTATTCGGGGGACAGGGAGAGATCAAACGGTTAATCGATAAAAGCACAATAGAAGCTGCTTCTTCAGGTGAACACACAAGGAGAAGTGATTCGAGTATCTGGTATTCCTTCACTGCCCAATATGCAGGAAGATACTGACCAACATTAAAAATTCTCGTCCTGTCTGTACCTTTTTCGGTTTTTACAATTTCGCCATTAACTTTCTTACCCAGGTATCGGGTCTTTTGTTTCCATTTTTTTTGAACAGGATCAAAGTAAGGAGTGATCTCATACAGGTATTCCTTGCCTTTTATTAGTTTTGTTCTCACAAACGGTTTCATAAAAGAGATTAAACAAATTTAATGGATTATACGGTGTACGCTATTAATATTTATTTTTTCCATTTGTGAAAGAAGATAATTAGCAATAATGTTGAATCACCTTTTTTATCATGAAATATTTTCAGAGACTGATTATCGATTATTGGCATCATGAAATAAACACTTATTATTTATATATTCATAAAGTTAAATTATTATGATATTCATGCGACAGCCTCTATTACTACAAATTTTTTTCTTGATTTTTGTAGGCAATCATACAGAAAGGTATCATTTGAACTCTGTGCAACTCTCTTAAAATTGACATTACTGGGTCAGGGAAGGGGAATATTTTCTTTATGAAGAGAAAGTCACTTGAAGCATTTCTCATTGCCGGAATTATACTTGTATTCAGCATCCTGACATTAACAGTTGTCTTTGCAAATCTTCCATTTATCTATATAGCCTTCTTTTTTGCCATTTCCATTTCCATTTTAATTCTTTTCCTGGGTGAAAAAGAAATTGCAGTTAATAACGGGACAAAGAAAAAACGAATGACTAAAAAAAACAAATCAACCCAGATAAAATCAAACCGAAAGAGAACCAGATTCCCGTTCTTCCCAATATTTTCTATATTTTATAAAAGAAAACCATCAAACAAGTTAAAAACTGAAAATCTAAAGTCATTATCTGAGAAAGATGACTATCCGGCATTAAGAAAAAGTACTTCTACCAAACGTCCTATCATTGTTGACAGGGCACCAGTTCTGAAGGAAGTTGTAATTACAGGTCCTGGTGCAGGTGAGGAAGAATTTGCCCTCTGGGACCAGATAACATTTGAAGAGGACATTCCTGGTGTTAATAACAACAACACCGAAGAAATTAATAAAAAAAAGCCTGATTATCCCAAAATCCCATCGCTCCCTGATGACAATGTCAGGGGTATCGTAGAGAGGTACTGGCTTACAGGAGGTTTCTCTTATGCCCGGATTATTGCTGATGCAATCCAGGGCACGAGGTATGAAATTATTGAACCTACCGTCTCTCCACGCGAACTTATCCTTCTTGAAGAGGTCCACTCCTACCTCAAAGATGTAGTTGTATTTGATGTTCCAAAGAAAAAAGGGACAATTGATCTTCAGTACGATGACATTTCAAGGATAATACGGATGTATGAACCTTCCATTGGAGAAGACAGGGCACGTGTGCTTTATTATTATTTAAGAAGAAATTTCCTGGGTTATTCACGCCTCGACCCCCTGATGCATGATCCTAATCTGGAAGATATTTCATGTAACGGCCCACTTGTTCCAGTTTATATTTTTCATACACGATATGGGAGTATCCCAACAAACCTCTCGTTTCAAAAAGAGGACCTTAACAACTTTGTCCAGAAACTTGCACAGAAAGCAGACAAACAAGTTTCCCTTACAAGTCCGTTAATTGATGCAACACTTCCGGAAGGTGCAAGGATTCAACTGACATACAGCGAGGTTGTATCACCTCATGGCAGTTCATTCACGGTACGTAAATTCAGGTCTGACCCTATAACACCTTATGATCTTCTCGAACTTGGTACCTATTCGGCTGAACTTTTGGCTTTTATTTGGTTATGTGTTGAAAACAGGAAAAGCATGATCCTTGTAGGGGGAACTGCAAGTGGCAAAACATCTACTATGAACGCGATATCATTCTTTATTCCGGCTCATTCAAAGATTGTCTCGCTTGAAGATACCCGTGAAATAAAAATTCCACACAATAACTGGCTCCCTACAATTACCCGCGATAATCCAGCCTCAATATCACAGGGCGATGTTGACATGTATACACTCCTTCGTTCTTCACTCCGCCAGCGTCCCGAGTATATAATTGTTGGTGAAGTCAGGGGTAAAGAAGCACAGACCCTGTTTCAGGCTATGAACACCGGCCACACAACTTACTCTACCTTACATGCCGGGACGATTGAAGAGGCAATCAACAGGCTGATAAATGAACCTATAAGTGTTCCTGCGGCAATGTTTGGGGCCCTTAATCTCATAGCAATCCAGTCAATCAATTTTCTTAATGGGAAGATAGTAAGACGTTGCAGTTCGCTGCATGAAATTAATATGGAAAAAGGGGGGAAAGTGGGGTGGCGTACACTTTATCAGTGGGACCCGGTAAATGACGTTTTTAACAAAACATTTCATGTGTCCAAAATTCTTGAATCGATCCAATACCTGCACGGGTGGAACAGCGTGGAGTTGGGTGCCGAACTTGAAAGGAGGAGATACTACCTTGAAAAACTTTTGAAAACAAGTAACCCTGAAAGGACTCTCCAGGAAATTTCCTCCTTTTCACTGGAAATTACAGATAAAAAAACAACTGAAGTTCCATTTAAGGATGCAGATTCTCTGATGAATTCAGGAGAAGAGAGGATACAGGAATCTGATAAAATTGTGCAAAATCAGCTTGAAGACTTAACAACATCGTTTATAATAAATTCATCTCAATTAGAAAAAGGAAATAAAGAGAGATCCAGCGAAGACGATGAATCCTGGGATGAACTGGAGGATTTGCTTATTATAGCAGCTCCTGTTATGAAGACACCTGAACTGGAGCATAAAACTGAGCCTAAAAAAATCTCCCTACAACAGATTGTTTCAGGTACGGTTGAAAGGGACAATGGGGAAAAATTTTTAAAACATCAGGATTTGCCAGAAAAAAAAGAGACAATGTCTCAACAAATAAATGATCATGAGGAATTGCCAACCGACTACATTTATGAATATTCCCTGCCCCTGATTGCTTCAAAAGAAAAAAACATCTCTCTTGAATTGAGAGGAATGAAGTTCTGATAGAATGACGACAGAAGAATACAGTGGAGATAATCGTTTCAGGCGTATTTTAATTGTTTTTGGTCAGGTCTTCAAAGGGAAGGAGGAGGAGGTACTCAGAAAATCCATTAGAAAAGCACACCTTGGACTTACGCCCAAAGAATATCGAAAACAGATATTTTTTTCGACATTTGCAGCTTTCATTGGAATAATCATTCTTCTCTCATTCACGACTTTTTTTGGTTATAATATAACGTTTTTCTATATTATTCCGGATATCATTGCCAAAATAATGGTAACAGGTATTTTTACGGCAGGGACTTTCCTTTTTATGTATTATTACCCTGAACTTATTGCGAAGAGTAGAAAAACAAGAATCGATCTCGACCTGCCATATGTGATAACATATATGCAGGCTCTTTCAACATCAACAACGCTCTATGACGTTATCCGGAAAGTCTATGAAGATGCAGACCTGTTTGGAGAAATTGCAAAGGAATTCGGGCTGATTGTCAGGAATGTTGAACTCTTCGGTGAAGACCTCCCAAGAGCCATGCGGGACCTTCAGAATTATACTCCCTCTCATAACCTCAGTGAATTTCTCAATGATCTCATCATGGTATCAAATACCGGAGGAAATATATCTGCTTTTCTCGCATCCAGATCTGATTTTTTTCGTGATGTAGCCCGCAGAGAACTTGAAATGGCCTTAAGTACTCTCGAAGTACTTGCAGAAGTTTATGTTACTGCATTTGTCGCAGGGCCCATTGTCATCCTTATCATGATGGTTGCACAGAACCTGACCGGGAAGAGTGACCTTTCCCAATGGATGCCAATAATACTCCTTGTTATGCCATTCGGTGCTGCTGCAATAATATGGCTCCTTCATCTGCTTCTGCCGCCTGAAGATCTTGACATAACTTACGTTGAGACAAGTGAGAATGAGTACGTGGATGAATTTCAGATAAAAACAGCACGTAATCGGGTAGATTCGGATTTCATTAAATCTATTGATAACAGAAGAAGGCTTTTAAAAATCGCCAGGGTTTTAAAAAACCCTCTGAAGTACTATCTTTCCTCTTATTATTACGGTATTATCATGGGTATGGTTATTGTAGTTGTAATTGTCATCCTTTATATTACCGGAATCCTTCAGGTTCTCTTCACTCATTTTCCTGTTGAAAGTTCTTTTAGCCTGGCTATCGCAGTGTTTATTATCCCTATACTAATTTCGTATGAAGTACGGCGTCTATATGTGAAACTCATCGAATCCCAGATGCCTGATTTTCTTCGTGAACTCTCAAATATGAAGGATATAGGATTAACTCTCCAGGGAGCTATCAACCTTATCTCAAAGACCAAGATCGGGGTACTCAGTTCTGAACTTCTGGTTGCATCTGAAGAGATCTCAAGAGGTCTAAGTACTGTAAAGGCCCTGCACAAGATGGAAGGCCGTATAGGGGTAGTTTCAGTTAAACGTGCCATCTCACTTGTCGTCAGGGCAAGCGAATTAACCGATTACATCAGGGAGATTCTTCATATAGCCGTGAATGATTTTGAACATTACCTGGCCATGAAATATGCACGTTTTAACAAGGCTTTTGTCTATGTAATGGTAGTATATCTCTCATTCGGGGTCTTTTTATACACGGTTTATGCCCTGAATGTAAGTTTTATTTCGAGTTTTCAAAATTTTAACCTGCCAATCGATACTTCATCAAATAAGCTCGATATGTACAGGATATCAATAACCCTTGGAATTTCATCCGGGCTCCTCGCCGGGAAATTATCCTCCAACAGTATTTTTGCAGGGCTTAAACATGTTGCAATCTTCCTAGTTTCAACAATCATCCTCTTTGAGATATTCATATGAGAAAAAAAAGCAGGAACCATAAACCAGATTATGATGCAGTGACTGAACTTCTGGGAGAGATGATCCTTCTCGCAATTATGTTACTTGTTGTTGGAATTTTTGCCTCAAATGTCTCTTCATTCATCCCCTCACCAAAAGAGCCTTCAGTAACTATTCTTTCTGAGAAAAGCGGAGATATATTCTCACTTTATCATAAAGGCGGGGATAGCATTCCGGTTGCGGACCTCCGAATTTATTGCAATGATAAACTGGTACCATTTAGTATTTCACCCGCATCCAATTCATTTTCACTAGGGGATGTCATTTCGGTTGAAGGAGTTTATGGTAATGAAAGGGTAAAACTCGTAGGTAAAAGGAGTGTCATTTTCCAGGGGATAATTCCATGAAGGATGAAGCAGTTGCTGCAGTCATAGGGATGATGCTCATTCTCGGGATTATTGTAACTTTTCTTTCAATTATGAATGCTGTATATATCCCCTCCATGAAGGCTCAATCTGAAGTTATTCACCTTGATTCTGTCAGGCACGAATTTTTAGCCTTCAGTTCAGACATTGAAAATACAATTGCGGAAAAGAGGGCAATGAAGAAATCAAGAATTTTAGAGCTTGGTGGAGGAGATGTTCTTCTTAATCCCCTAAAATCGTCAGGAACTTTGTCAATAGAATCTCCATCCTTCGAAGACCAATATATGACTATTTCAACCGGGAGTACCGAATTTTTTGGAAACAGTATCTCCTATACCTATAAACCCGTGGGAAATTTCTGGATAGAACAGGGGTACAGATGGGAGGACGGAGTCGTAAACGTTACAGCCGGTCCTTCACGGGAGACCTGGCTGGAATTTACAAATGCAAAAGCAGCTCTCGAAAAAATAAATGAGACTGCAAATACTTTTTTAGAGATCAAAGGTGAAAGGAACAGTTCAATTCCAACAAAATGCAGTTCAATAACGATTTCTTATGTAAACCTCACACCTGACCCTGATTATTCATTCTCAAGTGGAAATGGCGAAGGCTCGCTTAACCTGAATTCATCAGTAGTCAGAGAAATATTTCCCAATGCCGACCACCTGATAATAACTGTCAGGAGGGGAAAACCGTTACCATATGCAGTATTTTTTAAAGCACAGTCAGATTTGGAAACATTGGATAATGAATATGATAACATCGGTGGTTATTACGAAGACCCGGTTAGCGGGACATTGCAGATTAATATCGATAACTCCCTCTTTCCTGTTGACACTGTTATTGAAAGAAATGAGATAAGGATCAGTGCATTGTAAAAAAAAGTAAATATTTTTCGTATACAACCTTAAACTTGTAATGAAAGGGATGTTTATATATTAAATGTAATATATTAATAAATAAAATAGTTAATTGATTATTGAAAAAAATTAGATTGTTTTGTAATTTGTTTGCAGCCACAAAAATGCGGATTAAGCTCGGATACGATTAATCAAGGATAAAAAGGGCATAAGGACTATCAATGGATTATCTGGAAAAAATTTTCAAAGATAATACAGAAGACGCGATCTCTCCCGTAATCGCCGTAATGCTTATGCTTGTGGTTACGGTAATAATTGCTGCCGTTGTCTCATCTTATACTGGTTCTCTTGCGGGAAATGAAAAGAAATCACCGGATATAATGGCTGATGTAAAGATATCCAACACTGGTAACAACTCGAGTTTTTTTGAAATAGCGTTTCTTTCAGTGAGTGACCCAATACAGACCCGTGACCTGAAGCTATTTTTGTCCTGGAAATCTCATGACGGAAAGTCCAATTCTACTTCAATAACTGGATCAGATACTGGTGCAAATACCTGGTATAGCGACCATTCATACAAGTCCCCGCTGGGATTCGGACCAGGTCTGTTGAAATGGTCGAGAGCTCCACCTTTTCCCGAAGAACAGAATTTTGGAAATTATACTATTCTGGCAGGTACCAGATTGTTTGCTTCTCCTTATACCGGAACTGACGGAGAAGGAGGTTATGGTACAGATTTTCCCTTCCAGTATTCAACAGGAACAGGCTACCTGTCTAATGATATAGATTCCATGCAGGCTGTTCTTGGTTCAGACTGGTGGGATCTGAGGGCAGGAGACGTAGTCCAGGTTAAGATCCTGCATGTCCCGAGCGGAAGGATCATCTTTGATAAGGAGGTCGCAGTTGAAGAATAAGAAGCATAATTCCGATAAATCACTCGCTGTTTCACCAGTTATAGGTGTTATGCTTATGCTAACCCTAACACTTCTTATTGCAGCAATTGTGAGTTCACTTGCAGGTGGAATTGTGAAACAGGAATCAAAAGCTCCATCATTGACTTTACGTGCTACTTATCACCAGACCGGAAACCTGAGCATAGAGCACATGGGTGGCGACCCTGTTTCGACAAGGTCGACATTAATTATCCTTCGTCCTTCAAAGACATTCGGACAGGCCGATTACCTGATATCTATTCTTGATCCTTCCAGGATACTTGATGGATATGGGAATTCCTGGAAAGAGATAACGGTATTCCGCCCAGGTGAGACCGCTTATGTGGAAGGGCAGTACCTTCAGCCCGGAATTGATCCAGAATACTGGTTCAATGCTTCTGAAAATGAAGGAAAAACCTTCTTTCTTGAGATGACGGACCAATCACGAAAAATATTTGCGAGGACAGAAGTCCTGATAGAAAAGTGATATTTTTAGAGATGAAAGAATCTAATTTCCAGTAGGCATAGTT
This sequence comes from uncultured Methanomicrobiales archaeon, assembly GCA_903926075.1. GTDB lineage: Archaea > Halobacteriota > Methanomicrobia > Methanomicrobiales > Methanospirillaceae > CAIYHQ01. The sequence goes on from CAIYHQ010000083.1 coordinate 17,835, forward strand.
ACCTGAAATTCAGTTTATAATCAGTTAACTAATAATAGTTAATATTTATGAAAATGAATCATAATTGTTAAATAGAAAAACTTTGGTACTTATTCCTGACTACCGGTGAATTTTTTAATGAGATATTCAGGATTGTTTTCAAAATTATATTGCGGTGCTTTGGTCTGTCTTTATCTTGCATTTATTATTATAATGTGTTTCTTCTGCGGGTGTTCTGATCTAAAAACTTCAGTACAACCCAATCCTGAAAATCCTCCTCAATATGCCGGAACTGATATAATAATACCTGTTGATTCGCCTTCTGACCTGGTCTCATCGAATGTTATGACAAAGAAGAACGGAGTTCCTGCCGGTTCCTTAATTTATGAAGGGCTTGTTACAAAAGACAGAAAAGGCACATATGAACCGGGACTTGCCGAAAGCTGGGAAGTGTCCCGGGATGCAAAGGACTGGACATTCCATCTTGTTAAAAATGCAACCTGGCAGGACGGGGTACCATTTACAAGCGCTGATGTAGAATTCACAAATGATTACCTGAAAGCAAACAACCTCACAATGGGATTTGTCCTTTCTGATGTCTCATCTGTTACCTGTCCCGATGACTACACCGTTGTATTCCATCTTAAAAATTCATATTCGGTATGGCCTGACCGCCTCGCACAGTCTCCGGGTATAGGTGTCTATCCAAAACACATCTTTGAAAATATTTCAAACCCAAAGACCTGGCAGGACACACAGTTCATAGGAACAGGACCATTCAAATTTGACAGAAGTGAACAGGGATATTTCAGGGTTGCCCGGAATGATGAATATCATGGAGACAAGCCGTATATCTCTGGTGTTATCCTCAAGGTAATCACAAATAAAGACAGCCAGGTCCTCGCTCTGAAAAGTGGTGAAGTCGATGTCATTACAGGAATTAACCCTGCGGTTGCAGACAGCCTCAGGAACGAACAAAACATAGGCGTATATACTTTAAATGGCACCACCGGGTATGAAATGGCCTTTAACATGGAGCAATATCCTGCAAACCTATCACAATTCAGGCATGCGTTAAGCCATGCTGTTGACCGTTCTGCTATCAGCGCAATTCTTGGTAATGCCCATCCAACTTCGACCACATATCTTCTGCCAGGTGTTGCAGGTGAATATATAGACGAGCAGGAGACAGGGATGTATGATTACAATATATCGATGGCAACTCTCCAATTGCAACAATCTGGCTTTATAAAGGATGGAAATGGTGTGCTGCACGGCCCTGACGGGGCACCTGTAGAACTTAATATCCCTCTTGGAGGCAAAGCATCTGTTGGTGGTATTGACGAAAAAATTATCACGGTTTTAAGAAAAGACTGGTCTCTTTTGGGAATAAAAGTTAAAACTGTATCTTATGATGATGAAGGCCAGTATAGGAAGGCTATTGACAATGGACAAATATTTATCGATGCAATGCCAGCCATCCTTCATGACAACCCTGATGATCTGGTAAACTTTGCAGTGACTCCACTCCAGGAAACAAACTATTATAATTTCAATAATTCTGAGTTCAACACCCTCACTGAAAAAGTAAGGAACACCATTGACAAGGAGGAAAGGAAACAGGTCGGGTATAGGATGCAGGAAATTCTTGCAGAAAATGTCCCCACCGTTCCTATCTGCAGCACAGACAGTTATGTAGCATACCGTAGTGACAGGTTTACAGGATGGGAAAAACTTGCAGATTATCCCAACATGATAGATCCAAAAGTCCTGTCAGCCATCAGGCCTGTTGTCTCATCCGAATGATACCTCTAATGAAAGGGAGTAGCTGACAATCCGGGGCTGAAAAAAAAGGTGAAAGGATCATGGTTTGGGCGGCGGCTGATATACAGCATTATAGCTTTTTTTGCGAGCATTACTGTTACATTTTTTATCCTTCACCTGATGCCCGGGGATTATATAACGAATTATCTCCTCTCACTTGGAAATGTCCTCCCAAAGGAGACCCTTAATGAATTCTATCGCGAATTCGGACTTAACCTTCCCCTTTACGAGCAATATATTCTCTATATCAAAAATATTTTCGCGGGAGAATGGGGATATTCTTACCAGTATTCTCTCCCGGTTCTTCCGCTTATACTCAACAAACTCTTTTGGACCCTCATCATCCTTTTGCCATCTACTATTTTAGGTATATTCTTCGGTATGGTAACTGGTGCATATTCCGGG
>CAIYHQ010000084.1 GCA_903926075.1 uncultured Methanomicrobiales archaeon
ATTCTCCAGTTCGGTCGCCTATTGCGTGGAATAAAGTGGTTAGTTGAATTCCCCACATAGGCCGCGTTTTTCCGTAATTCATGCAGCTTCTCAATAAGATCACCGGGGAATGATTCAGTTTTTATCTTGTAACTCTCTTTCACGAAAGTAAGTGCCTTATCGAATGCCGTACGATCAATTTTTTCTTCGAGGCAATAAAAGACATCATATACGTCTTTTCCTTCACCACGGTTGTAGAGTGCGATAATTTTTCGGGCGAGCAGGTCTTCGAGTGAATAGAGAGTAAAGATAGTTGGATGTGTTTCGATAAATGGTGAGGCAACCAACACGTCCAGAGTTTTTACCGCACGGGTTCTCGTAAGATAAAACTCTGCCATAATACGGTCCCGGTCCCCAAACTCATTGATGTATTTGCAGTCAAACCGTATTGTCCTGTGGAGAAGATGTGGACCATCAATTTCAAACCCCTGTATTGTTTTCATCCGGTCGGTAATGGATTCAATTTTTTTTGGAAGCGGCAGTTTTGAAATAAAATCAAGATCGATGTCCTCTGAAAAACGGCAGGCGCCCGATTTTGCCAGGTATGCACGGTTTAATGCTGTGTCACCTTTCATTACCACATCGGGAAACCGGGTACGGATTTCACCAAGAAGTATGGAGATCTTCTCGTCTTTTGAAAGGTACTTAATTCCAAGCCCGGATTTAGCCGCAAGATATCGCAACAGTTCCGGATCAGCCATGCGACCACCAGGAAAAAATGTTCTCTATGCCTATATTATCAACCAACATCCATGATCTTACATATATCCCGGATCCGGTATCCGATATGGCAAGCCTGGTGTTGTTTTTTATCCGCTGCCGGAAAAAATGGATTACAATTTCCGGGACGATACTTTTACGCTTATTCAACATATCCAGAATATACCCGGTCCTCTGGCAGAGCGAGGAGGATTCGCGGGAAAAAAAGTCACAAAATTTTTTCCAGTCGATGGAAGGTGCCAGGGATAATGCCTGGGTGATCACAGCGTAACCCCCTGAGTACTGAGGTTTGTAGAAACAATCAAAGAATGTCTTTTCCAGCGTGGATACATATACCCCATTATAGAATGTCATCCCAATGCATCTTTCCCCCATCGCAACACAACGAAGGGTATATTCACCGATAGTTGTCTCTCTGGACCGATTTTTTGTTACGATAAAAACCGTGAACGATTCGTAGGGAATAAGATCATAGACCCTGAGTGCAGAAGAGAAACCGATATATCCCGGGCAAACCATGAGACCAATCTGCATGGGGTCCTGAATTTCCGGGTTCATGAAAGGTCTGCCAGAAACAGTGAAGATGCCTTTTTTTACCCGGTGCAAATATCCTTTTTTTACTAGATTCGCAACTGTTTTGTTGAGTGAGATAGAAAGTATTTCTGGAAATAACTCTTGCAATAAACCGGTGTCGACAATATGCCGGGACGAAAGTGCAGAAAAAAGGGTCTGTTCTCCAGGCGTCAGATAGATTTTTTTCTTCACATTATACTATAATTGGGTATTATAGTAATAATATTATCTAAACCGATATACAAAAACTATTGAGGAAATTAAAACGATTGAGGATAAATGGCTGTATTTTGTCAAAGAAGCAAGAAGTCTCGAGATCAAGCCAGCTACGCTCGCAAGTATCCCTGAAATAGAACACACTCTTGATATCGCAAATGAAGCAGGGCTCTCCTGTCATGAACTTGAAATTCAGCACAGACGTCAGGATTTTATAATACTACAGCAGGGCTCTATTGACAAAGCAAAAAACGATGGTCTCGTCGAGGGGCGTGTTGAGATCATAAAGCATATGAAAAAAATAGGAATAACAACCGATGAGATCACACGACTCACAGGCCTGTCAAAGGACGAGATTGAAAAGATCGTGTGAGAACCAAATCAGGCAGTATCTCCGAAATAAGATGGCACGATGAATGATTATTTTCGGTAGCAGACCGCGAATATGCTTCAGCACTGATTGAGGATGTTCCAGGTTAGTAATTTAGGAGATAGGCAATTACAAGGCGAATTATCTTGATTTTATGCAAGAGATTTGCATCCTGGTAGGGTAGAATATTCCATCAAAATTTTGTTGTCACATTATCAAGATAGAGGGCTTGATTTGGCCATTGATCTTAAATCGCATTTAAAACCGGACATAAATTTCAAAATCAAGGTTTAATGCATTATTATTGTAGAAAATGATGAAACGAACGAGAATATGGCCTTTTTTTTTATAGATTCGTATATTGACCATCCATCTAACTGCGAGTAACGAGCATTGCAATTATCATAACGTTTCGTAGAACCTGAAGCGAGTGCATTCAAGATCAAGATGTAGTTTGCAGGCTCTCGAAACTCAATAGTTCATGCGGAATTCACGTTTCGTCATAAAGACAGGCATCTGTATTCAGCATGTTGATCCGCACATTTACTCAAAAAGAACAAGAAGTCCTTAACTTTAATCTCACATTCAACGAATCGTATTATCACTCATAACATTTTTGACAATTAGGCCTGGAATTGCAATAATTTAAAACCCTTTCCAGCCGATATTGAAACTGCAAATGCCGAAAACAAAATATTTTGTTACTGGTGGAGCTGGATTCATAGGCAGCAACCTCGTCGACCGGTTACTTTTTCTTGGAAACGAGGTTACGGTCTATGATAATTTTTCCACAGGTTTTCCTGAAAATCTTAGGGATGCGGGAAAATATTCCGGGTTCAGGCTGATTGATGGAGATCTACTCAATCCTGACATATTGAGCCAGGCAATGTCAGAATGTAATTTTGTTTTTCATCTTGGTGCAAATGCAGATGTCAGATTCGGAACAGAGCATCCTGCAAAAGATATCCACCAGAATACAATTGCAACGTTTAATGTTCTTGAAGCGATGCGGCAGAACTCAATTACTGATATTGCCTTTTCTTCCACTGGATCTATCTATGGTGATGCAAAAGTAATTCCCACTCCTGAAGATTCTCCTTTCCCAATTCAGACATCCCTCTATGGTGCATCCAAACTAGCCGGGGAAAGTCTGATTGAAGCATATTGTGAGGGGTTCGGATTTCGGTCCTGGATTTTCCGTTTTGTTTCAATACTTGGGGAACGGTATTCACATGGGCATGTTTTAGATTTCTATAAACAGTTGTGTTCTCATCCAGGTCATCTCGAAGTTCTCGGAGATGGCCATCAGAAAAAATCATATCTCCATGTACAGGACTGTATCGATGCAATATTGATTGCAATAGAAAAGTCATATGAGAAAGTCAACCTGTTTAACCTTGGAACTTGCGAGTACTGTGAAGTTAATGATTCGATAAACTGGATATGTAAACATCTTGGGCTTTCTCCAGACATTCGTTACTCAGGGGGAGAGAGGGGCTGGGTCGGTGATAGTCCCTTTATTTTCCTTGACTGCACAAAGATGCGATCACTTGGGTGGACACCGAGATATTCAATTAATGAAGGAATTATAAAAACTCTCGAATTCCTGGAAGAGAATCAATGGCTCCAGGAGCGAAATAAATGAAGATTTGTGTATTCGGGTTATGGCATTTGGGATCAGTGATTGCAACAAGTCTCGCTGATTTAGGAAATTCGGTTGTCGGACTTGACTTTAACGAAGAAGTAATCGAAAAACTTCAGAATGCAAATGCACCAGTCTCCGAATCAGGACTAAATAAATTGATCCTTGACAATCTTGAAAGAAAAACATTAACTTTTACTAATGACCCACGATTCGCATTACAAGATGCTGAGATACTTTGGATTGCATTTGATACACCGGTCGATGAAAAAGACATTGCCGATGTGTCGTATATTGAAAAAAAATTTGAAATCGTTGCTCCCTTTATTAACAACGAAATGAAAATTATCATTTCGTCTCAGGTACCCGTTGGATTTACCCGGTATCTGCAAAATCAGTTTTATAAAAAAAATCCTGGTAAAAAAGTTTATTTCGCATATTCCCCTGAAAATTTACGACTTGGAAAGGCATTGAAAACCTTCCTGAAACCAGACAGGATTGTTATAGGTACCAATTCCGACGAAAAAGAACTATTTCTTCCTGTTTTTTCTTTAATCAGTGACCGATTGGAGTGGATGAGTATTGAATCTGCCGAGATGACCAAACATGCAATTAATGCATTTCTCGCAACATCCATATGTTTTGCGAATGAAGTGGCAACTCTGTGCGAATGTTTGGGAGCAGATGCAAAGGACGTGGAACGAGGATTAAAGACTGAAGAACGGATCGGTCAAAAAGCATATCTCAACCCTGGAAATGCGTTTTCTGGGGGAACACTTGCAAGAGACGTTCGATTTTTACAAACAATGGGGAAGGAAAATTTTCTCACCCTCCATCTTATCAATTCTGTGCTTGAAAGTAATGACTTGCATAAAACATGGATTCGGCGAAAATGCCTTGAGATATTGGGGGAACTGGAAGGGAAACACATCGCCGTTCTTGGATTAACTTATAAACCTGGCACAAATACCCTTCGACGGTCCATGTCGGTTGAACTGTGTAGATGGCTCAAGAATAAGGGAGTTGAAGTGACCGCTTTTGACCCTGCAATTCAGGAACTCCCCTTGGAATTACATAGTATTATTTCACTATCTTCTGACATTGCAAGTGCTGTAGAAGATGCAGATTGTGTTATTATCGCCACAGAATGGTCAGAGTTTCAAAAAGTTGAGAAAGAGATCATAACAACAATACGAGCAAAAATGGTTATTGACCCGAATGGATTTATGGAAAGAACTCTTGAGAATATTCATACGATGCAGTATTTTGCGGTAGGGAGGAGTTACTCATGAAATTGTCTGGACGAAATGCAATAATAACCGGAGCAACCCGGGGTTTTGGCTTGGAAATTGCAAAAAAATTTGTTGAAGAAGGAGCGTCACTGATCATTTGTGGGAGAGATTCAAACCAGTTGGACAAGGCAGTGGAATTATTGTTATCTCATTCTTCCTCAGAACAAACTATTGTCGGACTAACTGCTGATGTGTCGAATGAACAAAATGCTAAAATCCTAATTAATACGTCGATTCAAAAATTGAATCGAATTGATATTCTCGTAAATAATGCAGGAGTATATGGACCGAAAGGACTTATTGAAGAGATTAATTCAGAGGAATGGATCTCTGCCATCCATATCAACCTCTTTAGCGTTTTTTTTATGTGTAAATGGATTCTGCCACATATGAAAAAGAATAATTCCGGAAAAATTATTAATCTGTCTGGCGGTGGAGCAACAGCACCCCTTCCAAGAATCAGTGCATATGCAGCATCCAAAGCAGCTGTCGTGAGATTGACGGAAACACTTTCGGAAGAATGCAAAGAGTATTACATAGATATCAATGCAATCGCTCCAGGTGCACTTAATACCCGGCTGTTAGATGAGGTACTCGAATCAGGGCCTGAAAAGGTAGGTAAAGATTTTTTTGAAAAAGCCATGAAACAGAAATCTGACGGCGGTACACCTCTAGATCTGGGTGCATCTCTTTGTGTCTATTTAGCTTCTTCTGAAAGTAATGGTATCAGTGGAAAATTGATAAGTGCCCCCTGGGATCCCTGGCGAAATTTTGCAAATTATCGCGAAGAGTTGAAAAACTCTGATATTTATACATTGAGAAGAATCGTTGAGAAAGACCGGGGGAAAAAATGGGAGAATTGATTTGAGGATTGGTATAATTGGTTGTGGTGCCATTGGCAGGAAACGTGCTCTTGCATTAGGAAACCATGAATTGGTGATAGCCGTTGATACTTCACTGGAACGGGCACGTGAAGTAGCACAATTAAAAGAGTGTTCATTTGTAAGTGCAAACTATGAAGATGCATTAAATAACGATGATATTGAGCTTATAATTGTTTCGACCACCAATGATTTTCTTGCAAAAATCACACTGGATGCAGTAATGGCGAGGAAGCATGTACTTGTAGAGAAACCAGCAGGACGATACCCAGAAGAACTCATTCAGATTATTGAATCAGCAAAAAGGAATAATGTTTTTGTCAAAGTGGGATTCAATCACCGATATCATCCTGCTTTGTTGAAAGCAAAACAAATGGTGGATTCGCAAGCTATTGGACCATTGATGTTTATTCGTGGTAGATATGGTCATGGAGGCCGACTTGGTTACGAAAAAGAGTGGCGGGCGATTCCAAAAAAATCCGGTGGCGGGGAATTAATAGATCAGGGTGTGCATTTAATTGATTTATCCCGGTGGTTTCTTGGAGAACTCAAACTCGAAAAAGGTTTTGCGCATACATATTACTGGGACATGCCAGTTGATGACAATGCCTTCCTGATGTTAAAGAGTCCAAATGAAACAATTGCATGGCTCCACGTCAGCTGTACTGAATGGAAGAATCTGTTTTCCTTTGAAATTTACGGAGAAACAGGGAAGTTACATATTGAAGGTCTTGGAGGGAGTTATGGAGTTGAACAGTTGTCTTACTATAAGATGCACCCAAAGATGGGTCCTCCTGAGACAACCATATGGGAATTTCCTTTTACAGATATTTCCTGGAATCTCGAGATGGATGAATTTATCAGGTCTATCGAAATGAAACGAGAACCTGAAGGAAATATCGATGACGCAAAAAAAGCGCTTGACATTGTTAAAACTGTTTATGAGCAAAGTGGATTCAACGTGAATTTATGATTATCACGCGAAGTCCTTTGAGGATCTCCCTGGGGGGAGGGGGAACCGATTTACCTTCATATTATCAGAAACATGAAGGGTTTTTAATTTCTGCTGCAATCGATAAATATGTCTATATCAATTTGCATGACACCTTCGTTGACTACCTCATTGTTAAATATTCAAAAATGGAAAAAGTCAATAATATCGATGACATTAAGCATCCAATAATCCGTGAATCATTGAAATTATTGGGATTTGAGGCATGTTATCTAGAAATTGCAAGTCTTGCAGATATTCCTGCAGGTACTGGACTTGGATCGTCCGGAAGTTTTACCTGTTCACTTCTAAAAGCCCTTCATACACATAAAAATAATATTATTACTCCAGCAGATCTTGCAGAACAGGCATGTCATATTGAACTTGATATTCTTCGTGAACCCATCGGAAAACAGGACCAGTATATTTCAGCATACGGCGGGATCAATTGTTTTACCTTCTGCAAAGATAATAGAGTAAAATCAGAAAAACTTCATATTTCACAAGAGACACTCTATAACCTTGAAGATCATCTTCTGTTATTTTTTACCGGATATTCCCGGTCTGCATCCAATGTACTCAAAGAACAAGATGATAAGAGTAAAAAAAAACGATTTATCGATGATAGAAAATCTGCACTTCGTGAAGGAACTGGGTTATAAAAGTAAAAATGCATTTGAACAGGGTAATCTTGAAGAATTTGCAGACCTGATGAATGTCCACTGGCAGCATAAGAAACAGAGGTCAGATGCTATGAGTAATGACCTGATAAATACCTGGTATAATGTTGCAATGAATAGCGGGGCTCTCGGTGGAAAACTGATAGGAGCCGGTGGAGGGGGTTTTCTCATGTTTTATGCGGAAGACAGTAAAAAACTTCGCAAGGCAATGGCTCGCGAAGGCCTTCAGGAGGTAAGGTTCAGATTTGACTTTGAGGGATGTAAAGTGGTGACAACGTCATAATGCTACCTGTTGTAATTCTCGCGGGAGGTCTTGCGACCAGGCTTTATCCTGTTACCAATACTATTCCCAAAGCTTTGATTATTGTAGCCGGCAGGCCTTTTATCGATCATCAACTGTCTCTCCTGAAAGAGAAAGGCGTGAACCAGGTAGTTCTCTGTGTAGGTTATCTTGGAAATGAGATAGAGAAATTTGTGGGTGATGGAACGCAATGGGGGATAGAGGTAAAATATTCATATGACGGGGATGAGCTTCTCGGTACCGGTGGTGCAGTTAAAAAGGCGTCTGTTCGTCTTCCTGAAACATTCATGATTTTGTATGGGGATTCATACCTTGATATCGATTATGAAGGTGTATTACAACAGTTCTATGCGGAAAAATTACCGATAATTATGACCGTCTATAACAACCAGAACACACTTGAGGCAAGTAACATCATCATGAAAGATGGCAGGATTCTCAGATATGATAAGACGTATAAAGATCCTGATATGGAGTATGTAGATTATGGCCTTATTGTAATTCGAAAAGAAATTTTTGATACATTTCCTTCCCAGGGACCATTCGATCTTTCACTTGTTCTATCGCAATGGGTAGATGCCGGAAGGGTTGCCGCCTATGTTGTCGAACAAAGATTTTACGAGATTGGATCGGTTCAGGGGATTAAGGAAACCGGGGAATATATCAATAATCGGAAACTACTCACATAACAATGGTGAATCTCATGGAAAAAGACGACTATATTTCAACATTTCTTGATGATGCCGTGACTATCATTAACATAATCGATCGTGCTCAAATCCAGAAAATGATCCAGATCCTTCAGGATATCAGGAAGGATAATGGTCGGTTGTTTATTCTTGGTGTTGGCGGAGGAGCCGGGCATGCATCACATGCGGTAAATGATTTCCGGAAGATTGCTGGCATTGAATCCTATGCGCCAACTGATAATGTCTCAGAGCTCACAGCCAGGGTTAATGACGACGGTTGGGAGACGTTTTTTGTAAACTGGCTCAAAGGGAGCAGACTTACTGCAACAGATTGCATCTTTGTCTTCTCGGTCGGTGGCGGGAATGAAGAGAAGAAAGTAAGTGTAAACCTTGTAAATGCGCTCCGCTATGCAAAGGAAACAGGTGCAAAAGTGATTGGTGTTGTCGGACGTGACGGAGGTTACACTGCTAAAGTTGCTGATGCCTGTGTTATCATCCCAACTATTAACGAGAAAACAGTGACCCCCCAAACCGAGGCGTTCCAGGCGATTGTTTGGCACCTTATTGTCTCAAGCCCAGCAATGCAAAAGTTTGAGATGAAGTGGGAAAGTACAAAGTAATCTGATGAAAAAAGCAGTTTTTCTTGATAGGGATGGGGTTATTACAAAACTTGTATTTAACCCGAAAACAGGAGTACATGAAGCTCCGCATAGGGTCGAGGATTTCGAAATCTGCAGTAATGTTGTAAAACCTCTTCTGAAACTTAAGGAAAATGGTTATTCTCTTTTCCTCATCTCAAATCAACCTGATTTCGCGAAAGAGCTTGTTTCTCTCGATGAAATTAATAACATTCATTTGCAGATGCACAGTTTTCTCTTAGAGAACGGAGTGAATTTTACGGAGTATTATTATTGCTATCATCATCCTGAAGGTGTAATGGAAGGTTATTCCGGACCATGTGAATGTAGAAAACCCAAACCATATTTCATTCTGAAAGCACGAGACAAATATTTAATTGACCTTGATAACTCATGGATGATTGGTGATCAGGATACAGATATTCTCTGTGGTCAGGGTGCGGGTTTGAAAACGATTCTTATACGAGCGTCCGGGTCTGAACACAAAAGAGGCACGAGTTACCCAGATCACACTGTGGATAATCTTCAACAGGCAGTAATGATTATAATTAACAGGAGAATGAACAAATGCGAGGAATAAAAGGTATAGATTTAAAACTTTTTGCTGATGGTGCAGACATTAACGAAATGCTTGACGCATATAATAAGGGAATTGTGAGTGGTTTTACAACAAAT
>CAIYHQ010000085.1 GCA_903926075.1 uncultured Methanomicrobiales archaeon
GCTCGATAGGATTCGGGCTGATTTCGATGGGTTAAAGATCTTTTTTACTGATCCTATTCTCCCGGATAACGGATACGAAGGACAAAACTGGCAGGATGATTTTCAACTTACTTTGCATATCCAGGACGAAGTCAATATCACAAGAAAAACAGGGAATATCTTCCTAACCAACATTCACCGTGTCTATGACAGCAACACCAAAACACCTACCTTTGATGATGAAGACACGATGGCATATTTCCTGGGTCCAAAACCCGTGGGAGCAACCACTGATTCAAAACTGGATCTCGGTGACATTGTAAGAAATATCGATGAATTAATGGTTCTAAATGACGAGGCTCATCATGTCCACGATGAAACGCTCGCGTGGTTCAAATCAATTCAGGACATCCACAACCGCCTTCTTCAAAAAGACAGCAGACTCTCCATGCAGATAGATGTTACTGCTACTCCTCGCCATAATAATGGAGCTATATTTGTCCAGACTATATCTGATTACCCTCTCGTTGAGGCAATTTATCAGAACATAGCAAAACATCCGGTTCTTCCTGATTCTGCAAGCCGAGCGAAACTTTCGGAAAAAAAGAGTTACAAATATTCTGAAAAATATGAAGATTACATCCATCTTGGATATCTTGAATGGAAAAAGTTTATGATGAACACCTAAAACTTGGAAAAAAAGCTGTCCAATTCATAATGACCGATGATACCAAGAATTGCGATGAAGTAGCCGGGTATCTTGAAAATCAATATCAGGAATTGAAAGATGCGGTTCTTGTTATTCACACCAAAAACAATGGAGAGATATCGGAATCAAGTTCCGGGAAGAAGAATGAAGAATTGGAGAAGCTAAGAAAAGCAGCGAATGAAATTGACTCTCTTGATAATCATTACAAAGCTATTGTTTCCGTACTGATGTTAAAAGAAGGATGGGATGTAAAAAATGTCACAACCATTGTTGGACTCAGGGCATATAGTTCAAAAAGTAACATCCTCCCTGAACAGACACTTGGTCTGGGATTAAGACGGATGTACCGCGGTCAGGAAGATATAACAGAATTTGTGAGTGTGATCGGGACCGATGCATTCATGGACTTCGTTGAAACTATAAAGAACGAAGGTGTCGAAATTGACCGGAAAAAGATGGGAGAGGGGACAGATCCCAATGCACCGTTAGTAATAGAAGTTGATAAAGAAAATACTAAGAAAGATATTGATAAACTCGACATTCACATTCCTGTTCTATCTCCTCGAATTTATCGTGAATACAAGAACCTCTCTCTTCTGGACATAACAAAATTCGGGAATAAAAAATTTCCTGTAATTGCATTTAGTGAAGAAGAACAACGTGAAATAATTTTCAGGGATATCACAACTGAGGAAATTACCCATAAGACCATACTTGATAGCAACATTGTTGCAAATTATCAAAGTGTTATTGGGTATTTCGCCCAGGTTATAATGAAGGAGCTTCGACTGGTAAGCGGATACGATATCCTTTATGGAAAGTTCAAATTATTTATTACAACGCAATTATTTGAACAGGATATTGACCTTAATAGTCTGAATATATTGAGAAATCTTTCTGAGATGGAGGTCACAAAAAACTTAATTGAAACATTCAAGAAACAGATCAATCTATTAACTATCTTGCAGAAGGGCGAGGCACAAATCCGGGATTATATTAAGATCAGTAAATGCAGACCCTTTGTTACAAAAGACCAGGGCTATCTCGTCCCAAAGAAAAGTGTTTTCAATAAAATAATTGGAGATAGCAAATTAGAATTGGACTTTGCTAACTTCCTCGAGAATTGTGATGATATCATTTCCTATGTTAAGAATTACTTTGCAGTGAATTTCAAGATCGATTACCAAAATAACAAAGGAGATATTTCTAATTATTATCCAGATTTCATTGTGAAGAAGACTGATACCGAAATATATATTGTTGAGACAAAGGGTCTTTTAGATCTTGATGTGCCTTTGAAGATAGGGCGGCTAAATCAATGGTGCAAAGATATTAACGCCCTTAAAACCGGAATAGAATACCATTGGTTATTAGTTAAACAAGATGAATTTGAAGCATATACTCCGAAAAGTTTTGATGAATTAGTAAAGAACTTCTCAATGCAAAAAAGGGATGTGCAAAGAGACACACAATTTTTCAGATAGCCATTGAATTCGGCCCGATAGCTTTCTCGAAGGATTATCAGAACCTCGGAATGAAATCACCGGGATTGCTGAATATATCTGATTTGATTGGAAAAGCTGCTAACCCCGCAATTCAATTTACTGTTGATACCAAAAATCCCACGGTATTTGGAGATCCACTCTTTGAAAAAGGGATGTATTCTCTCACAGATTATCAACGAAATATTTCATCATTTTTCTCAAATAGTCAGGATCATAATTCAGATCGTGATTTTTGTTTGTAAAGACAAACATATCAAAGGTCTTATTTGCTTTATCGAGTGCATCTGCAAGTTGCATTGTCATCGAAGGATTCACATTGTCATCCATATCTCCTGAAAGAAGGAGGAGATCTCCTGACAGGTTTCCTGCCTTGTATGCAGTGACCTGTTCACGATAGTTATCCCATTCCGGCATTCCCTCATATTTTTCTCCCCAGAAAGACGCATATAACCTGCTGTCATGATTTCCAGATGCTGCCACTCCTACTTTGAAAAAGGCAGGGTATGAGAGCATTGCCTGGGCAGCCATGAATCCTCCTGCGGATTTTCCATATATACCAACACGGCTAAGGTCCATGAACGAGTTCTTTGATGCGAGCTGCTTTAAACCAGTGATATGATCAGGAAGGCCGCAATCACTCAAATGACCATAACTAACGTCATGAAATGCTTTTGAGCGGTATGCAGTCCCAAGACCATCCATATTCACAACAACAAACCCAAGTTCTGCCAGCATCTGGCTTGTCCAGAATATCTTCGAGTTCCAGCTCAGGTCAGCTGGAAACCGTGTCGTTGTGATAATTGTGTATGGACCCGGGTAGACGATATCAACCACCGGGTATTTTTTATCTTTATTGAAATTTGTCGATCTGAAGATAAGTCCACTGAGCTCAGTTATTCCATCCCTCGCTTTAAATGATACTTGATCAGGGGGCTTCCATCCCTTTTCTTCAAGGTAGGTTATATCAGCCTCTGCAATATTCATTAGGAGTTTCCCATCCGAGGATTTGAGTTCCGTAACTGGGGGAAGATCTACACGCGAGTAGGATTCAACAAAAGTTTTCCCATCTGGTGAGAAAGAGATCGTTCGATCTCCATTTTCATGAGTCAACAGTTCAAGCCCGGTTCCATCAGGGTGGATTCGGTACAGGTACTGGTAATAGGGATTTCCAGCTTCTTTTCCAGACCCTGTAAAGTACAGGTATGAATTTTCTTCGTCAACATAGATGAGCTTTCGAACTACCCAGTCTCCCGAAGTTACCTGATTTTTAAGTACACCGTTACTGCCATATCTGTAAAGATGTCCCCAACCATCCCTTTCTGAGAACCATATGATGTCACCGCCTTTTTCAAGGACCGCAATGTTCGGTATATCAGCATAATTGAGGTTCGCCTCCCTGTAAGTTGGCCCTGTTTCGTTGAGGACTTCAATCGTTTCACCCGTCTCAGGGTTTTCCATGAGGAAACGAAGCGTTTTTTCTCCACGTTCAATAAAAAGCGAATAAATTTCGGTTCCTGCTTTATTCCACCACTGGAGTATATACTGGTCAGTGTCCATCATTGAGGTTTCAGGTTGGGGCTTCCAGTGACCTCGCAGAACTGATTTCTTCTTTATGTCGATAACCACCGGTTCATACATCGGGATTGAAAGGTCTCCCGGATTTGCAAAACGGTAGCTGTACAGGATCGGTTGCAGGGACCCGTTTTCAGGGGCTTGCTGCAGGAGGTAGGAAGACCTGACATTTCTCTGGTCTACTTTAAATGTCCTAATCTTCTGCGAATCAGGTGACCAGACAAGATACGACGAGGGAGATTCGTTCAATCTTGCCTCAGTAACCGGGTAACTGACAGTATCAGAACGCTTTCCATAAAAATAATCGGTAGTTCCATCGGTTGTCAGGGGTGTATCAGTCCTGGTTATGACATCATAGAGCCACAGGTTGCTGCCATTTACATATGCAATGTAGTGCCCGTCTGGTGAATGTGTCCCTGTTTTTACTGCTGGCGAAAGATTAGTTGCGGTTACCTTGTATCTGGAAATATCATAGGACCAGTCATTTCCTAGCGCATTGAATGAAAAGGTCCCGAATTCCGGTGAAAATGACGGATTTAAAATCTGTATGCGTGCAGGATCTATTCTTTTTCCTGAGGCATTACCGAGTTCAGTAAGAAAACGGTCAGTATCAAAAAGATGTTTTTTACTTATGAGTGTTGTATTTACAAGATAATAATCAGTTTTTTCCTTTCCATTATCAGCATACCAGAAAAGGTCGTTTCCAATCCAGTGAGGGATGATATCGGCATGGTAGATATGTGAAACAATTGAGTCAGGATAAAAAGTCTCGACCATCCCTATTTCTGGTGCAGGAATAGAGTGTTGCGTATCAACTGCTTCACACAACGGAAGGAAAAATAACACACATATAAGGATAAAATACAAAAGAGACCGGTTTACCATAAATAATAAGGTATTAAATATGGTATAAAAGTAGCGAGAATAATATTTCAGGTTGTAAACCCTATGATGATATATAAATCGGCTTGTCAAAGATTAGACAAATATTTTTTCATTCCTGAAGTTAAATTTTCTTTATTCTAAACAGATTTTAAAAGTAAAAAAAAGACAAGAAAAAAATATGTTTGTTTTGAATTGGACGAAATTATTCTTCTGTTTTACTGTTATCTACCGTTTCTTTTTTTCTCTCCGGTTTTGGAGGAACAGTATATATTTCGATACCTTCCCGGACCGTCATCGGGTTTGTATAGATATTCTCAGTTGAAAGACAGTTCGTAGGGCAGTCTTCAACACAGCAATTGCATATGATACACCTGAGCCTGTCAATCTGCCATGTCCTCACTTTCACGTCTACTGTGATTGCCTGAGTCGGACATGACTTTTCACATTTCCGGCAGGCAATACATTTAAGCGGTTCAATAAGGATCCTGCCCCTGAATGCAGCGGCTGATTTCGCAGGCCTGACCGGATACATAAGGGTTGCAGGTTTCCTGCTGACGCTACGAAACACCATTTTTGTCATTGAAAAGAGTCCCATTCTATTCACCTCTCCGCACAACCGATACAGGGATCAATCGAAAGTACAATAATTGGGACATCGGCAAGTTCACAGCCCTTTAATATTGTAACTAGTGGGGTGATATTTGCAAGTGTAGGGGTCCTGACTCTGTGCCTCGCAAGAAATTTAGTCCCATTTCCCTTGATGTAATGGATTACCTCTCCTCTTGGTTGTTCTGACCGTGCGAAATACTCTCCGTCAGGTGCTCCGGTTACCTTCATGTCAATAGGGCCATCGGGTATCTTTTTTACCGCCTGTTTCACAATATCAATTGAAGTGAACATCTCTTTTGCCCTGACTTCACACCTTGCATATGAGTCACCTGCACTGGCAACGACCGGCTCAAATGATAAATCGCCATATGCAGCATACCCGATCTTCCGAGTGTCGTATGAGTGACCACTTGCCCGTATGGTCGGGCCTACTGCTCCCTGGAGATATGCATCGTCTTTTGAAAGTATACCAGTCCCCTTAAGACGGTGACGGACAGAGGAGTCTCTTAAAAAGACATTAACCAGGTCGTGCAATTCTCCCTGCATTGAATCGAGCCCGGATGCCATTTCATCAAGCTTTTCAGATGAGATGTCCCTCCTAACTCCGCCCACTTTGCATGAGCCCTGAATAACCCTGCCCCCTGTTGTTGCTTCAAGGTCATCAAGAATGTGTTCACGGAGTCGCCATGCATTCATAAAAAGACTCTCAAATCCCATGGCATCTGCAAACAAGCCCAGCCACAGGAGGTGAGAATGCATCCTTGAGTATTCAGACCAGATAGTGCGTAAGTAATCTGCCCGTTTTGGTATTTCCAGGTTCATAATTCCTTCAATTCCCTGGCAATAGGTCATCCCGTGGATAAAACTGCAGATACCACAGATCCTTTCGGCAATATATACGTATTGGGGATATTCGCGCTTTTCAACGAGTTTTTCAAGGCCACGGTGAACATATCCGATGGTAGGAATAGCATCCACTACCTTTTCATCTTCCAGAACAAGGTCCAGATGAAGTGGTTCAGGGAGCACAGGGTGCTGGGGCCCGAATGGAATTACAACTTGTTTTGACATGCATCCTCCTCTTTTGAACTGACTACACCAAACGGATACTTTATGCTCGTCCTGATAAACGTCCCTTTGAAATCAATTGCAATTCCAGTAATTTCAATC
Source organism: uncultured Methanomicrobiales archaeon (assembly GCA_903926075.1). Lineage (GTDB taxonomy): Archaea > Halobacteriota > Methanomicrobia > Methanomicrobiales > Methanospirillaceae > CAIYHQ01. Next base: position 6,430 of record CAIYHQ010000085.1, read on the forward strand.
CCATAAAGGTCATGAATTTCGTTTTCATAGACAAATGCGCAGGTATATATTCCAGAAACACTGGGGACCTCAAGCCCGGAAGGGATTGTAAGTTTCAGGTTCTCGAAATTATAATCTTTATCAAACGAGTAATTAATCTCGAATATATCGCCAATCCTGGCACATCCTATCTGAACAAGCCTTTTTCCCCCATCCTTCATCGCCTGAACTGACCTAATAAGGGAGTCAGGCGTTATATCCTGCATTTTCTGCTCTTCGCGTATCATTTCTTCCCTGCCTCCATCTTCGCCCACTTTTCTTCAAGGATTCCTAGCGCCTTTACAACACCATCAATTATCATCTCAGGCCTTGCTGCACAACCTGGAACATAAACATCCACCGGAATCATAGTATCGATCCCACCCATGACATTGTAACATTCACGGAATACGCCACCAGATGTTGCACATATTCCGATTGCAACAACGACCTTCGGCTCAGGAATCTGGTTATAAATATTTTTGATTACTTCTTTGTTCTGTTCGTTGATCGACCCGGTTACAAGGAAAACGTCTGCGTGTTTCGGATTTCCGGTATTAATTATTCCAAATCTCTCTATGTCGTATAGGGGAGTAAGGCAGGCAAGGACTTCAATATCACAGCCATTGCAGCTTGATGCATCATAATGGATTACCCATGGAGACCGTGCGAGATATGTCATATTCACCACCACCTGAAGAACAGAATACCTATATTCACAATTCCCAATACTGCCGTAATTATCCATGCACTTTTCAATGCAAAAGACCACCTGACACGTGCCGAGACATTATCGATATAGATCTCAAGAAGATAGATAACGATAAGAGCAATAATACCAATTACGGGATTGAAAGCAAAGAAAAGATAGATGAACCCTAACAAAAATACGGTCTCGTACCAATGGGCAATTTCGGTTATTCCAAGGACCGACCCTGAAAAGTCTGTTGTAAGTCCTTTTATCAATTCCTGATGTGCATGGTGCGAAGTTGAAATATCAAATGGCGATTTCCTCAGTTTCATTGTAAAAACATAGAGGAATGCAAAGAATAATCCTGGAATTAAGAGAATTATCGCCCCATTGTAACTGATGATGTCTCTGACAAAAAAACTCTTACTTACGAGATACATCCCGGCTGCACAGAGAATAATTGCCGGTTCAAACGCCATGAGCATGATTAATTCACGTTCCGCACCAATAACACTGTACGGAGAACGGGAAGCATATGCACCCATTATTAAAAAGACATGCGCAAGCGTAAGCGCAAAAACAACGAGCAGGATATCTCCTCCTGAAAAAAAGAGGGCTCCAGTGAACGCGATGAATACAATGTATGCAACGACATAAACGTACTGAGTCGTTGTAACTACCATTGTTTCCTTCTCGAAAAGTTTACTTACGTCATAAAAAGGCTGAAGAAGAGGGGGTCCAACCCTCCCCTGCATCCTTGCTGTTACAATTCTGTCAGCACCTGCAATAAGTCCTCCAATAAGCGGGGCTAATATTAGAAAAATTATTCCGGTTATGATATTCAGATTCATAGAATAACCCCTCCAATAAGCATTGCGGCAAATGAGATCAGGATGAGAACTACACCCGCTGCACATCCAACCGGGACAAGTTTTGCCTCTCCAAACCAGGAATCGAGGTAATAATTGGAAATGACAAGTTCTCTTCTTATACCAAGAGACCCTTCAAAGGCATATGCATCATTCACAGGTCTGCCGCACATATACGGTCCGGTATGCTTCTTATCTTTACGATAATGCAGGAAGGTAAGCGGCAGAATAAGCACAAGGACAAGCATCAGGATCATTATGACGACATTTTCAAATGGCAGGGAAGTTGTCATCCCATAGGTAGTTTTCAGGAACCTTTCGACAATTACCGAGGAAATTACAGGGATAAGGAAACATACAACAATCGTCAGTGCAGACAGAGAGTAGAGAGCTGCCCATTCCGATATACTTACTCTTTTTTCAATTGTCTCACCGGACGAGGGAGGTACTGAAATTATCTTTCCCATCCATTTTGACCAGAAGAAAACGGTTACTGCACTTCCGAATGCAAGGATGAGAATAAGGAGGAAACCACCGGGTGTGTCGAGAAATGCTCTCATTGTTGCATATTTACTCATTAACATACCAAATGGAGCAAGGAACATACCTGCAATTCCGATAAGGATCATTCCAGCGACTTTGGGCATCTTTAACACAAGGCCGTCCATGTCCTCAATATCCCGGCTGTTAAGGCTGTGTTCGGCAGTACCGACGCACAGGAAGAGAAGTGACTTCGCTATGGCATGGAATATAATCAGGAATATTGCAGCCCACATCGCTTCGTACGTACCTATTCCTGCACAAGCTATGATTAACCCGAGATTTGCAACAGTCGAATATGCCAATACCCTCTTTGCGTTGCTTTGAGAGATAGCTATCATTGAGGCTATAAGAAAGGTAACTGCACCCACAAGTGCTATCGCATAGCCTGCATATGTATGCTCAAATACAGGAGCGAAACGGACAATTATGTATACACCCGCTTTCACCATTGTGCTGGAATGAAGCAGTGCAGAGACCGGAGTCGGAGCGACCATTGCTCCAAGAAGCCAGGATGAAAAAGGGAGTTGTGCTGATTTGGTAAGGCCCGCAAAACCTATTAAAACCGCCGGGATTAATGCAATTGCTGGCCCGGTTGTTATAAGGGTCATAAGTTCAAAGGAGCTTCCTTTGATAAAGGTAAGGGCAATAAGGGCAATAACAAAACCAAGACCTCCTAGCAGGTTCATCCATAGGGCACTGAATGCATTTTTTTTCGCGTCTTCAGTCCCTGAGTATCCAATAAGGAGGAATGAACACAGAGTTGTGACTTCCCAGAAGAAAAAGATCCAGACAAGGTTATTCGAAAAAATAAGTCCGAACATTGCAGAAAGAAAGACAAGGATCAGGCAGAAAAAGAGAGGTCGTCTGTCCCTTGCTTCTTTATGCTGCAAGTGGTACTCACGCATATAACCTGTTGCATAGATTGCTATCAGCCCGCCAATGACACCAACTATCAATGCCATTATAAGAGTCAACTCATCAACAAACAGGTTTTTTGTAATCTCACTCACAGGGTGAGCCATTTCAAGCCAGATAACAAGAGCAGTCTGTACAATTACAAGACCAATCACCAGATATTGCCGGTTTTTTATACCTATATATAACAGGAATATGGCAATCAGGAGTTCAATCAGGAATATCAGCTGCCCTGTCGGTTCCGATGCAAGGGAATAAATCTGGATGCCTTTATTCCATTCTGCTGCAAAAAGCACAACCGATACAATGGCAACAATTAATGCTGAACATTTTACCACTGCACCATGTAGGAAGTCTTTTGGAAGCAGGAGCACAAGGAGTCCGGCAAGTGCCGGGAATAAAATCAGGAAGATCAATAGCTCCACAGGTAATCTCCACCTATATTGATAGAACGTTATTGCGTTCTGCCTTTTATCATATCTCAATCACTATTAAAAAACTACACGATTTAACATGAACAATTAAAATGAGGAATATAGTTATAAATCCAAAATATTTTCGAGGAAAATTCGATGTATCCGTGTATCGTTCGACAATTCCGGATGAAATGCAAGAGCCATATGTTTTCCTGACCGAACTGCTACTATTCCCCTGCCGATCTGCGAAATGACCTCAACTCCATTATCACATTCTATCGCCACTGGTGCCCGGATAAAGATCGCGTGATAAGGGAAATCTAATCCTTTTACATTGATATCTGCTTCAAAAGAGTCCTTTTGACTGCCAAATGCGTTTCTTTCTATCTTCATCCCGATTAAGCCAAGAGAGACAATACGAGGATCGCCCGGATCTGTGGCAATAATCACCATCCCGGCACATGTTGCAAAGATACCGCCCTTGAACCTGCAAATCGATTCAAAAAGGCCTGTTTTAATGATAAGTTTTGATATTGTAGTGGATTCTCCACCAGGTATAGCGAGACCTGCGAGACCAGTGAGATCATTGGGAGATTTTACAGGTCTGATTTCGCCCTGAAGCCCTAGCTCCTGCCCTGCACGCTCAAATGCCTTGATATGCTCACTTACATCACCCTGGAGGGCTAATATCCCGATATTACCAGCCACGGTTCTGGAGTAATTCATCTTCCTTCAGGGTATGGACGTCAATTCCACGCATCGGATCGCCAATTCCTTTTGAGACTTCCATAATTACAGCCGGGTCATTGAAGTTATGAACCGCATCTACAATAGCTTTCGCCATTTTTTGCGGCATTGAAGAGTGAAAGATACCTGAACCAACAAATACTCCGTCTGCTCCCATCTGCATCATGAGCGCAGCATCGCAAGGTGTTGCAATTCCACCCGCTGAAAAGTTTACAACCGGTAATCTTCCAAGTCTGACTGTCTCAACGAGGACTTCCGCCGGTGCTTCTATTTCCCTCGCAAAAGAAACCAGCTCCTGTTCAGAGAGGCCGGAAAGAGCACGTATTCCACCCATTATCGCATGCATATGACGGACTGCCTCAACAACATTTCCGGTTCCTGCTTCCCCTTTGGTTCTAATCATGGCAGCTCCCTCATTGATCCTTCTCATGGCTTCACCAAGATCCCTCGCACCGCAAACAAATGGAACAGTAAACTCCTTTTTCACTATATGGTACTCTTCATCGGCAGGGGTAAGGACCTCACTCTCATCGATCATATCCACGCCGATTTCCTGCAGGACCTGTGCCTCAACAAAATGTCCAATCCGGACTTTAGCCATAACCGGAATTGATACAGCATCAATTATTGAGAGCACCCGCTCAGGATCAGCCATACGGGCTACGCCCCCTGCCTTTCTGATATCGGCAGGGACCCTTTCAAGGGCCATAACCGCTACAGCACCAGCTTCTTCAGCTATGAGGGCCTGTTCGGCATTAACAACGTCCATTATAACGCCTCCCTTCTGCATTGATGCGAACCCCCTTTTCAGGAGCTCGGTGCCATACCTGAGTTCCTCAAGTTTCATGTTCTTAACTATTACACAAGAACGGACAATAAAAGTAGTGTGAAGAGGCAAAGTCCTGTTGAAAGGAATACTGTTGCCCTGAATGCTGAGATTATACGCTTTCCGGATTCAGGGTCCGGTAATTCCCCTTCTCCGATGATATATACACCCGGCTTTTCAAACCGTATTCCATTTCCACCTGCCATGACTGCCATCACGAGTCCCCCATTCATTCCAGGCCTTTTATAACGGTCTTTTTGAAAACAATTGTATGCGGGAGTGAATCTTCCCTTTAGCGAAAAGTACACTAGAAGGAGGCAGGCCGTAATCCTTGCCGGGATATATGTAAGTATATCATCAATTCTCGCCGAAAACTTTCCAATCTTTTCTCTTTCATCCCTGTATCCAAGCATTGCGTCCATTGTATTTGCGGCCCTGTACAATCCTGCCCCAAGAATTCCAAAGACAAGAAAAAAGAAGAGAGGAGCAGTGATACTATCAACAAGGTTCTCAGTAAGTGATTCATATGCTGCAGAACGTACCTGACTTTCACTAAGATTTGAAGTGTTTCTGCTCACAAGCATCCCAGCCTTTTTTTTTCCTTCGTACAGCCCGAAATTTAGTCCATACTCTACAGAATAAACGTGTTCTTCTAGTGCGCGCCAGCTGAAAGTTATCTTTAGAAGTACAGGCAATAAGAGAATTCCGATTGATGGAAGAGTTGAAATTAAAAAAAACGGGACCAGGAATATAACAACTGTTACAAACCAGAATACGATTCCTGCAAAAATCTGAAATTGCGATGAAAATTTTTCAGGTCTTCCCCAGACTCCGATAAATTTTCCAAGAAGGGCTACAGGGTGCAGTGATGTTTTTGGATCACCAATAATCCTGTCAATGATAAGTGCTGCAATTATTACTAGAATTGAGATTTGAAATGAATTCATATCCTGGGAAGAAGGTTTGGTATTCCCTCTTCAATAGGATAGTCAACATTGCAGGCCTTACATGTAAGTTTTCCACATATTATCTCTTCAGGATTTTCTTCTTCAACTTCTAATTGAAGGTCGCCTTTACACACAGGACAACAGATTATGTCAAGGAGCGAACGTCTCATATTTCCCCTCTTATGTCAATAATCTGGCTGAGCTCGGGTCCTGTAGAGATAAGAGTTATTGGACTTCCAATATCTTCTTCTGCCTGCTTCAGGAAATCTTTTGCAATTTTTGAGAGTTTTCCATACTCTTTTACACCAAAACAGTCCTTATCTATTTTGTCAATACCCGTTATTGCCGCCTGTGTACATCCATTGATCATTGCCGAGTACCTTGCCATCCCTCCGTCCCATTTTCCAATCCTGCGCTGTCGGTGTGTGACTGTTCCAAACTCCTGGATGCCCATATTATCGGATTCAACAAGGCTCATCTCGGTGGAAAATGGACCTTCACCTACCCTTGTGGGATAAGCTTTGAAGACTACCACTACATCATCAATCCTTGTTGGACCTACCCCGTTATCAGCTGCTATTTGGGAGGCAGAAGTGTCTTTACTTGTTACAAACGGATAGGTCCCATAATAAAGTGAGATTCCGAATCCCTGCGTCCCTTCAAGCAGAACAGTCTCCCCTTTATCTATTGCCGTATTTAGTTCAAGAGGGACATCAATAAGGAACTCCTGCAACTCAGGGACATCTTTTGCAAGCCTTGAGACCCTCATTACCCTGTCAGAATTTGCAGGGCCGCATCCGCTTCCTGTAGTCCCTATCTTCTTTGAGAGGTATACATCCCCTTTATCACGCGCAATATGATCTTCTTCAATTATTCCGCATCGTTTATCAAGAAAAATTCTGTGTCTGACATCAAGCTGTTCGATCTCCTGCTCAAGTATCCTTGGATTTACTAGAACACCCGTTCCAATGAACAGTCTTGCATCCGGGTAAACAAATCCGGACGGGATCATCCTTACACCGTATTCTTTTTCCCCTACTACCACGGTATGGCCAGCGTTTGGGCCAACGCCACCACGCGATATAATGGACGGATGATCTTCCTGGGCGATATGTGCAACAATTTTTCCTTTTCCTTCATCCCCAAAAAAACCACCAACAATGATTGTACAGCTCATTCTCTTTCACTCAGTATTTGATGATAAAAGCAATAAAGGTGCGCTGTTTTATTTTAGTCCCTCAATGAAAGACTCTATTCTCCTTAATGACTCTGCCAGGTCTTCCCTTGATACTGCATACGCACACCTGATATGATCTTTTCCTTTTTCCCCAAAGACACTTCCTGGAACTACAGCCACACGGGACTCCTTCAGAAGTTGTTCCGCAAAATCAGTGTCAGAGAGTCCGGTTTCTTTCACTGACGGAAATGCATAAAATGCACCTTCCGGAACGTGACAGGGAAGACCTATTCTGTTAAGACCCTCTACAAAGAGATTTCTTCTCATCCTGTATTCCCTTACCATCTCTTCCTTGTCCTCATTTCCACTCTTCAAAGCTTCGTTTGCTGCCATCTGGCCCATTATCGGGGCGCATAACATAACATACTGGTGGATCTTAAGGGCAGCTTCACAAATCTCGTCAGGTGCACAGAGATATCCGATTCGCCAGCCAGTCATTGCATATGATTTCGAGAACCCGTTAAGTGTGATAGTCCTTTCCCATAGATCTCCTATTGTCGCTGCAGGAACATGTTTTCCTGAATATGTAAGATCTGAGTAGACTTCGTCACTAATGAGGAGAAGATCATGATCGGTTACAATATCAGCGATACCTTTGAGATCAGACTTTTCCATTACAGCCCCACTTGGATTATTGGGAAAGTTCATGATGAGGGCTTTAGTTTTAGGAGTAACTTTTTCTATAAGCGTTTCAGAGAGTAGTTTAAACTGGTTTTTCTCATCACAGGGCACAGGTATTGCTTTTCCACCTGATAGTGTAACACAGGGGGGATATGACACATAAATCGGGTCTGTAACGAGCACTTCGTCTCCAGGATTTATTACTGCACGAATAGCAATGTCAAGTGCTTCACTCACGCCTGCCGTAATTATCATCTGCGAATCCGACTCATACATGAGATTATATTCAGTTTGAAGGTACCTCGAGAGAGAGATTCTCAGTGACTCAATTCCTTTGTTTGACGTATAAGATGTAAATCCCTGCTCAATTGCATATATCCCAGCTTCACATATCTTCCATGGAGTGACATAATCCGGTTCACCAACACCAAGAGAGATAACATCATCCATCGAGAGAACCAGATCAAAAAACTTTCTGATTCCGGACGGTGGAATTATTCTCGCCCTGTCTGAGATGAAATTTCGCATTATATTACCTCAGAATGAGAACGGGAGTCTTTCACCGACTTCACGTTCAAAAAAAATATCTCCATTTTCTTTATAGACTTTCATGACAATATGGGTTGCAGTCTCACGTATCCGGTCCATTGGAGCTATATGCTCTGCAACAAACCTTGCAATCTCCTGCATACTTTTTCCGCTGACAAGCACTTCCAGATCATATGCCCCGGTCACCAGACGAAGTGCTTTTACTTCTGAAAATCGTGCAATCCTGTCAGCAATTCGGTCATATCCAAAATCACGTTCAGGACTGACTTTCAGGTCCAGAACTGCAAGAACCGGTGTGTAGCCTGTCTGTTCCCAGTTGATTACTGCACTGTAACGTCTGATTATTCCCTCTTTTTCCATTACTTTAATTCGTGATTCTGCCTCTACAGTTGGAATTTCTGTCATTATAGCAAGGTCCTGAGTATCAATCTTTGCATTTTCTTCTAGCAGTTTAAGGATTAAGAGGTCAGTTTTGTCCATTTTTTCACCTTAGTAAACTTCTGAGTTCTGCAAGGTCAGGTTCAGAAAGTTCATGATGGGAAAGACGCATATCACTCATGATAACATCCATTATTTTCTGTGAGTTCCCATCAAACCACATCTCTTTTGTCCGGCCATATCTTCCTCTGCTGACGACACGCGTATTAATTACTCCAAGCATATTCAGTTCAGAGATAAGATCTGTAATCCTTCTGGAGGTAAGGACATCCAGCTCCATTTTAGGGGCGACTTTTTTATATATCCTGATAACTTCCCCACTTGTGAAGATATTAAGCCCCATCTGATCAAGGATTAACATGCAATAGAGTATTACTTTACTCTGAGTTGGAAGAGTTGAGACGCATTCACTCATACTATCAGTTTCAATCTTCGCCTGAGCCAATTTAACATGTAATTCTTTAACTGCTGACGAATCTTCGCGGTCTGCAAGTTCACCCGAAACCCTGAGGAGGTCCAGTGCTCTCCTGGCATCTCCATGTTCATGTGCTGCAAGAGCTGCGCATAGCGGGATTACTCCTTCTTCAAGAGCTGAATCGAAAAAAGCTTCTTTTGCTCTTTGCTTGAGGATATCAACCAGCTGGAGGGCATTATACGGTGGAAAAACAAGTTCTTCTTCAGAAAGGGATGAGAGGACACGTGGATCAAGGAAATCCTTGAAACTTAAATCGTTTGAAATTCCTATCATACTTACCTTTGATCTGACAAGGTCAGTGTTAATGCGGGTCAGATTGTAAAGGGTATCGTCACCACTTTTCTTTACGAGTTTGTCTATTTCATCAAGAATAATAATTAAAACTCCGTTAATGGATTCAATCTGATTTTTTAGTTCCTGATATACCTGATCTGTTGGCCATCCAGTCATGGGTATATGCGAGTGAGCTTTATCACTTGCAATTTCATCAACTCCTAGAAGGAGTTTCGCTATCTGTGCGAGAACTCTGTATTGAGTATCGATAAGTTCACAGTTTAAATGAACAACTCTGCAGCAGGTTCCCATCTGACTACTTGCATGTTCAAGTTCGATACCTACATACCTAACAACAACTGTCTTTCCAGTACCTGTTTTTCCATAAATAAGTATATTTGACGGTGTTTCAGTTCTAAGAGCTGGAGCTAGAATGGAAGCTACCTGCTCAATTTGGGACTGTCTGTGGGGTAAATTCAGAGGTCTATAGGAGTGCCGCAAGACATCTCTATTCCGAAATATCCTATTGTTTATGAGATACTTCTTGAAAAGTCCGGTTGGACCTTCAAGAATATCTTCGGAAGATTCCATATGAACGGAAAAATTAGTGAGTTTTTGTTATTAACGTCATCGGTATCACAATAATACTTAACTTTGAACTTTTTATGTTTATATTAACTAAACTGTGTATTTCACCCACACCCCTTTACTTCCATTGGAATGTATGTGTAAAGGGAAAAAAATGAAAATTTAAAGTAAAAATGAATAAAAAATATCCCTGTTTCCATTAACATTTATTTGAATATAAATCTTATTATTTCATAAAAAAAAAGAAGGAAAGGTGAAACAATAATTTTTCGTTTCCAGTGGAAACAAAGGGGTCTCCCAAAAAAACATCAACGTTTTTGTCAGCCTTTCAATTATTACTTTTAACAACCAATAAAAACTTAGGAATTTATGGGCAGAGGGAAAAAATGAAAAAAAATCATGAAAAAATCTTTCCTATCTCTTTAGGAATCATTACAGTTTCAAGTACAAGAACAAAAGAAACAGATATAAGCGGCTTGATAATCAAAGATTTACTTAGTAAAGTAAATATTACATGTAATTATTATGATATAGTTCCTGATAAAAAAGAATTGATAATAGAAAAATTAAAACAAGCTTTAAAATCAGTAAATTGTATAATTACTCATGGAGGAACTGGTCTTACTTATGATGACTGCACCATCGAAGCTATCCGACCACTATTTGAAAAAGAAATTGAAGGATTTGGAGAAATTTTTCGATATCTTAGTTTTCTGGAAATAGGCAGTGCAGCAATGTTATCGCGGGCAACAGCAGGTATTTTTGAAAATAAATTAATTTTTTGTATTCCCGGCTCTCAAAAAGCAGTTCAACTGGCAACAGAAAAACTGATAATTCCGGAAATACGTCATATCTTATCTCATATTTTACCTTAATTGGAAAAGGACTCCAATAAAGCAAAAAGAAAAATTACCTGTCAAGTTCAAGCATAGCAATTCTTTCAACAACAAGTTCAGTAAGTCGTAAATTTCCAGTTAATAAAAGTTCAGGAGGAGTAATTTTATATTGGCCAATAATTTTCTGGAATCTTTCTTCTGAAATTAACTCCCAGTCCTCATCAACTTTTGTCATAAAATTCATCAGTTCCTGGGAAATTTTGGATTTATCATAACCTTCCGAAATAATACATAAGTAACAATTATTCAATCCTTTATGGACTCCAAAATTTACAGCTTCATGACATTGCCGGGTTGCAGCTGCAGATAGAAGTACTTCCATTTCTAGGGATTGTGCTATCATCCTTCTCTCTTTAAAAGCTCTAAGTGCCTGGCAAACCGCTGTTTTGACATGAATCCTGCCAGTTATAAGTTTATTATTTATGCAGATTATATGGACTCCGTTTCTCCCGGCTATCTTTCTTAATTCTTTAAGCCATTCCTTTTCATCAATAATTTCAAACTGGACTTTTTCTATGAGCAAAGTCATTTCTGTGATTGCCTCCATATTCAAAGGAGCTCTGTCTGTTTCGGCTCTTTATTGATCCTATCCTTCTTTATTAACCGCCTTTTTTGTGAATCGTATCCTGCTTTATCTTCAATTGTGCTCCATATATCTTCCCCAACACCCTTTCCTATAATATTTACAAGGGTCTCCTTTCCTGCTTTTTTTATTGCCTGCTCGTCCTTTATTCCATGGTTATAAAGTTTTCTCGCTCTAACCCTGCCGATATTGTGAATCCTGACTAATGGAATAAGTTCACGACTGCACCCATACTTCATGCATAGTTCTATCTCACCTAATTTACGACTGAAATCTATCCGGAACATCCGGGAGAGCCTTAGGGCACCATGAACAAGCCATGTCATGCTTTCAACAAGGTTGTAAATATCACCTGGACCGATGTTGAAATATTCACAGATATTTTTCTCCTCGGTTTCTCTAAGCCAGAAATCAAGAACTGCAGCAGTTTTAATGATTCTAAATACCTCTTCATCCTCTTCTGAATAGTCAAAAGAACTCCAGAAATCTTTATTTTTCTCCTGAATAAACTTTAAAATGATATGAAGGTCTTTTTGGTTTGCAAACAAGCGTGGCATATCATATGTCGAGCATATTGTTTCAAGGAGCCCGATATCGCTGTATTCATCTGCATTTCTTAAAGCGTATACGATTGTCTCTGCAGTACGAGGAGTGACGTATAACTGTGATACAAGCGACCCATAATCTGTTGGTGCAATATCATTCCCTATGCTGACTATCATTTCATATGACAAAAGAAGTGCAAGTACTTTGTCAATTGTCTTAATGAGTAATCGGGCCTCTTTATTTTCGTGCTGATAGAATGTGCCCTTCATAAACTCCAGGAGTTCTTCACGTGAATTTACAAAACCTGAAGCAAAAAGGGAAAGGATATGGGAAGAGAGTGCCTGCTCCTGGGCACATTGGGAGTGTATTTTTTCTGGATCAGAATCTATATACCATTCTTTCAGGGCACTAAGCCCCTCACGATCTTTTGCTAATAGAATTGCTTCTCCATATGGATCCAGATGAGGCCTTCCTGCCCTTCCCGCCATCTGATGGTATTCTGAAACAGGAATGGGTAACATTCCCTGTCCTGAAGTGAAACGAAGGTAATCACGGATTATGACTCTTCTTGCTGGAAGATTCAGTCCTGCAGCCAGGGTGGGAGTTGATGATATTACTTTAATAATTCCTTTTCTGAACGCCTGTTCAATTATTTTCCTCTCTTTTCTTTGAAGTCCGGCATGGTGAAAGGCACTTCCGTAAGCAACACAATCGGCAAGTGTGTTTCCCTGGTCTGTAACCGCTATAGCTTTGAGCATAGCCGCAGCAGCCCTTGCCTCCTCTGTATTCAGTTTAAGACTTGAGGCAGCCCTCTTTGCGAAGGCCTCGGCATTTCTGCGTGATGATACAAAAACAAGGCATTGACCTCCTTCACGAATTGTATCAAGGCAGAGATTCAGATCGTCATGTTTAGACGTTTGCAAGATTTTTTTTTCTGAGTCCTTGAAATAAATCCTGTCAAGGAAAAAAACTCCCTGCCTTAAGTCAACCGGTCTCCAGGTACTTGTAACAAGCTCGGCCGAAAGCCAGCCAGCTAACATTTCAGGATTGCCAATTGTTGCAGAGAGACCAATAATCTGTAAGTTGGGAGTTTTTGTGCGGATTTTTGTTATAACAAGTTCGAGGGTTGCACCTCGTGAATCAGAATCGATTAGATGAATTTCGTCAACTACCAGTAGTGAAACTTCATTAATCCAGCTCGTATTGTTTCTCAATAAAGAATCAACTTTCTCACTTGTAGCAACAATAATGTCATTTTTTCCGAGATATTCATCTTTCTGGTCAAGATCACCCGTTGAGATACCGATATTCACTCCCTTTTTGCTAAATTCATCGTACTTTTCACTGGCAAGGGCTTTAAGAGGTACGATATAAAGACATTTCCCCCCTTTTGCAATCTGGTAGTGCATAGCCATTTCTGCAACAAGCGTCTTGCCACTTGCTGTTGGAATCGATATGAGAAGGTTTTTTCCTTCGAATAAACCTTTTTTAACACAATCAGCCTGAGGCGGATAAAGAAGTGTAATTCCTCTGGCCTCATAATAACTTTTTAGTTCATTGGACACTGGCAGGCTTGATATCTTCACATTTAACCCCTTTAATTCCAGTCTAATATCAGGATAACGGGTTGGTATTTATAAACAAGAGATAAAGCGCGCTTGAAAACTCTCCAGTTGAAACGAGGGTTATGTATGATTCTCCGGGTATTATCAATAATAATACGAGATCATATCCTTCTTTGCTTCACGACGTTTCTTTTCAAGGAATGAAAAGACTGCCTCGTGAGGAATACCCTGGATAAGCATTTCAATAGCTGTCTTTACTGGCTTTATCTGTTCAGGAAGTCCGATGATTGCAACTGTCTTTCCAAATATCGAGATCTCGGTATCTGTCATATCTTCAAGCTGTTCGCGTGCCTTTCCATCTTTACCTATAATTCGTCCCCTAATCCTGTCTAACTGGCGTGGGTTTTCAATAACGAGTGAGAGATCGATAATATCGAGGAGCAGATCCTCATCATCTAGAAGGCAGAAAGATCGTTCTGGAGAAAACCCTCTGTTTATAGCATTAATAACCTGTATCGCTCTCAGGAGTTTATCAGTATCCTCTCCCCCGACTGTAGCAGTTCCCTCTTCAGAATCTATATGAATCTGCGTTCCGGTCTTTTCTTCTATCTCTTTTTTTGTGGCGCCACCTTTTCCGATAAGGACGCCTATTCTGGTATTGTTAAGTTTAAGCTCCTGTAACATATTTTAATTCACCTCCATTCCGGATTTCCGGTCTTCAAAGGTTGCCAATAGACTGTCAATAAACTTCTCGGGATCAACAACCTCACAAGATTTCATAAAATATCTGTTTATATTTGTGATATCCCTTTTCAAATAAAAGAGTGCACGAGGGTGATCAATCTGTAACGATTGTCCCATATCTATAAAGACAGGACCCCCTCCAATCAGAATATTGTATTCGGATAGATCTGCATGAATAAGTCCTGCTTTGAGATAAAGATCTTCAATAAACTGAATAATTTGATTGTATGTCATGGATGGATCAGAGAGGAAGGAATTACGCATCTGGGGATATGATACCTCATCTTCACCAATAAACTCCATAATCAGGATATTCCTATCCCATTTCAGGGGTTCAGGAACCCGGATTCCAGAAGCAAATGCGCGGGAAAGATTGCTGTATTCTTTTTTTGTCCACGCAAAGATGAGATCTCTTCTCTTCCTCTTAATCTGGGAGAACCGACGGTCACCAATGATGTACTCACTCATGTTTTTAAAGTCCGCAGTCTGGATGCGATAGATCTTTATTGCAATTGCTCTGTCTGTTTGTTCCCCATAAAAGACATTTGCCTCTTTTCCAATGCTTATTGAACCTCCGATTGCGGTAATCATCCCTTTTTTTGCAAGTTTATAAAGAGCAAGATATGTACTCTCATCAAATACGTCATTTCTAACCTTAAAAATAGATTTATCTTTTATCCTGACTCCAAAGTCTTCAATTTTTCGATCAAATGAATCCTGTAATTCATCTAATTTCATCAATCACCCCGAATTATTCTTTGAAGCAATATTTCTTCCTTTTCATTTTTTATTTTTTTTATTTTTCAATATAATCTCTTACTGGTGCGAGTATCTCATTTAATTCGCGTCCGAGAGTCTTTTTAAGATCAAGAGGGTGTATTTCATTTTTACCATAAGCAGACTCAAGTTCAGTATATGAATAAAATTCTCTGTCACCCCCAAATTTTTCTGGTCTTTTTACTGTAACGCATTGTATCCTTGGAAAGATATGGTGATGAAATATCTGCAGGACCGGGTTCTCTAGGATATCAGGGGGACAAAAAGCCTTTTCGCATTTTTTACGGACAATGTCTTCAGGATCAGCTACAGAGATGTAATTTCCACTGGAAGATGACATCTTCTTTCCATCAAGCCCGTTAAGGATTGGAGTGTGGATGCATACTGGAGCTTTATACCCTACACCAGGCAGGTGCTCACGAGCCAGCATGTGAATCTTGCGCTGGTCAATACCACCAACTGCGGCATCAACTCCCAGAAGAGCTATATCTACCATCTGCATTATCGGATAAATCATCTGAGAGACCATTGGGGCTTCCATCTGTCTGCCGACTTCATCCATACTCCTTGTTGCACGGTTCAGAGTTATCTGCTGCGAGAGTTTCAGTACCAGGAGTTCGTATTCACGTTCCAGCTGGAGGTCAGTTCCCAGAACATAACGGACATCCCTGAGTCCAAGCCCGCGAAAACATTTTTTATTATACTCTGCAAGTTCGCGGACCTCGTCCAGAGTTCCTTTCCGGTTCAGGAATGCGTGAAGGTCGGCGAGAAGGACTGTCACCTCAAAACCAGCATTATTAAGATCAATAAGCTTGTTGACAGTGACCATATGGCCAAGGTGGATTTCGCCACTGGGTTCATAGCCTGCATAGACACTTTTTTTATCTTTTGCAAGAAGTCCTGTAAGCTCATCCTCTGTTACGACCTCGACTGCATTTCTCATGGCGAGGTTTTTTTCATCCATTACTTAGAATTGAGATTAAAATGCGTTAATGGTTACCCCCCCAAAAAAAAAAATTGTACTCATGCTAAGTTTGGTCGTATAACAGCTCTTATTCATTTATACAAAAGATACATAGAACACAGTGGAAAATCCGAGGCAACATGAAGAGTCCGTTTCATATAATGCTTATCCCAACCCTGGGCTGCCCATCAAACTGTAGTTATTGCTGGAGTTCAGAGGAAAATTCTTCGGTAATGAACCTTGAAACAGTAAATGATGTTGCACTCTGGCTTAAGGATTTCCAAAAGGATCAAGTGACAGTAACATTTCATGGCGGTGAGCCACTTCTCGCAGGCGCAGATTTTTATCGTAAAGCACTACCACTCATTTCTGACGAGTTAACTGAATTAAGGCCCTCTTTTGCAATTCAGACGAATCTCTGGAGAATGACAAGGGAAATTGCCGAAATTTTTTCAGAATATTCCATCCCTGTCGGTTCAAGCATTGATGGTCCAAAGGAAATAAACGATCTTCAGAGGGGTGAAGGATATTTTGAAAAAACAATGCGGGGCTATAAAATTGCACAGGAATCCGGATTATCAGTGAGGTTCATTTGCACGTTCACTTCGTATTCAATAGAATATAAAAAGAAGATATTCGAATTTTTCCTCAATAATAACTTAGTCCTCAAACTTCATCCTGCTTTACCATCGATGAAGGGAGACAATCCGAATAAGTGGGCACTTTCACCTGAACTTTATGGGGAACTACTTGTATATCTGCTTGACAGGTACCTTGAGAACCTGGGAAAAATTGAGGTCATGAATATCAATGATCTATTCAGGTGTGTATTTACCCGGAGAGGATCGGTATGCACGTTCGTTGACTGCATGGGAAATACATTTGCAATAGGGCCTGAAGGTGATATTTATCCCTGCTATCGCTTTGTCGGGATGCCAGACTTTGTAATGGGACATGTAAGAACTCACCCCTCAAAGGAAGAACTGCTCGCCTCTGAAGCAGGTCAGCGTATGCTACGGTTTAAAGAATATGTTGATAAAAACTGTCAGGATTGCACTCATATAAGATATTGCCGAGGAGGGTGTCCTTATAATGCAATTGCCCTGACAAATGGGGAAGTGAAAGGTGTTGACCCTCATTGTATTGCTTATAAACGGGCATTTAACGAGATTAATGAACGTCTTAATGAGGAGATGTTTGGTTCATCCTCGATAGATATGCTCGGAGCAGGGAAGGGTATAGTTGAGGGTGGAAGACCAGGGATTATGGCATTAATGCAGAAGATAATGTCAGGTTAATGAAATTCTTCTGGATGAGTAATGATAGCAGGCAACATTAATTGCAGAAATAAATGAATTTAAATTATTATCATCTGATTGCCACAAAACCCATTGCTTCATTTGTCATTTTGATTGAAGTATCAGGATCAGTAACCTCTCCTGAAATTGCACGGATAGCATCGATGTTCTCAACAACTACATCGGCTTCCTGATGAATAGCCTGAAAGAGATAGAGATCTTTGCCCACCACTTTAACTGATTCAAGAAAAACTCCATTCTCCCACAGATCTGCTCTCGGCCTTCCTAAATCCATCACATATTCCTTTAATTGTGCTGTACTCTTTATTCCTGTCTCTTTTGTTATGAGTCCTATTCTGGGATTTTTCCTGAATAATTCGATAATCTCTTCAGTTTTAACCTCTTTTTTCAGGTCCATCTGGACAGAATGCATATGCATCATCGTTGCAGGGACAATCATTGCAGAAGTAACAATTGAAATGTGAGGGAGGACCGTCTGGACATCCGGGCCATGGTGGCTTGGAATCTCTACCGGGTCAAGGACTACTGCATCTATCGGGCCTTTCTTAATCTCACCCGGGTCTGAACCACGCCTGACCATAACTGCCCTGACTTTTTCAACACCAATAGCCGAATCAATCGTGTTAATAACTCTACATAGACCTGTAGTGTTACAGGAAACTACACGTACAAATTGTTTTCCAATCGCGCTACGATAATTACACTGTGAATTGAAGGAAAAGTTAGCAACTTCGTGTTTCTCTCCTCCCTGCCAGAGGGCTTTTACATGTGCTTTTTCGTATAGGGCACGGTTCTTTTGTCCAACGCCACCTGGTGTTGCATCAACGACAACATCAGCAGATGCAATCATTTCATCAACACTACCTTCAACCCGGATACCTGCGCTTTCAAATTCAGACCTCTTTTCGAGGTCAGCGATATAGAGTGGATATCCTTTTGATTTTGCTACAAAAGCCTCTGCGCTAATTTTTGTTTTTGAAACCCCTATAAGTTTCATGTCTTTCTGAAGAGTTACAGCGTCAGCAACTCGTTTTCCGATGGTGCCGTATCCATTGATCGCAACCTTGATCATGATGATGCTGTGCTCTATGTAAGGTTATAATCGTTTCGAAAAAAATTTTAAAATTTTTGAATATTGAAAAATTAATTTGATTAAATCTGATTAAAATAGATAAGTTTAGTCAGTTTACATGTATCCAGATTGTATTTCAATTATCTCTGCACTGTCCTTCGCATTTTTATATAAAGTAAGTGGTTCTTCATTAAGCTCATAGAATCTGATTCCCCATGAAATCTTTGAAAGTACATGCATAGCCTGTTCTTCTTCTCCAAATATGTAGAGGGCTGCTGCCAGTGCTTCCAATGACGAGAGTACGCATGGTTTGCCAAAATTTACCGGGTTTGCAGCAAAAAGGAGTGGAAGGGCTCGCTTGAGACGCCAGTTCCTGATCGCTTTTGATTCAAGGACTGCCCATGAGCAGTCAAGTACTGCAAGAGAATGAACCATGTGTTTATCTGCCGGTGAGAGCGCCTGAGGAACAGTAGGGTCAAGGAGCATTGAGCCCTTGGGAATTGCACGAATTTTTGGTACAATTGTAAGTAGACCTGCACGTTCAAGTCTTTTAACCGAGCACTTTTTTGGGTCGCAGGTATTGTCCCGGTATGCATAAAGCGGGATCATCTATCATCGTTGAGAGAGAATATCTTATGAATGTACGTTCTGGTATGCCCTTGCTGTATACATCCTCATCTCAGGGCTGATGGAATAACCAGTGAGATAGATTTGAAAAATTATATTAAATCTCTAAATCGTTGCAAGGAATTCGGGCTTGAAGTAATCTCGCTACCCTGTCCGGAGACGGAATACCTGGGTAATAAAAGAAAACCCGGAACCTATCTTGAAAGGCTGAACACCCCTGAGTTTCATGCAATCCTCGAGACCCTCACAATGAATGTGAGAGAAATTATAAAATCCTGTGGCCTACCCCTCTGTATTCTGGGTGTGAACTCCTCACCAACGTGCGGTGTTACAAGTACCTACTATGGCATTGAAAAAAAAGAAGTTGAAGTTCAAAAAAACGATAATTCTTTAAATATAGGTAAATTTGTCAAGAATACTGGAAAAAAGGAAGGGAGAGGAGTATTTCTTAACAGGTTTCCGGACATTCCTGCCTTTGATGTTGCACATTTCGCTGCATACAAAATATATCTTGCTGCTCCCCTGTTTACCCTGGCTGAAAAAAAATTTAACAGTTTCATTGCAAATATCCTGAAAAAGTCCTTTTTCAAAGTCTATATCCCTCAGGAATCAGGAGATACCTCAGAGTTATTCACAAAAGAAGGTCACAAAAAAATTTTTTCGCAGCATGTGAAAGCATTACATGAATGTGACCTTGTTATTGCAATTGTTGATGGTTCAGATGCTGATTCAGGAACATCCTGGGAAATGGGCTATGCGTTCGCGTT
The DNA here is from genome assembly GCA_903926075.1 of uncultured Methanomicrobiales archaeon. Taxonomy (GTDB): domain Archaea; phylum Halobacteriota; class Methanomicrobia; order Methanomicrobiales; family Methanospirillaceae; genus CAIYHQ01. The sequence goes on from CAIYHQ010000085.1 coordinate 26,443, forward strand.
AGGAAAACGAATTATTTCACTACGGACTGATTTCAGAAGATTTGGATTATATGAACCTGTAAACCTGATGCTTTCTGAGTCTTCTGAACTTGTAAAGTCTGAATCTGAATTACTATCTCTCCTTAACCCGCCAATTAACTCTGTAGATGATATAGATTTTGTTAAGTATCCTGCAGATCAATACTGTTTATAAAATTAAAGGTAAAGAATAAAAAACAGTATAATTTTACAATTTTTACGGATTGATATTATGAAGAATTCTCGAATAGGAACAGACAGCACAAAAAAATTTCCAGATGCCTGTGTTGGACGCATCAAAGCCTTTCGTGAAGAGTTGAAGACTGACAGATATACGCAGATTGCAGTTATAATAACATTTATTGCAGCATTCTTACGATTTTTCCACCTGGATTTCAACTCTCTATGGCTTGACGAAGCAGTCACCTACAATATTGCACAGAACTCGTTCATTGGGATATGGAAGACGACAGCAGGAGGAGAGTTCAATCCTCCACTCTTCAACTGGATAGAACATCTGATCTCTTTTGTTGGCACTAGTGAATGGGCTTTAAGGTTTATTCCGGCACTCCTGGGAACACTGACCGTCTTTCTCTTTTATTGGATTGGGAGAGAATACGGAAGCAGGGGTGTAGGAATTATTGCTGCCGCTTTTCTTGCAACCTCCCCATTTCACATCATGTGGTCACAGGATGCAAGGGCATACACCACGATGCTCTTTTTCCTCTCACTTGCATTCCTCTTTTATGGGAAGGCAATAGATAAAAATGATTGCGTTAACTGGCTTATTTTCGGATTTTTTTCAGCTCTTGCTTTCTGGACTCACTTCTATGCACTGATAATTGTTGCAGTACTGTTCTTGTTCTCACCCTATCTATTAAGTGCCGCAAAAGGCGGGATAGGTGTATTGCGAAATACATTCTATGCCCTTATTTTATTTTTCATCCTTACTCTTCCACTAATTGTTGTAATGATAGATCTCTTTATTCTCCGCACTGGTTCTTCACCGACATATGGAATTCAGGGACTTGACGTAATAACCTACTCTCTCCTGGACCTCGCTGGTTTCAATATTATTGCTCTTGTTGTATTGGCAGTCCTCTTCTTTTCAGGAGTATGGTACATGATTTTACGAAACCGGAAGATAGCGGCACTTACTCTCGGTACGGTTATTATCGCATTTCTCGTGAGTATGTTTCTCTCATACCGGATGCCGATGGAGCCTAGATATTTAATAATACTTCTCCCATTCCTGTTCCTGGGTATAGGGTATTCAAGTTGCACTTTTTCGAAATACGTTAAAAAAGAGACAGTTTTAATGGTCCTTCTTATTTTCGCTGTTTTATTGAATGCTTCAACTTTGGAAGGCTATTACACCTCGTATACCAAAGATGACCTTCGGACCCTTTCACAGGAGATACACGGATTCTCTCAGAATAATGATATTATCGTCCTGATGCCCGCATATATGACACAACCATTCAATTACTATTATGATGCTAAAAAAGACGGAACAACTGTTGTGGGTGCATCGTCGACAGATGATCTGATGAAAATTTTCTCGAAAAAGGGAAACTCAAGAATATTATTCATTATATCTGAAAGTGATCTACCGGCTGCAGATCCACAAGGCACCACTATTGCATGGATTAAGGAAAAAGCTGTGCCTATTGGAAGGTTTATGGGTTATATAATTCTTATAGCCGCATAAATTTTACAAAATTGGAAATTTGTAATGAATTATCTTCTTTGTGCCATTTTTTTTGAAGACCCTGTTGAAACATTAATAGACGAGATAGAAAAATTAAGAACAATTTTTTCTGAAAAAAATATCAGAGTTAAAATTTTTATACTGGTTCGGCCCGGGACTAAACATAGTCCAAATAAACATTTGAATGAGGATTTTCCTGGGAGTGAACAGGAAGTTATAAAGATCTTTAATGAACCAGAATTGTATTCCGTTGAATTAAACCAAGCCATACAGGATAATTCCTGTAAATGGATGTTGATGACCCATGAAAAAGAGAGGGTACAATCTGAAAAATATTTCGTATTATTATCTCACATTAATACCGGATATGAAATAATTATACTTGGGAGAAAGGTAAGTGAAAATAATGAAAACAAAATTGAAAAATTAAATAATAAACATGATCTAGCATCCATCTTTGCAAGGATGGTATTTCCGGATGTGTATTCGCCATTGAGTGAAGATTTTCTAATTAATACAGAAGTGCTTCACCAGGTATCTCTTGATGTAAAACCAAATCTTCTCCTTGAAATTCTTGCAAAGGGGCATTGGAGAAGAGTTCTGGATATTCCATATATTCATGGACAAGAGACTTACAAAAAACTTCATTTTGTAAGGATTGGAGAAATCGCGGTTCGAATTTTAAAATTCTTTATTTACTCCCTGCACCACCACGATTCACGTATATGGATTGAATCAATCTATGCAATAAAATTTATTATTGTGGGTTTATCTGGTGTCATTTTAAATATGGGTTTGTTATTCGCTCTGACGGAATATGCCGGGGTGTATTATCTATACTCGAGTATTTTGGCAATTGAAGCCTCAATATTGAACAATTTTTTTTGGAATGAAGTCTGGACATTTAAAAAGAAAGAAAGTACATTAGTCGGAATATGGTGGAAAAGACTGGTTTCTTATCACATTTTTTCAATTGTCGGCATCGTTTTGAACATCACTCTCTTGTATATTCTCACCGAGAAGTTTGGGGTCTATTATCTAATTTCGAACATTATTGGAATATTGGCTGTTTTTCTCTGGAATTACCTTATAAACCGGAGAGTTACTTGGAGGAGTATTTGAGCAAGAAGTAAATTTGCACTTACTACTTAAAGAGTGAGAAGGTACTTTTTTCTCAATTCAAAAATAACTATATAATAATATGACAATTAATTTTTCACAAGAAATTCATTCTCTTTTTGATAGAGTTATCAACTCTTCAGATTGTCCAAAAAAGCAGATAAAAATTGACATTATCAGCCTTGTATTCTTATCCCTGACAGTTAAAGTGCTAATTACCATTATTACAACTGACATTTTTCATACATTTATTGATATGTACGATCTCTCAATTTACTTAAGCTACGCAAAAAATATAATATCCAATGGCTTGATACCATACGTAAATTTTCCTGTAGAATACCCCCAGCTCTTTTTCATTCCCGTTTTACTCGCAATGATCCCTGCCTGGTTTCTAAATAATAGTATTGTATTTATTTTATCATTTCAGGGCCTGATGGTATTATTTGACCTTTTTACCGGAATTTTTGTCTATTTTATCGCCATGAAACTATATGGACGTCAGTTTGCTTGGTTATCTGGGATAATGTATGCTACTGCTTTTGGATCCGCATATTTTACTCTTACAAAATATGATGCGTTTGCAGTTTTCGTACTTATGCTTTCCATTTTTTTATTCATTTACAGGGTCAATCTTGGGGCATATCTTACATCTGTGGTGGGTTTTCTCATTAAATGGTTCCCAGGACTTGTTCTGCCTTATTACATTATATATGATCTTAAGAATAATGAAAGACCTGATAAAATTAAAAGGAATATTTTTTACGCATTTATTCTTTTTTTGCTTATAATCCTGCCTTTTCTCCTTATGAATCTCAATGGATTCCTTAATACTTACCTTTTTCATATATCCCGGAGTCCTCAGGCCTCAAGTTTTGTGTATTTTCTTGATTTTTCATTTTACAATCTTATTGGTGTAGCGTTTGTGAGTAAAGTATCATTTTTAATCTGTGTTCTTCTTGAACTACTCCTTCTTTACATATTCTACCGCAGTAAATCAGTGAGCGAAAAAGATCTTCTGGTTTATATTTCACTGTCCCTCTTTGTATTTATCATTACAAATCCAATATTCAGTCCTCAATATCTATTATGGCTAACTCCATTTTTAGCGCTCTTTCTTGTTTCCTCTTTATATAAACGAATACTTTTTTACGCTGCACAAGTCTTACTATATCTTGAGTTTCCAGTGCTTTTCAATGTTCTATGGGACAATGGCAAATTCATTATTAAGGGAACCAGTCTTTTTTTATCTCCGAGTTACATTTTTTTTACCCTTAAATTCATGGTTCTTTTCCTAATTTTATTTAGTTTCATCACTAGTCTGAATAATCGGAACGAAAATCAAAATATAAATAAAAATTTTGTACAGATAATACAGAACGGCAAAAAGAGAGGGTAAATGACCTTCTTATAGGTGTATATCTCTCCAGAAAACCGGCACTTTTTTTTAATCGTAATTAGCCTCTTAAAAGATAAGGTCGAAACCTTATCCACAATGCCAAACCTTAACGTTGCAGTTATCGGTCCACCAGAATATGCAAAGGAGATTGGGAAAAAAGGGACATCTACTGACATAACATATTACAACCTTAAAAAAGGTGATTTAACCGTAACTATAATAGAACCTACACGTTATCCTGATAAACTATCTTCTCTATTTTTCGCGGTTTCGCAATCATTAGCGGCAGTTGTCGTAATTGATGCTATCACGCCGGAATTTGGCGAATGTGTAGTAATGCTCCATTGCTCCGGTATAAACCATGGGTTTTTAATACTACGTAATTACATCACTGCAGAACAGATTGCACCCCTGATTCGTGGAACAAATATTGAAAAATACAGGATTGTTCCCGATGATCCCGCCCTTATCCGACAGTCACTGCTTGACCTCGCTATATTGTTGGAAAAAGAAAGAAAACCTTTGGAATTGCGTGTTGGCAGTGTTTCTATTGACCATTTCTTCAATGTAAAAGGAATTGGTACTGTTATATTAGGGGGCGTGATAGACGGGATGATTCACCGCCACGATGAAGTGCTGGTCTATCCTGTAAAAAAGAAAGCAATTATAAGGTCTATTCAGAAGCATGATGATGATGCAGAGGATGCAGTGATGTATGACAGGGTGGGACTTGCATTAAAAGGAATAGAGGCAGATGAACTTGATAGGGGATATGTCCTTTCTAACGGATCAGGTCTTTGTTCCAGCTTTAAGATTTCAGGCGAACTGGTGGTCATAAAATACTGGCAGACGACTTTAAAAGAGGGGATGGTAACATATATCGGTCACTGGATGCAGTTTCTACCAGTAAGGATAGTCTCTGTTCATGGAGACATGAAAAGTGGAAAATTAAGCCTCTCTTTTGAAAGTGATAAGAAACTTGTATATAGAGAGGGGGACTCTGCAGTCCTACACTATCTCGAAGGCGGTAAATTAAGGATTATTGGAACCCTTACTCTTTCAAAATTTTAATTTGTTATAATGCGAGTTCAATTATATGCACAGGACCCGCCTGGGTTCAGTCCTTATAAGGGCAACTTCTGCATCTCTTTTTAAAAATTGGAAAACCTCCTCCCGAAGATCAGATGGTTTTATTATTGCGTCGAGAAAGCCCTCGTTAATATAATTACTTAAACTGCTCTTCTCTTTGACTTTTTCAACGAAATCATCCTCTTCCTTATCAGTAAGGCAACTGTCCTGCGACAGTTTCCGAATTGCTTTTTCTCCATAGATTGTAAGTTCTGCCCCTTCGAAAGCCAAGAGCCTGTCAGGATTAAACCCGGTACCTCCCATGGCATAAAGTCCTGCAGTGTAAGCTTTTCTTACTATAACAGAAATATGAGGCACAGACAGTTGGGCAATTGTTGATAATACGAGGGCCCCTAACTGAACAATTCCCTCCTGTTCTGAAGTTTTTCCTACCATAAACCCGGGCAGGTCTGCTAGAAAAAGGAGTGGAATATTAAATGAATTGCAAAGCGATGTAAAAGACGCAAGTTTCCTGCAACTTTCAGGAAACAGGATACCACCTTTGTATATTGAATTATTTGCAATAATACCCAGGGGATATCCACGGACACGAGCGAACGCTGTAATCAGTTCTTTTGCATATAGTGACCTGTGGAAAAGGAGAGACCCTTCATCCACGAAATCTAAAAGCAAAGGACACATATCAAAACCGATATAAGGATCATCTGGGATCTTAATTTCAGCTTTGGATTTTCTTTCAGCCCCCATATCTATTTTGAATACCGGAGGCCTGTCCTTGTAATGTGAAGGGAAATATGTTAGATAATTTCTGGTCCATTCCAGTGCATCCGCTTCATTATTCGCAAACATGTCACAAAGACCCGATATTTCGGCATGCATACGGGCTCCGCCATATTCTTCATATGAGCTTTTATCCCCGGTCATAAGTTTGACCATATCAGGCCGGCCCAGGGACATACCTGAACCTGCGACCATAACCGCGGTATCACATTCAGCAACCGGATAAGTGAGAGTTGTTGCAATAGGTGAAAAAACAATAGCAATCCTCGGTACAACTCCTGATAACCTTGCAAATTTTGAAAAAACTCCGCCTGCACCTTCTGGATTTATATATGTAGGGAGAACACCAAGTGGAATTGTTGTCTTCTCTTTTGCTACCCTTAAGGGACGATCCGCAAGGTGAATAACCGGTGTTTTCATCTTTTCAGCTAAATCCAGAAGAGAGATCTCTTTTTTCAGGATAGAGACCGGGTCTCTATTGATAATTGACTCAGGGTTTATTGCAATTATGGTCACAGACCTTCCGTTAATTGTACCTGTGCCGCCTATCAACTCAGTATCGTCATCTTCTTCAATAGAATGAAAACTCCCCTCGTCCAGAAGGAGAGAAATCCGGTTATATACTTTTTTACTCTCTTTCTGAATCATAGGACCTTAACTATTAGAAGTGTTATATCATCAAACTGGGGCATCTTTCCGCTGAAAACATTTACTGCATTTATAATTTTATCTGCTAGATCGCTTACTGATATTGTTTCCGTGCCTTCTTTTATAAGAGATATCAGCCTTGTTGTGCCAAACATTTCATCCGCAGAATTTATCGCTTCAGTTATACCGTCGGTATAAAGTACTAGAATATCTCCGGAAGAGAGGTTAACTTCTCTTTGTTCGAAATCGATGTCATCGATTGCTCCAAGAGCAACTCCGGTAAGTTCAAGTTCAACAATACTGGCTGAATCTTTATGATATATAATCGGTGGATTATGCCCTGCATTAACATAAACCATGGACTTTGAAACATTGTTAAGCACTCCATAAAATAAAGTGACAAACATTCCAGTCTTTGAATCCTTTGAAACAACCCTGTTGGCAAAGGCAATAGCTTTATGCGGGTCTTTATACCACTGCGCACTAATCCTGACAACGATTCTTGAAAGTGCCATGAAAAGAGTAGCAGGGACTCCTTTACCTGATGCGTCAGCAATCATGATACTTATCTTTGAAGAGCCGAATGGAATCACTTCAAAAGGCATTACATCAAAAAAATCTCCGCCAACCTCTTTAGCAGGAATACTCCTTCCGGTTATCTGGAAACCCTCAATCTGCGGGATGACCTCAGGGAAAAAACCTTTTTGTATCTCAGCTGCAATCTCCAGTTCTGCATCTTTCCGGGTCATCTCCAGTTTTAATTCTTCCTTTTCACTCTGGGTCTTTCTCTCTGTAAGAAGATTATGTATGATAAATGTGAAAATTCCTACACCTATTGCCGTAAAGATTATCATAGGTAGTGCAATATTCAGAAGAATAGTAATTACCTGGGATGCCTGAGAGGAAGAACCGGAAAAAATTCTGATAATAAGAGCTATTGCTGTAATAAATGACTCTATAATAACTGTAATTATTACTGCAGCGCGTGTAGATACTAGTGCCCTTTTGTTAACAAGCCAGGCGATACCACTGAGAGAACCAGCCAGAACCGGTCCTATTGCAGCACCGATTACATTTGTCCCTCCAAGGGTCAATCGGTAAACCGAACCAATGAGGCCTGCACCAAACCCGATATAAGGGCCGCAAATCAGCCCTGCAAGAATAGGACCAAGGTCCCTGACATTTAATACTGCCCCCGAAATTGTAATTCCACTATTAAGTCCATAAATTGAAAGGAGACCAAATATAATAATAAGCAAAATACGGGTTGATAAAAGGGGACGGTTTTCCAGTACTTCAATAAAAAAGCGACTTCGCGAGAAGAGGTAAGCAAAAACGATAATAAGTGA
>CAIYHQ010000086.1 GCA_903926075.1 uncultured Methanomicrobiales archaeon
AGTGTTTTTCGGTTTGCAGACCGTGATGTTGCTTCAGTTATGGTTCCCAGACCTGATATTATAGCTCTAGATCTTCTTTTACCCTTTGAGGAATTAAAAGCAAAAATAATAGAAACGGGTCACTCCAGATATCCGGTCTATAAACACGAACTTGATGAGATATCTGGAGTTATATCAGTAAGAGACCTTTGGGTAAAAATGGCATCAGGAATTAGTAATCCGCTTTCTGAGGTTATATGCAAAGTTCTAATAGTCCCTGAATCACTATCCACACTGAAACTTCTTGAAATGTTCAGATCTGCAGTTTCGCCGCTTGCAGTTGTTGTGGATGAATATGGATCAGTCCTTGGGATAGTGACACTTCACGATTTAATGGAGGCAATTGTAGGAGATCTTGATTCTGTAGACAGAGAATCTGGAGATCCTGATGTTGTGGAGCGAGAAGATGGTTCATGGTTTGTGGTCGGGACCTACGCGGTTATTGATTTAAAAACACTTCTTCACCTTAATTCTCTCCCGGGTGAAGATATACACCACTTCCGAACTCTCGGGGGATATCTGATGGCTGAACTTGGAAGAATTCCCAGGACGGGAGATACAATTGAATATGGTGGGTACAAGTTCGAGGTTGCTGATATGGATGGCCAGAGGATTGACAAAATATTAATTACATTCCAAACATAATATGAAAAAAAATTGTAATTTCGGAGATTGGCAGAGTTGAACGATAACACTAAAATATCCATTCTTTATGTGGACGATGAACCCAGCCTCCTTAATTTAGTTAAAATTTTTCTCGAGCGCTCTTCTGAGATAGAGGTAATAACTTCGGAATCGGCAGATGAAGCTTTCAATTTATTAAAAGAAAAACGATTTGATGCAATAATCTCTGATTACCTGATGCCTGAAATTGACGGGATAGAATTTTTAAAAGAATTTCGTAAAAGAGACAAAGAAACACCATTTATACTATTTACCGGTAAGGGCAGGGAAGAGATAGCAATTCAAGCTATTGAAAATGGGGCCGACTTTTATGTGCAGAAAGGAGGAGAACCTGTCTCGCAGTTTGCTGAACTTATACACAAAGTAAAAAAAAAAGACGGGACGCTTTTTTCAGGCTTAATTTATAATAACCCAATTGTAAATGGTACTGAAGTAACCGGTGTCAGGGGGGCAATTCTTGATATCTCCTCCCTCCGACAAAGTGAAATTCGTTGGAAAGCGATTGTAGATAATGCTTATGACATTATAATTATCCTTGACACTCTGGGAAATATTACTTTTGAAAGTAAATATACTGAACTTATTTTAGGTTATATTCCTGGTTATTGTACTGGAAAAAGGTATTATGAATTTATCCACCCCGATGACCTTGAAATGGTACGTAGTGAATTCAGTTTATTGAACAAGAAAAAAGACAACAGAACCCAAACTGAATTCAGGTTTAAAAAAGCTGAGGGTGATTATATCTGGGTAGAGGCTGTGATAACAAGTTGCACCGGCATTCCAGGGATAGAGGGAATTATTGTTAATGCAAGACCTTTAGCAGAAAATCCAAGTGATGGAGATATAAATTACGAATTAATTAATTTTAACTTTAAACTGCCAAAATTCCGGTCATTGTTTGAAGCCCTGGACCAAAGTCTTAAGTTAGCCATAAAATTTTCAGGCCTTGATTGCGGCGGGATTTATCTTATGAATAACGAAACAAATTCCCTTGACCTTAAAGTAAGCCATGGATTAACAAACAAATTTGTTGAATTTGCAAATTCTTACTCTGCTGGTTCACCAAACACAGATCTCGTTATGTGTGGAAAACCGTTCTATATCCCGTTTCCTTCGCAACGTTCACTTGAAAAAGAGATAAGAGAACAGGAGAATATCAGGGCAATTGCAATAATTCCAATAATTTCAGATAACGAAGTAAAAGGATGTCTGAATGTTGCATCACACTCAATTGATGATGTACCATCACATGCACGCATTATCCTTGAAACTATTGCATCTTACATAGGAACTCAGGTTGTGAATTTTTCGGGCTGAAAAAAATTATAGGCTTTAAGTATTTTCTGTCTTTTTCCTGTCTTCTTTTAGTTCTCTTCGGTAAATCACAAAGCCTGCAACCGCTCCAAGGAGAATGTTGAGGTAAAAAGTAATGGCCCGCCAGAGAAGTACAAAGATACCAATCAGCCCTGTTGGTATTATCAGCGCATAAAGTGAAGATGTTGAAATCTCTGTAATACCTGATGACCCTGGGGTAAGAGGGATCATCATTATAATTGCAATAACAATCTGGAAGAAAAAAGAGGTCAGGTAATCTGGAGGAAGGTTGAGACCCATCATAATAACTGAAGCAACCAGGAATTCAGCAATCCAGAAAAATCCGGTTACAACAAAACCTGCAAGAAGACCCCATAAAGCTTTTCCACGAAAATGAGCGAGTCCTGAAAAAAAGTTATCTATCTCCCGGTCTGCGGTCTCAGTTATCCTGTCTGCAGGAATTCCCGCCAACTTGAATATCTTTGCAAATCTCGGGATAATATTCATTAATAGCCTTTTTACTTTATCCGGGTATTTTAAAGCAACAACCGGGATCATAATAAAACTAAGCATGAAAATCCATGCAATAACTATGAGAATCAGAAGGGAAGGACTGAAAGTTTTCCAGAGAGAACCTGTTAACATAATGATTACTAAACCCATCAAGGTCAATATCAGCCCGTCAAGAACCCTTTCCATGAGAACAACAGCAGAGGCATCTCCTACTGAAACACCTTTCCTGAAGAGCTGGTGAACTCTTACGGGCTCTCCTCCAGCCTGACCAGGTGTTACAGTGCCTGCAAGAAGACTCGCGAGTACCATAGTGACACAGTACATTATACCAACGCGATAACCAAGAGAACGTGACATCAGACTAATCCTTACGCCCCACAGGAAAAGGGAAACCAGGCGGCAGATAATCGCAAGGATCAAAAAAAAGATATTGATTGTAAGAAGGGATTTTATTGTCTCAGAATTAAATGTGGTCGCAAAAATTATTGCAATCACAATGACACTAAAAAGGAAAGATAGAGTGAGCCAGCCCTTTTTTGATATCTTCAAGATTGATGCCTCCACTCCATAATGATAGTTCCTTTCAGGTCAGAAATTAATAATGATGTACCTAAATACAATAGCGCTTTTTAATAATGAATGCACGCCCAGATATATACAATTTTAGGACCAGTTCTCAGGGGCCTGAATCGGTAATTACCATGATCTCTATAGTCATACCTGCATATAATGAACAGGAACGAATAGCAGCCTGCCTCCTTGCTCTTTCTCATCAGAGCATTCCAAGGAATGAATATGAAATTATTGTTGTAGATGGCGGTTCGAAAGATAATACCCGCGAAATCGCAGCCGGATATGCAGATAAAGTCTTTATTCAGACAAGTAAAAGGGTCGGCGGTGCGAGAAATGATGGGATAAGCAGTTCGCTCGCAGAAATTGTTGCGACAACTGATGCCGACTCTGTTGTTGCCCCTGACTGGGTGGAACAAGTCAGAAATTCTTTTTCTTCTCCATCAGTAGTACTTGCATTTGGACCTGTGACTACAATGGAAGACACGACTAAAGACCACCTATATGCCCTGCTTTTTAACTTCCTTATATGGTTTGGTGCCCTTACTAAGATGTACTATTATACACTGGGGTGCAATACGGCATTTCGGAAGGAGGTTTTTGTTAATGCGGGAATGTATCGGATAGTAGATGCCGGTGATGACCTTGAAATTGCAGTAAGGATGAGAAGAAAGGGTAAGGTTGTTTTTAATCCAAATATGAAGATTGCTTTTGATTTCAGAAGGTACCATGAGTTCGGATTTTTAAGGACCCTTTATGAATGGTATGCAATCGTCCTCCAGGGTGGAGTTTCGGAAAAATATACCTATACCAGGAAAGAATATAAAAATAAGGAATAGTGAGAATTTTTTACTCGTTCTCAAGTTTTTTCTTTGCTTCCATCAACCGCTCAATCTGCTGGGCCGAAACTTTTGGATACGTCAGTTTGAGACCATCAATAGCTGAAACTATAACCTCGGCAACAAATGTACGTGCCATCCACTTGTAGTCTGCAGGAACTATAAACCAGGGGGCGTACTCGGTGGAAGTAGCCTCGAGCATATCTTCATACACTTTGACATAATCATCCCAGAACTGCCGCTCCTGAAGGTCAGCGACCGAGAATTTCCAGTATTTTTTCTTGTGTTCCAGCCTCTCAAGAAGCCTGTGTTTCTGCTCCTTTTTTGAGATATGCAGGAAAAATTTGAGGACAATAGTCCCGTTTCTCACAAGATGCTTTTCGAAATTATTGATGTCCTTGTATCTTCCTTCCCAGAAACCGTCTTCCTCATGCCCAAGATCTTTTGGGAGAATTTCAAGCATTTCAGGATGAACCTTTACAACAAGGACGTCCTCATAATAAGAACGGTTAAAAATTCCGATCTCACCTCTTTCAGGAAGGACTTTCTGATATCTCCAGAGAAAATTGTGGTTATGCTCTTCAGCGCTCGGGACTTTAAATCCATGGACACTACACCCCTGAGGGTTGACTCCAGACATTACATGCCTTATTGTCCCGTCTTTTCCGGCAGTATCCATCCCCTGCAGACAGATGAGGATGCTATATGACCTGTCAGACCATAGGATATCCTGAGCCGCAGCGAGTTTCTCCCGGTTTTCCAGGAGTATTTTTTCAAGCTTTTCTTCGGCTTTATCCTCTCCGAGATCTTTGAGTGCTTCAGTCTGGGCCCACCCTGTTTCAAAATCATCTAATTTGACTTTTTTACCTGGTTCTGCCATTCCTTTCTTCATATATTCCTTAATTTTTGGTCCTTTAAGTTCCATTTTACATACTCTCCCTGTGATAATTCAGGTCAGGTCGTCCCTGACCCGGTTGTCTTCGATGGTCCGGCTGCAATGATATCTTCCATTACTTCACTAATTTTTCCCTTATATTGTGACATATACAGATTGTAATAAAGTCCACGCATCTTCATCAGTTCTTCGTGGTTACCCTGTTCTACAATCTCTCCTGCATCAACAACAAGTATCTTGTCTGAATCCTTAATTGTCGAAAGCCGGTGGGCAATAGAGAACGAGGTGACACCTTCCTGAAGTTTACGCAGAGCACCCTGGATAACTTTTTCAGTCCTGGTGTCAACGTTGCTTGTTGCCTCATCAAGAATAAGCATCCTTGGCTTTGCTATCATTGCCCTCGCAATTGTAAGGAGCTGGCGCTGGCCCTGTGAAAGGTTTGCACCTCCGTCAACAAGGACTGTATTATACCCCTTGGGTAGCCTTCTTACAAATTCATCACAGTCAGAAGCTTTCGCCGCAGCCATACATTCGTCTTCTGTTGCCCCATCCCTTGAATATTTCAGGTTATTCATAACCGTGTCGGTGAAGAGAATCGGCTCCTGAAGGACGACACCTATCTGCTGCCTGAGGCTGTCCTGGGTGATATCTGCGATGTTTACATTATCAACAAGGATTTCTCCACTGTCAATGTCATAGTAGCGTGTAAGAATATTGACAATTGTTGATTTACCAGCCCCGGTGGGACCGCAAAGACCTATTTTCATTCCAGGTTTAGCTTCGAAAGTAGCGTCTTTCATGACTTTCCGGCCAGGAACATAACTGAAATTGACATTTTTAAAAATTATGTGTCCACTAACCGGAGGCAGTTCCTTTGCTCCTTCTTTATCCTTTACATCAGGTTTTGAATCAAGTATCTCAAAAATACGGCTTGCACCTACAATTGCCGAGATCCAGAAATTGTAATTGAAGAAGATAAAAATGAGAGGCATGGCAAAGAGCAGACAGAAAGATATTGCACTCGATACGGCCCCTATTGTAATATCTCCGGTAGAGAGCATCTTTACACCAAATACGGCAACAATTGCAATAGAGATGAAAGACGCCATGAGACAGAGAGGTGTAATAAAAAGTGCAAGTATATGGGCTTTAGATCCGGCTTTTGCGACATCCTCTGAGATTGAAGCTTCCGTTTCTGATGATATATCCTGATGACGGTCAGCAATTACGGTTCTCTGCCCTTCGAGAGTCTCTTCCATTACCCCGTTTAAGTCACCAAGCCGGATTTGAAGCATCGAAAATGAAGGTGTCGATACATGGGAAAGAATTGCCACAAACACTGCAAGAACCGGGATTACAACGATTGCAACTCCGGCAAGAAGCGGACTTAGTGAAAACAGCATGATAAACGTGACAATGAGCATTATTGCAGACTGGATGGTAAGACCAAACGGTGCCTGGAATAGATTATTAATAGTATCCATATCGTTTGTGACCCTGCTCATCAGTTCTCCAATCGGTTGTTTATCAAAAAATCGGAGTGAAAGCGTCTGCATATGCTCAAATATCTCCTGTCTGAGCCTGAAAAGTGCGTACTGCGTAACGTCGGTGATAAACCTGAACCCCGCATAAAGACAGATGAAAGTGATAATACTTAGAAGTCCCATCTTCATCGCGTCATAAGAAACTGCATTCCAGTCTTTTGTTTCAGTCAGGATATTAAAAACATCACCGAGAAGAAAAGTTATCAATAAAAATGCTGTTGTTCCGATTAGAAGGAAAATAATTGCAATCAGGAACCTGATTTTCTTCAGCATCAAATACCGTAACAGTCTGTGAAGTGCTCCTTTTTTGGCCTTTTTCTTAATTACCGGGAGAGCTGCCGCGGAAGTCATGATATGTCCTCCTTTCGGAGACCGCCGAGTTGTGAATTGAAAATGTCTTTATATAACGGGCTTGATTTGATTAGCTCTTTATGGGTCCCCATCGCTACTATCTCACCTTTGTCGAGTACAACAATTTTATCCGCTGAAAGCGCGGTGCTAACCCGGGATGCAATAATCAGGCGTGTGACACCTTTTAGGAAGTTAGGTAGGGCGTCGAGTATCCTCCCTTCAGTTTCTACATCAACAGCGCTTGTTGAATCGTCAAGGATTATGATTTTTGGAAGAGTTGTAAACGCCCTGGCCATTGAGAGCCTCTGTTGCTGACCTCCTGAAAAATTCTGACCTTTGCGGGTAACTGCTGCATCGTATTTTTCAGGCAGGCTTGAAATAAAACTATCTGCATCTGCGACCTTTGATGCTGCAACAGCTTCATCGTAAGTTGCAACTGTCCTCCCAAACGAGATATTGTCAATAATCTTTCCAGAGAAGAGAAATGCCTTCTGAAGGGCAATTCCAACTATCTGACGCAGGTTATCCTGAGTTATCTCCCTTACATCAATCCCATCTATGAGCACCCGCCCTTCAGTTACGTCATAAAAACGTGGAATGAGTCCGATAAGAGTAGATTTCCCTGAACCATTGGAACCCAGAAAAGCTACAGTTTGTCCAGGTTGTATCTCAAGATTTATTCCTTTAAGTGTCTCTGTTTCGCTTGACTTATCATATTTAAAGGAGACATTTTCATAAATAATATGACCTTTTGCCGTATCAGGATTTACTGTTTTACCTGACTTTGGCTCTGGTATTTCAGATGTAGTGACGAGTATCTCTTTTAAACGTCCTGCAGAAGCTTCGGCTGATACAATTTGGGGGATGAGAAGCGAAAGCTGCCACATCTGCGAGATAATAATAAACGTGTACTGGAAAAATGCAAGCAGTGCTCCAACCTCTAAAGTGCCGGCAAGAACCTGCGGGCCTCCAAACAAAACAAGCAGGAAAGTAGCAAGACCCATAATAAAGAGAGCTGAAGGGAGAGTGGATGCATTTGTATGCAGGGGTTCAAGGTTTGATTTTCTGAAATCCTCGTTTATCTTTTCGAATTTTTCATTTTCAAATTTCTGCCTGACAAATGCTTTAACGACCCTGATACCTGCCATATTCTCCTGGAGTGTATTGTTGACTACATCGTAACTTTCCTGGCGCAATTTAAATTGCTTTTGCATTTTAATCATTGCGTAGCCAAATGTTGCAAGAGACAGGATAAGGACAATAAAGAGGATCCATAAGAGAGAGGGACTAAATAACCCCACAAGGACTAGTGACACAATAATTGCAAATGGTGCCATCAAAAGGGATCTGAGCATTAGCTGAAGTCCAATGGTTATCTGGTAAACATCACTCGTAAGCCTGGTCAGCAGTTCGCCGGTTGAAAATTTATCAAGATTTCCAAAGGAGAAAGCCTGAATTTTTTTATAAATTGTATTCCTCACAAAATTTCCGGTAGCTTCAGCTATCCGGACCGAGTAGAACACATTTGCCATACAGAATATGCCAGTAAGAACAGCAAAGAGAGCTATAAGCACAGCATCGTTAATAGCCGCATGCATATCATTGGCATGGTTGATGATAGTCGATACCTGCATTGGAATAAAGATCATGAATGCTGCCATTAGCAGGGCAAAGATCTGCGAGATCACGATTTTATTCCAGTGGCCCCGGTAAATAACAGTCAACAAGCGTAGATTAGGGAAAAATGCCACCTTGATTACCTCCTTCCGGCAGAATCTGGGACTTAACCGCTTATCTGCCTGACTTAATAAATAAATGTTATATAGGGAGTCATATTACAAAAAACAGGCGGTAAAGTGCGTTTGAAACAATTAATCAATAATTTTTATAAAACAGAGTATTATGTAGTGAGATAAGTGAGCCTTTACATGTAGTCTTGACCATTCATGGAATACTCACGGTTAAGATACAATCCGGTCAGCTCTCTTATATTACTGTAAAACAGGGTTCACTGTGAGATTATATACAGGAACTTATCTATTAATGATTGAGAAATCATGGATAATGCAGGAAAGACGACCCGGATGTCGGGTAAAGAACTTCTTATTGTTCTCGTAATCTCGCTTGGTTCATTTATGGCCGGTCTTGATGCTACGATTGTCAATATTGCACTTCCCAGTATTGCAAAGTCCTTCAGCGTTCCGACTGTAATTGCATCATGGGTATTGAATGCATACCTAATTATTCTCGTAAGCCTGCTCCTTGCAGCAGCCAAACTTGGAGATATGAAAGGGTACAGAGGGATTTTTCTTATCGGTTTTACGCTTTTTACAATAGGTTCAGCCCTCTGCGGAATGGCACCTACTATAGGCCTTCTCATAGCTTTCCGTATGCTCCAGGCAGTTGGAGGAGCAATAATTGCCGCACTCGGATCAGTTATGGTCACTTCGTACCTTGGCTCTGAACTCAGGGGACAGGCACTTGGCCTTGTTGCCATGTTCACCATGCTCGGAGTAGCAATGGGACCAGTTATCGGAGGTTTCCTTACGAGTGCCCTGTCCTGGAGATTTATCTTCCTTGTAAATATACCCGTAGGAGTTATAGCAATCCTACTTGGTATTTTTGTAATTCCACGTCTCCCTGCAATAGCAAAAAATTCAAAACTGGATATTCCAGGGGTTATTTTTATATTTATCGCTCTTGCCTCCTTAATCCTGGGTCTGAATATGATGCAGGGGGATAATAGTTCCACTGGAATTCTCGTTCTCATAATATTTGCAGTCTTCCTTTCGGCATTTATTATTCGTGAAAAAAGGGCAAAGGAACCTCTTGCAAACCTGTCAGTCTTCCGGAATGCTGCATATTCAATTCAAAACATTGCAATTCTTATCCTTCAGATGGGTGTTGCCGGAGTAATGTTTCTTATGCCATTCTATCTGGAGATAGTGAAAGGGATGTCAACAGGCGAATCGGGGGCTCTTCTTTTAGCCCTCCCGGTCGGAAATATACTGACAGCACCGATAGCAGGAAAAATATCGGATGTCATTGGGACCAAAAAACCAATTATTTTTGGATTCATTATTGCAATTGCCGGTCTCTTTTTACTTTCGACCCTTACAGTGAATATCCATGAAGGTGGAATCGCTGTATTTCTATTCATCCTTGGAGCCGGGGCCGGAATCGCATATGCACCGCTCAACAGCGCAATAATGGGAGAGTCTCCCGAAAAGGAGCAGGGTATGACTTCAGGGCTTATTAAAATGATGACAAATCTTGGATCATCATTGGGAGTGACGTTTTCAATGCTTATCTTCGGACTCGTACTAGGACCTGAAATTGCCCTTATAAGTGCTCATACAATAAAACCACAACAACTTATTCCAGGATTTGATATTGCATTTCTCTTTTGCATGGCAATGCAGATAATCGCGCTTGTGCTTATGTTTTTAGTAAAAAACAAGGAATCTGCAGGTAATAGTGAGCCTGTTATCTAAATTTTTATTTTATTCATTCCCTGCATTTCCCAGACAAAGGAGTTTGGTAAAAAATTTTCTTTGATTCAGATTATTCACTGCTCTTTTTCTCATACATAACTCTGAAAAGAAACACATCCCTAACCTAGATATCTTTGTTAACCCTATAGAATTATAGTTCGATGAATGCTGTTGAAGTACTTAACATAAAGAAAAAGTTTCCTTCGGTTACTGCATTAGATGACATATCCTTTTCAATCGGAGAAGGCGAAATTTTCGGTTTTTTAGGGCCAAATGGAGCCGGAAAAACTACTACAATACGAATCCTGACCGGCATTACGCAGCCTACCTCAGGAACTGCAAAGATATTCGGCCATGATATCAGGACTGAAACCATCGCTGCGCGACAATCAATGGGGATTGTCCACGAAACTTCAAATGTTTATGATGACCTCACTCCATGGCAGAACCTGATGTTTACTGCGGAACTTTACCATGTAGGAAAAGGAGAGAGAGAAAAGAAATCGGTAGAACTCCTGAAAATATTCGACCTGTATGAGCGGAGAAACGATAAAGTTCGTGGATTCTCAAAAGGAATGAAACGCCGTCTCACTCTTGCTATGGGACTAGTCAATAGTCCAAAACTCCTGTTTCTTGATGAACCTACATCAGGTCTTGATGTCCAGAGCAATCTAATCATCAGGGATGTCATTAATGATCTCGCAAGTACCGGAGTGACGGTTTTTCTTACTACCCACAATATTGAAGAAGCAAACCTCATGTGTGACAGGGTCGCAATCATAAATCATGGAATTATTGCAGCTATTGACACCCCACATCGATTAAAAGGTACAATTCAGAGTGTCCAGTCAATTGAAGTCTCATTTGATAACAGTTCTGTAGATAATCTCTCTCTCGTCAGCCTCCTTTCCGGAGTTAATGATGCGAAAAAGGTGGGAGACAGATATAAATTATACACTGATAATCTACCTTTGGTTATTGAAGAAGTCATGGGATTTGCGCAGAAAAATGGATTGAAAGTGCAGAGCATAACCACCCTTGGCCCAAGTCTTGAGGATGTATTTATCAAAATAACCGGACTGGAGCGGACGGGAGTGATAATTCATGCTATCGATTAAGGTTCAGAGACTAATCACCCGAATACCGGCTGAATTAGCAGCAGGATGGGCTATAGCCCGTAAAGACATGATGATCTATTACCTAAAACCAAATATCATTGTCTCGGGAATTCTTTTTCCCCTCTTCATGTTTCTCGCGTTCGCCATTGGAAGGAATGAAGACCCTGAAGCACTTATTCCTGGCCTTATTGCTATAACTATCCTTTTTTCTGCATCCTCAATAGAGCCAGTCTCAATTCCTATTGAAAGAAGGGTAAAGACGTTTGATCGCCTGCTATCCGCACCGATTTCAATGAATACACTTGTCTTTGGTGAAAGTCTGAGTGGATTCCTTTATAGCCTGGTTATTGCCCTTATTCCATTGGGAATAGGAGTTATTGTATATCATACCCAGGTGTTTCACATAGTCTTCCTTTCTATTGCCATATTATTGACTTCATTCTGTTTTGCAACCCTTGGGACCTTATTTGCTGCTTACCCAACTGAAAACGTGGGTGAAGTGATGTCGATGTTGAACCTCGTAAGGCTGCCCCTTATATTTATTTCGGGCGTTTTTATTCCAATTTCAACCATGCCTCTAATTGGTCAGATAATAGCCCTGTTATCCCCGCTTACATATGCAAACGATCTTATTCAATATTCATATGGCGGGAGTTCACATTTCACACCAGTCCTGGACCTGATAATCCTTATTATATTCATTCTAGTATTTCAGGCAGGAGCTGACAAATTATACCGCAAATTTAATGAATAAGGAGGTATCCTGAAAAGTTATATCTATGTAAAATAAAGGTGACATTTGCATCAGCGAACGCCAGGAGCGAATTATTTGAGCCAACCTACAAATTTCTCAAGGTGTATTATGAAAAAAACCTTCTTTATTACCATAGGGATGATTCTGATATTAATAATCTCAGTTATTCTAGCCGGATGTACCAATGAACAAACCGGGTCAGGTACTCAAAAATCCATTCAACCAGAAAATAATCCTAACGAACCAGGTGGAGGACCGGATAATTCAAATCACGGATATAACCGCCCACCTGGCGGCTTTATGAAAGAGGTAGTAAAAAATCTGACAGAAAAAGGGTATGATATGTCCCAGGTACAGGCAGCTGTTGACAAAGGGGATAATCTGACCGCTCTACAGCTCCTTAACCAGTTCTGGGACCAGCACCCTGAGGCACGCCCGACATTAAATATAGACCCCAATCAGATACCAGCACGAATTGAAAGAATGAAACAACAGGGAATTAATGTTTCAGATATTGAGCAGGTCTATAATTCCGGAGATATAAATAAGACACTTGATCTGTTAAGAAAAGCCTCACCGATGGGACCACCCGGGCAGAGGCCAGGACCCTAACAATAATCTGATAAAATAAGCAAATTGGTAGTCTCCAATACATCCAAAATATCTTTTGTCACAAAAATCCTGTCTGGCTACATAGTACTTAATATACCTGGAAGGCCCATGGTATAATATATACGTAAGGGATTTATTAAGATAGTTTTTGAGAGTCGGTTCCTTTATTTCGAGGTAGTTTCTTTCGCTATTTTTCTGTAACCTTGGCAATGTAAATAATACAAAGCCACTTGCGCATACAAAAAAACGAGAATCATCATGGATGGAAAACGCTTGTATGTGGGTAACCTCATATACTCAGTAAATGAAGAAAATCTCCGCGACCTTTTTGGAGCATATGGAGATGTAGAGAGTGTCAAGGTCATTGAACAAAAAGGATTTGCATTTGTCGAGATGTCAACTCCTGAGCAGGCAGAGTCTGCAATGAAAGCCTTGAATGAGACCGATTACGAAGGAAGGTCCCTTCGCATCGACGAGGCACGGCCAATGCAACCAAGAAGTGACTATGGTGGTAACCGTGGCTCCTCTGGCGGATATAACCGCAGCAGTTCTGGTGGCAGTGGCGGGTATAACCGCAGATATTAATCCTTTTTTATTAGGGTCATTATTGTTACTCGCGTAATTTATTAATTGAGACTAAACCTTTCTTATCAGAGTTTCTTTTCCAGCATATTTCATATCAGGAAAAGTCAGCTCCAGAAATTCGGGAAAAATTTGGAGTGAAACGAATTGGTATATATGGATCGTTTGCACAAGGCGAAGAGACAAAAAAAAGTGATGTTCTAATAACCGCTCTTCACAACTGAAATATTCCCTATTTCGAGATATCGATCTCCCGCCCGGGTGTATTTGGGCCACGTAACATTCAATCCCCTGTTCAGGTTTCCAGTCTTTGCGAACCGGGTCCAGAGATCTACCATATTGAGAGAGACCTTATTACTCACAGGATCCAGCTTTATAGGCACCTTGAACAATAAGAAGAGCTCACTGCCATGGAATGCTCCAAAGGGCTGTCCGGGAAGGGAATAGGTATACCGGTACAGATATGTATTCGGTTCCAGGTCTGACATCGATTCTGCCACAAACTTCGCAGCGTCATTAAAATCGTAATCTGTCATAATCTGCTCAAGGCGAAGTTGGACTTCCTCGCTTGAATTGGCAGGATATTTTTTGAGGACAGAATCTGCATCTGGTCCGAACCGGTTCCGAATGAATGTTATATACTCAGGTACTGTCATGTTTGCATCAGCAGCAAGCGTAGTCCCGTCATCCGCGTTGTGTCCAATCATCAGAGGTACCGGGATCTCACGATGGAGTCTGAACAGAGTGTCCGGCGAGTCAGGGACTTCCCATCCGTCAATCGTTGGCTCAAAATGTGGAGTGTTCACCATCTGGAATGGAGATGCTGGCCAGGGCGTTGAATTTGCTATCTCCTGGTAACTCAACTTTCGCATCTGAGAAATTGCATGTGGACTGAAGTACCCGAGATTCCGGGCAAATCCTTCTCCCAGCTTTTCTGCATCGGCTTTTGAATAGAAGGCATCAATTTCCGCCCCTTTCGTCCAGAATGTGCCGCTTTCTACAATTGCCTTGCTGAAAAGCCCTTTGCTTAGTGGGCTTACGAGATGGGTGAGGATACTCTGCCCTCCGGCAGACTGCCCGAATATTGTCACCTGGGACGGGTCTCCACCGAATGCACCGATGTTACTCTTGACCCATTGGAGGCTTGCCAGCTGATCGAGAAGTCCGTAATTACCCGAGACATTATTCGCTGACTCTTTATCGAGCTCCGGGTGGGCAAGGAAACCGAGGGCTCCAACACGGTAATTGGTCGTTACAACGATAACTCCTTTTTGTGCAAGGGTTGTTCCGTTATATGTTGGCATTGTGCCAGCTATCTTTCCGAATGCACCGCCGTAGAAAAAGACCATAACAGGCAATTTTTCACTTGTAATATTTGCAGGTGTCCAGACATTGAGATACAGGCAGTCTTCACTCGTATTTATAGGTACTCCACCACTTGCCGCTGGTGGCTGAGGACATGACGCACTAAAAGCAGTCGTTTCCTTAACGCCGTTCCAGGATTTTACCAGGGCAGGTGGTCTCCACCGCAGTTCTCCGGTCGGTGGAGCCGCGAACGGGATCCCGAGGTAAACCCTTAGTCCATTCTCCTGAATTCCCGTAATTTTCCCAGCGTCAGTCTTTACAACAAGGGAGTTTCCCGCTTCATTCTGGGCAGATTCAACCAGGAATGAAAATCCAATTAAGACCAGGCAGATTACCAGAATAAAACTATATAATTTGAATTCCCGCATATGGTTTCATCTCTCTTTTCTTTATTATAAAAGGATTCATATGAAAAAAATCTGGAAGTATTTTTCAGATAATCCCAGTAATCACTTCATCATTATTCCCTGACTGGTAATCAGGATGCACTTCCTGTCGTGCAACCAGGGTAAGGATAAGGATAATAATCGCAACAACAAATGAAAAGAAGAATGCAAGGTCAAAACCTGCAGTTATCAGTTGAAGCTTGATATTTGCAGGTGCACTTTCCGTAATTCCCTGGCTTCCCCCAATTGTTAATATACCCTGGATAAATACCAGGTTTGCAAAAGCTATTCCAAAAGTTAATGGTGCGAACCGCTCCAGGCTCGTAAGGCTTGAGACCATGCCCTGGTATTTCTTTGAAACCGAGTTCATGACCATATTCGATGCAGGGGTTATTATCAGACCCAAGCCAAAACCAATTAACACAAGACAGAGAACCACAAATGCCGTTGAAGTTCCTACCTGCAGTCGGGTAATCATAAAATAACCTGCTACAAGCATAACTGCAGCAGCGATGCAAAGCTTCCTGCCACCAGTCCGGTTAATCAATGCCCCGGAAATAATACCTGTTGCCATCATTGCAACAGACAGAGCTGTTAAAATCAGCCCTGAAAATGAAGTGTTATAACCTTTTACATACTGAAAATAGAAAGGAAGCAGGTAATTAATCCCGGCAAACGAAAAAAAAGTCAAGGCCAGGATAAGGTTTATGACAACGAAATTCCGGTTCTTAAAGAGGTGGAGTTCCAGTAATGGATCAGTTATTCTGAGTTCGTGCCAAACAAAGTAACCAAGCATTATAAGTCCAATTACTATTGAACCGACAATTGTAGGTGAATTCCAGCCCATTGTCTGTCCTTCAGACATGGCAAAGAGCAGAGCTGCGAGGCCGGTAAATATTAAGAATGCACCAGCTTTATCGAAATCTTGATTTTTCTCATAAGACTTATTTAACGGAATGACTTTCGCACCCAAGAGAACCGCAATGATTCCTACCGGTACATTAATTAAAAAGATCCAATGCCAGGACAGGTACTGTGTAAGGAACCCCCCGATAGTTGGTCCGATAGCAGTCCCTAATGCGGCGGTAGTCATAATAATGCCCATTGCTTTTCCTTTCTCCTTCATGGGTATGAAAGCTGTTACCATTGCCGGACCGATAGCGGTTATCATTGCACCACCTATCGCCTGAAATGCCCTTGAAGCAATGAGCACCGGAAAGGAAGAGAGTAGGTCAGGCAGGAGACCGCAGAAAAATGATCCTAGAGTGAAAATTACAAAACCTGAAAGGAAGACTTTCTTAAACCCTATTCCATCAGACAATTTACCAAAGATGAGTACGCAACCAGCGAGTACGAGCATATAGATTGTTGCAACCCAGCTTACGGTAGTAGAGGAGATATTAAAGTCTGCTGATATGGTCGGAAGTGCAATATTAACTATAGTCCCGTCCAGTGCCGACATAAATGTGGCAAGAGAGATGGAAAGAATCAGGAGATTTAATCCTCCCTTGAGATCCGTTCCCAAGCGGTTATTTTCCATACATAAGTATAAGAAAGTGTGATACTATAAAAGAGAAGGACAATATTAATTTTTACAAATAAATTCCTTCTTTTTTTAAAAAAATGTTAATTGTCCCAGTATTGAAGATTTTTAGACTTCTAATTCAATTATTACCTGATGTTCTGCTTTATCATCCAACAGATTAACATATTTACCAGTCTGCAAAATCCCATCAACAACAACAGATCTAGTAACTGAACCCTTGCCCGAATTTTGCACCGTAATGTGATATATCGCAGACCGGTAACGATAATCAATTTGATATGATCCCCAGGTTGCCGGTATACAGGGTTCGAAACTCATCTGATTTCCTGATACCTGCACCCCAAGGAGCGATTCAAGTATGAGCATGTAAAACCATCCAGCAGAGCCGGAATACCAGGTCCAGCCACCCCTTCCAGTATGGGGAGGGGCAGCGTAGATATCAGAAGCAATTGCATACGGCTCAACCCTGTAAGTCCAGACATCTTCAGGCGTTCTACTGTGGTGAATTGGGTTAACAAATGGCAGTAGGTCCCAGACTTGCCCCTTATCCTTAAGAGCTGCAAATGCCATCAATATCCAGATAGCTGCATGGGAATAATGGCCCCCGTTCTCCCGGACACCCGGTACGTATCCTTTAATATATCCTGGATTTATCGGATTTTTATCAAATGGCGGTGTAAGAAGGGTTATAAGTTTGGCATCACTTAAGATTAGGTGCTCTTTTACGGCATTCAATGCTTTTTTAGCCCGTTCTTTTGAAGCGGCCCCCGAAAGAACCGCCCAACTCTGTGCAATAGAATCTATCATGCACTCATTGTTCAAAGAAGACCCTAATGGTTCACCTGAATCAAAATATGCACGACGATACCATCCTCCGTCCCATCCCTCTCTCTCCAGATTCTCCTGTATCTCTTTTGCTTTTAATCTGCAGAATTCTCCAAATGAACTGTCCTTTTGAATCTTTGCTATCTCATGAAACTGCATAAGAAGAGAAAAGAGGAAAAATCCCAGCCAGACACTCTCTCCCTTACCCTCTGCACCTACGAGATTCATCCCATCGTTCCAGTCACCAGTCCCAATAAGGGGAAGACCGTGACTACCAAACTTTAATCCCCAACGAATAGCTTTTATGCAGTGTTCATAAAGGGTTCCGAAAGTACCGGATTCGTTAGGCAGATCATAATATGAATCTTCCATAGGGAGCAGTTTTCGTCCTTCGAGAAATGAAACCTGTTCGTTTAATACCCCGGTATCCTGTGTACTTAACACATACCTGCAGGTAACAAACGGGAGCCATAAATAGTCATCAGAACAATGAGTCCTCACCCCACGGTTCAATGGCGGGTGCCAGTAGTGCTGGACATCCCCTTCCACAAACTGGTGCCCTGCACATAACAAAAGTTGTTTTCTCGCAAGTTCCGGCCTCGTATGGATTAGTGCCATGACGTCCTGCAGCTGGTCCCGGAATCCAAACGCCCCTCCTGACTGATAAAATCCGGTTCGTGCCCATAACCGGCAGGCAATTGTCTGGTATAAAAGCCAGCCATTGACAAGCAGATCAAGAGACTTGTCGGGAGTTGTTATCTTAACACCCTCAAGCGTACGGCTCCAATATTCTTTAACTTCTTTTAACGCTGTTCGTGCGGGTACTACACCCCTTTTTTTTATAACAAGATCTCTTGCATCATCGATATTTTGTCCGACACCAAGGGTAAAAATAATCTCACGTTCTTCTCCTTCAATAAGTTCACAGAGAACCTGTATTGCAGCACTTGGATCAAGCCCGGCTCCGACTTTGTTCGAGAGTCTTACCTTCTCCATTGCAGCAGGCTTATCAGTCGATCTGTTCCTTCCGATAAACTCATACCGGTCACCAGTTACGGTCCGGTTTAGAATGTTGGAATCAAGAAACGCTACTCTCCCTGGAAACTCACTATTATATGGATTTTTAGCAAAAATTGCCCCTGATATCTGATCAATTTCTGTAATAATATGTAATAGTGATCTTGACCTTAGCTCACCCAGAACCCATTCAACATATCCAGTGACTGAAAGGAGTCTTTTATGACCCGACATATTTTTTATTTTGAGCGTAATGAATTTTACCGAAGAATCGATAGAGACAAAAACAGTTATTTCGGTGCTTATCCCCTGCTCACAATGTTCGAAAACTGAATACCCAAAACCGTGCCTAGTCACATATTGATTAAATCCTTTTGCAGGTAATGGAGTAGGAGACCAGAATATACCAGTCTCTTCATCCCTAATATAAATCGCCTCTCCGGATGGGTCCAAAACCGGATCATTCATCCATGGAGTCAGTCGAAACTCATGAGAATTTTCACCCCATGTATAGGAACTGCCGTTCTCTGATATTACAGTCCCAAAGTTTTCATTAGCGATAATGTTTACCCATGGTGCGGGAGTTACCTCTCCTTTTCCAGTAATTATGATATACTCCCTGCCATCCGGGGAAAATCCTCCGGTACCATTGAAATAGAGAAGTCCGTCAATTAATTTGTCCTGGCTTGCTCGTGTTTCAGGGTAAGACGTCCGCGAAGGAATGAGATCCGGGACTGAAATTTGATCCCATGCTTCCCTCTGCAATTGTTCGGCAAGATTTCCTCCACGGTCTAAAATAACTGCCCTTGCAACAGTCTGAATAAGGATGCGGTCCTCATCTGACATCTGTTCAAGGCGCCTGATAAAAATTCCACCTTTCACATTCAATATCTGGGAAAGAGTACCCTGAGGTACCTGAAGCTGTATTTCGTCCTGCAGTTCCTGCCGGTATCCGGAAGGGTCCTCATTCCAGATAACCAAGTCGACAATAAGCCCTTTAATCCGCCAGTAAGCATGGGCCTGCACCATCTCTTTAATAAGACTTAACTGTTTCCGGTTCCGTATCCTGACTAAAACTATTGGTATGTCTCCTGAAATTCCATAACCCCAGAGACCTGACTGACCCCGGTTGTTTTTTAGAAGTATATTCGGGCTTGCCCTTCTCGTCGGATTTGCATAGATAACCGATGACGCCAGTGCTCCAAACAACTGTGCGTCCTTTTCGGTCGCATTGAGTTGTCTTAGCATGACCTGGGAATGTGTCCAGGCAAGCTCTGATACCCTGTCAGCGATATGTCCGTCAAAATACTTCTCAATAAGAGCAATTGAACTTTCACGACTCTCACTCACTCCAGTAAAAATATTCACACCGGCTGTCTCCAGAGGTTCGATAGTAATTGTGCATCGGACCGCAACTATAGGATCGAGAACCGAGCCTGCTGTATCAGAAAGAGTTGAAGAATCGATTAATGATACAGGTCCTGCAAGTGAATTTCCACGCCCTATAAATTTGAACCTATCGGTTTCAAATGATATTTTTCCCTCTTCCGGGCCATGGACAGTCATAAGATGAAACATCCAGGGTGGATGGTCATTATCTGATCTTGCTCTCCTTGTTGCAAGGATTGCATTTTTCTCCTTTACAAGTTCAGTCCTGACAAACAGATTGCTGAAGGCAGGATGTGTTTCATCTGATCCCTGGGGTGCCAGCACAACTTCAGCATAACTCGTAAATTCAATTACCCGCCGTGTCCACGAACGGTTTGTCACCCGTATCCTTCTCAGTTCCACATCATCTTCAGGAGATACAATAATCTCAGTATGGGTATCAAAATTCCCGTCCCTTCGCCGAATTTCAGCACGTGCCTGTTGAAAGATTGCCTGATATGATTCAGGTCTCTTTCTTGTGGGCTGATAACCGTTCGACCAGAACTCTCCACTAGAAATATCTCTGATATAACAGAATATTCCGTTACTGTCTGTTATCGGGTCTTCACGCCATCTGGTTACGGCAAGGTCGTTCCATCTGCTATATCCGGACCCACTGTTGCTTACCATGATATTGTATCTTCCATTTGAGAGCAGATGTACTTCAGGGCGTTCCGTATTTGCAGTTTTAAAGACCCGCATGAGCGATCCGGAATCTCCTGTATTTTTATGTACCCCTTGTACCTCACCTGTATGCGGATAGAAGGGCGTATTTCTGGGCATTTTCTCCTGTAGTAACATTACAGTTGCCTGAAGACAGGGGTCAGATTCAAATCTCTTCTGCATAGGACGGTTTAAAAGAACGTAGGCAAGCGAGAGGAGAGCCATTCCCTGATGATGTGCCATGAATGACTGTATTATTACGTGTTTCTGGTCTGGTGGCAACCTCGAAGGCGTATAATCTATAGCTTCATAAAATCCATAAATTCCTGTAAACCCGAGGGACTCCATCAGTTCAAGGTTATTACATGCCAAAGCCGGGTTAACAAGGAGACCCATCACAGCGGCATATGGAGCAATGACCACATCTTCTGCAAGCCCACGCTTGAACCCAAGACCCGGGACACCAAAAGCCCGGTACTGATAGTTCATGTTTGAGTCAGTCAGATTATACCCGGATTCTGAAATTCCCCATGGTACCCCACGTTTTTTGGCATACTCGACCTGCCTTGCTATTATTGTATGGTAAGTACGGTCAAGAAGAGTATTCTCGTATGTCGGCATCAGGAGAAGCGGCATTAGGTATTCGAACATGGATCCACTCCATGAAATCAATGTGGGTTTCCCACTTCCGGTTGTAGTCAGGAGGCGACCTAATGCGAACCAATGCTCCTGAGGGAGATGACCATACGCAATTCCAATAAAACTCGTTAGTCTTGCCTCTGAAGCAAGGAGGTCATAAAAACTGGCATCCCGCCTGAGATCAGTCGCGTTATAACCTATTGAAAGGAGATTACTTGGCGGGTCATAAAGAAATTCATATTCGATTTCGGTATATTCACTACACTTATCAAAAAGGAAAGATATCGATCTTTTGAATTTTTCTGCCCTTTCACTTGAAATTTTCATCTCATCGAGAGTATGGACAATTGAGCTATAATCAGAAGGTGAAAGAATTTTCAATGGACAGGTAGATTGAAGCCATTCCAGCAGGGGATCAATCCTGATGTGAAGGTCCTGCCTGATATTCGCAACCTCATTAAGAGATGGAACCTGATTGTTCAACCTCTCAAATTCTCTATAGACAATCTCAATATAAGGTTTTAGATAAGAGGGGACCTCATTCCAGATACTTTCAGGGGGGATTTCTGTGGGGTCCCAGGAGATAATGGTCTTAAAATTATTGAAATGTGACTCTATCTGTCGTTTAACTGCATCGGCCCACCATCTGACTTCATCATCCGGATGGTTACTAAATGCTGCCTTCATGTCGGTTGCAACTTCATCAAGGTATACCAGTTGTCTCAAAGTCTCAATAGTCGAAACCGGCATCAGGCTTGAACCCTTAATAATTTCCAAAACTTTTACCTGGGCATCACTAAACCATGAACCCTCCTTTTTGTCAGTCACTGACTTAATAGCAGCTGAAAGGAGTGAGAGTGAGTCTGACATACCTTCTTCAAATCTTTTCGAATGGACTGGATTACCCTGAATCTCATAAAGCCCCTGCCTGAGTATAAGCAGGTCTCCAACAAGATTACCACTGTCAACAGTTGAGATATATCGGGGCAGGAGAGGATCCAATGTAATTGTATCATACCAGTTGTAAAAGTGACCACGGAATCTCTTGAGTTGTCCCATTGTAGTCAGTGTTTTTTCTGTTCGCGTGAGAAGTTCATTTAACGGGATATATCCAAAGTCATAAGC
>CAIYHQ010000087.1 GCA_903926075.1 uncultured Methanomicrobiales archaeon
TCAAATAAAGGGATTTTTATAATATTAGATGATCTAAATGGGATATGTAAAATCCCTTCTTTTGCTCTCTGGTTAAAAGGAATAGTAGATTATATTGCTACTCATTATTCTGATTTACCGTTATTGATGATGATAATAGGTATATCTGAGATTAGAAAGGAACTCAGTAACCATCAACCTTCGATTTTAAGAATTTTTGAAGTTATCGAGATAGAAAAATTATCAGATTCTGAAGTGGAAGATTTCTTCCAAAATTCTTTTCGTAAACAAAACATTACTCTGGAAAAAGAAGCATTGGAGATAATCGTTGAATATTCCAGCGGTCTCCCAAACATTATGCAAGAAATTGGTTCAGCAATATACCGTATCGTTGATGAAAACATAAAAAAAGTTACTAAAATTGAAGCCTTTGCAGGCGTAACAACTTCAGCTGAGATAATAGGAAAAAAATATCTTGATCCTAAAGTATATGAATCGCTTCGAAGTGAAAGATATATTTCAATTTTGAGAAAGATGGGGGGGTCAAAATTTACAATGCCATTTAAAAAAAGTGAAGTTGAAAAAGAATTAAACGCTGAAGAAAAAAAGGTATTTCATAACTTTTTATTAAAAATGAAGGAACTTAATGTAATTATCCCATTACCTGAAAAAGGAAGAGGATATTATCGTTATGCAAATCAACTTTATCCCGTATATATCTTTATGGAAAGTTATCGTCATGAACATGGGAAATGATTTTAAAAGAAATTACAAGTTCCTATTGATCAATTTTGTTAGTTATTTAACTCTTTAATTCCCTTCTCGAGCATAACGCCACTTTCCCTCAGGAACCAATATTTCAAACCTTGCTCCCTTACCTGGTTCGCCCGTCTCTGTAATGGTTAATCCGGTTATTGCAAGGATTTCCCGGATAAGAAAGAGACCGAGACCTGTATTTTTACCAAACCCCTTTTTAAAAATCAATTCCTTCTCTAGAGCAGGAATACCCCTGCCATTATCTGACCAGATAATTCTGACATTCCCTTTATCAGTGATGACAGATATATGGGCCCGGGTTGCTGTTTCTCCATGAAGGACTGTGTTATCGGCAAGATTATAAAGCACCTTCTCAAGAAGAGGGTCTGCAAATATCTCTACATTTCCAGTGTCATTAATAATGTTAATGGCAGAGTTCCCGGTTAATAAGACCATATCTGATAAATTTAGCCATCTTGGTGATTTTACCCCCAGGTTCTGATAATCCTTCGAAAAGTCTATCTGGTGTTCAATAGCCATTGCAGAATCATATATCTTATCCAGGTAAGGTCTAATCTCTTCAATAATTTCATTTTGTCGTGCGAATCTTAGGAAACCCTGTATTAACATTACTTTGTTTTTTATATCGTGCCTTGTGATGTCAGAGAGGAGTTTCAGCTTTTTATTTGCCTGAAACAGGGATTCTTCCGCGAGC
This sequence comes from uncultured Methanomicrobiales archaeon, assembly GCA_903926075.1. GTDB lineage: Archaea > Halobacteriota > Methanomicrobia > Methanomicrobiales > Methanospirillaceae > CAIYHQ01. Next base: position 1,451 of record CAIYHQ010000087.1, read on the forward strand.
TTACGTTCTGTTATATCAATGGCACTTCCTTCAAATAGAATTATTTTGCCGGATTTATCCTTGATTGGAACAGAATTAGATGTATGCCAGCGCCATGTTCCATTGGCGTGTTGAACACGGTATTCGATACCGGTTTGTCTCTGTCCCGTTTCTAACGTTCTTTTCATGAACTCCCAGCATTTCACGGTATCATCCGGATGGACAAAATTTTGAAATGATTTCCCGATTACTTCCTCTGTATGATGCCCTAATAATTCGGTCCAACTATTGGAGACGAAATTCAATACCCCTTCGCTCGTTATTGTATAGATAATATCATGGCTGTTCTCAATCAAATTGCGGTATTTTTCCTCGCTTTCTCTTAATGCCTCCTCTGTGAGTTTTAGATTCTTCAGATCACGGGCCACATGGACGCAGCCTGATAATTGTCCGTCCTTGTCCCACAAAGGAGTGCAGGTGACAATGAAATGGCCTCCAATCTTTTCTTCATACACTTCTGCTGTATGTTCCTCATGGTCTTCGAGTAACAGTGTGTGCGGGCAGTAATCTGGAGGACTCGTTGTATTATGAACACTTTGATAGCAGGTCAGTCCTTTTGACTGTTCCTGTGTCAGGCCCAGTTTGTCAGCCATAGCCTGATTTACCCTGTGAATTTTATATTGGGTGTCTATGATAGATATCAGGTCCGGCAGTGCGTTAAACGTACGCTCCCATTCTTCTTTTGCAAGAAGTGCCTGTTCCTCTGCCCGCTTGCGTTCTGTGATGTTTGTGAGGAAATTGAGCGTGGCAGGTCTTCTATTCCATTCGATTCTTACTGAAGAGATATTGACCCAGATGAGGTCTCCCGTTTCACTCTTCAGCCTGAAATCATAATTGTCCGGAATGTCCTCTCCTGAAATACGCAGTTTGTACCGGTCAGAAACCAAAGATCGATCATCCGGATGTATGAAATCAGTGAATGGATTGCGCTCTAATTTTTCTGTCGTAACTCCAATCATTTCCAGGGTTTTTGGATTTGCATAAACCAGCCGGTCACCCTGGGCAATGACAATTGCTTCATTTGCATTCTCGATAACCTGGCGGTAACGCTCCTCGCTCTGCAGGACCAAATCTTCTGCCTTTTTACGGTCTGTAATATCCCTCAGAGTCACAAGGTCGGCTTCGATTCCTTTGTAGATAGTCCTGACGCAGCATGCTTCAACACAACGTCTCTCTCCATTGACGGGATTAATATTATATTCGGCCAGTAATGGTCGGCCAGTTCTTTTAATCTTCTCCAAATCTGAAACTGCCTGCCTATAAGAATCTTCATCAAGAAAAGAGATAATAGACAAATTTTCTGATATTTCAGGTTTCTTAAGTCCAATTAAATTAAATGTGGCGGGATTGGCAAACAGGATTTTTCCGTCAAAAGAGAGAATTAATATTGGGTCCCGAATGTTTTCAACAAGTGAACGGAACAAATTTTCACTATCCGCGAGGGCCTCTTCTGCTTTCTTCCAGGATGTAATATCATGGATTACTCCGGCTATAAAGACTGGTTTTTTTTCTGCGTTGCAAAGTAATCTTGCCACTGAATGAACATTCTTCAGGCTGGAATTATCAGCGGGTTCAATTTTATATTCAAGGTTGTATTCTGTTCCTTTCTCTAAGAGGTTAATTAATGCATTATGTACCCTTTCTCGTTCGGGAATCCTTGCTTCAACGTCCTCAATTGTTATAATTCCTTCGGGAGATCTTGAAATTCCAAATATTCTGAATGCCTCTTCTGATGCCCATATATTACCTGTTGCAAGGTCAAGCTCCCAGCTTCCTGTCTGTCCAATCTGCTGCGCCATTCGCAGGCGTTCATTGCTCTCCCTTAATCGTTCCTCATTTAATTTACGATCGGTAATATCACGGATAGACTCAATAGCCCCAATGGTATTGCCCTCTCTATTGTAGAGTGGAGCTGCGGTGAACCATATCGTTGCTCCCCTGCCATTGTAAAGGTGATCTGTTGTTTTTTCTGAAATAAGAGTCTGACCTTCTCTTTTCAACAAGGGATAATATGCAGCCATGTCTGGATTATCATTTAAGACCAGGTCAATAAGGATGGGACGGCGTTCGTTGTAGAATGGAATTGAGTACTCATAATTTCCTTTTCCCAGAATCTCTCCTGCATTAACACCGGTCATCTTCTCTATTGCACGATTCCAGGCGATTACAATGCCATTATTATCAATGGCAAAAGTAGGATCAGGCAGGAAATTAATAATATCGGCTTCCCGGCGCTTCTGGTCCTCTATGAGTAAAATTGCACGGCCCCGTTGGACTGATTGTTTTATTTTATGTGCAAGTTCAGCGAACTGTGATATGGGTTCCCCACCTTTCTGGAGATAAAAGTCAGCACCTTCATTTAAAGCTTTTATTACAATCTCTTCCCGGCCCCGGCCTGTAAAAAGGATGAAAGGAACTTTTCCAAAATTTTTTCTTACTTCAATAAGAAACTGAATGCCGTCCATATGCGGCATCTGGTAATCAGATATTATAGCATCAAAAATTTCTGTATTCAGGAGATCCAATGCAGCAGGTGCTGAATTAATAATGCTAACTAAAAAATCTCCCGACTCCTCCAGGAACAATTTGCCGATATCAAGGAGGTCTTTTTCATCATCAACATAAAGAACCTTGACAGCACCAGCCATTGTATTATTCTATTGTATATTTGATTGCACATACTTTTTTGCATTAAGATTTTAAGGGAATTTACGTAATGATTATTCAATATTAAAAATTCGTGTAAAGAAATTGCATGTTAAATTAATTCATATTAATAATCGTGCGAGAGAGCTAGCCTTATCGCGAAAGGAGTTAATTAAACATTATGAAATATTATTTTTTTCCCTGCTTAATATCTATTTTAACAGTGATATTGATAGCTGGATCTTTTGTTAGTGCGCAGCCGGTTCAGGAATGGAATAACAATGGAAATGTATCAATCGGCCCTGGTTTAGTTAATACTAGTACCGGGTATATTTCAGGTGTACAATCAAATGGACTGTATATCTATTATGGTATTCCATTTGCGGCTCCGCCAACCGGAAACCTGCGTTGGAAGCCACCTGCACCTGTAAAACCCTGGGATGGTGTAAAGGAAACAAAGGTGTATGCAGCATCCCCGCCTCAACCTATCACTCCGGACCCTGTTACAGGTGCTCTCCCTCTTATGAGTGAAGACTGTCTATATCTTAATGTCTGGACACCTGCATCAAGCGCTCATGAAAAATTACCGGTCATGGTCTTTTTCTATGGCGGAGCATTTGCAGAGATAGCTCCCGCAGGTTACATGGCAGTATATAATGGAACAATTCTTGCCCAAAAAGGGGTTATTGTTGTCACGGTAAATTACAGGCTTGGCGCTCTTGGATTCCTTGCCCATCCCCAGCTTGATAATGAGTCGCCTAATAATAGTTCGGGAAACTATGGGATTCTCGACCAGGTTACAGCTTTAAAGTGGGTCCAGAGTAACATCGGGGCGTTTGGTGGTGACCCATCCCGTGTAACCATTTTTGGGCAATCAGCAGGGGCAGAAAGTGTCCTTATACACCTGGTAAGTCCGCAGAGCCGGGGCCTTTACCAGCAGGCAATAATTGAAAGCGGTCCATTTTGGGCAAACGGGCCTACTATTGACAATGTTCATTCAAAAGCAGACGCTGAACAGTTTGGAGTAGAATATGCTAAAAGCCTTGGATATTCAGGCAAGGATGCAATTAACCAAATGCGAAATCTAAGTCCGGATGTCCTTATCAATGCAACTCCATGGCCAGCTTCATCGTTCTGGCGGACTCATACTCTTAAGTTTGAGCCAACAATTGATGGATGGATACTTCCTGATTCTGTTGACAATCTCTTCCTCAAACACCGCGAAAACCCGGTCCCAGTTATTATAGGGACAAACGCTAATGATGGGACCACTCTTTCCGCTGATGCCAACATGACTGTTCCTGAGTACGTATTATTCATCCATAAGCAGTTTGGGAAGGATGCAGATAAGGTTCTTGCACAATATCCTGCAAATTCTACGCAAGAAGTCCAGACTGACCTTGCGAATATTATGACCCATTATGACTTTGCTGATGCAGCAAAGTTTGCAGCTGGATCTTTATCAGACATGAGCCGGAATATTTACCTTTACAGGTATACTTATATTCTGCCAGGGCAGCCCAATGGAGCATTCCATGGCAGCGAGACCCTTTTATTATTTAAGGTGCCTGGTGTTAAATCTGACCCTAGCGTCGGAATTAATCTCGTGGACTTATGGACTAGATTCGCAAAAACAGGGAATCCAAACGGCGGATCGAATGTTACCTGGCAACAATACACACGTAAAGGTCAACAGTATCTCGATATAGGGAATATCTCAATTGTGAAAAGCGGTTATTAACCGCATATATTTTTCACTAAAATGACATCAACAAAAAAAAAATCTCCGGGCAATTTGGCTGCTTTTTATATCCAGTATACTTTTTATAATTCTCATAACTCCTGTTTTATCTTCCTCAACCGTTTCACCTCTTCAACCAGTGGATACTTTTGAGAGGGGAAAATTACACATGATAAATGAATTGCCGGTATTACAATTGCAAGGAACATTCCATGAAATGGGACGAGAGGAGGGTTATCTTATCAGGGACCAGATATGGCGGTATTACAATTCAAGCGTTACAGAACACAGGCTGAAAAACGGGACAGGAAATCTCCATGCTCTATTTTTAAAGATGAATCCCTATTTCCAGAAATATCCCAGGCGGTACCAGGAGATAATTAAAGGTATGGCAGAGACTTCCGGTCTTTCTGTAGAACAGCTGATTGTACTTAGCCAGGTCCCTATAATTCCATCCCAGTGTTCAGGGATAGCTGCGTTTGGGCCATATACTATTGATAAGTCGATGATATTCGGGCGTAATGCTGATTTTTTCTCGAATGAACCGGATTATTCGGGTGAGACTGTTGTAATTATCTATAATCCAACTGATGGAAGTAATTCTGTTGTCGCTGTGACACGTCCTGCCCAGATTGAAATTGCTACAGGATTGAACAGTGAAGGTCTCTTCTTTGAATGGAATGATGGCTCGTCATCAGGGGGGACTCTCTTTTACCCTGGAAGAAGACCTTTTATCACTGGATGGGTCTTTGATTACTCAAGCCTTGAAAGTTTAGACACCGCCATTGCTTCAACGCTCACAAACTGGCCGGCAATAGTGAATGTTGCTAACGAAACTGAGGCATATTCATATGAGTGGGCTACATTTGACGAAAAAAGACGAAACCCAGACAAGGAAGGCCTTCTTGCTGCTACCAATCATTTTGTTCTTTCTGACTGGGGAATTTCAGGTCCGTATGGGGACCCTTATTACACAGTCACCCGGAGAAATAACCTTCTCCAACTTGGTGAAATTTATAAAGGCAGGATTAAACCTGAAATAATGGAAAAAATCCTTGATACGCCGCTTGAAAAAGGGGGAGTTACTGGAAATTTCACAAAGCAGCAGATAATTGCAAAGCCTGCGACTGAAGAGATCTGGGTCAAAGTCCCTGGATATTATAACTGGACATATATTCCAGTCTATTCTTTATTCAATGCAGATTGAGTAAATGATAAAATATCCTTTATTTAAACATCACCATTTTTTTCCGGGGCTTCCCGCATTGAAATTATTCATTGTTTTCGAGCGTGTAAAGAATAAAAAGGAAATTATAACAATTAATATTGAAAATAAAAGAATTGTCTGAAATGATAATGCAGCTGCACTACCTATATCCATCCCTGCCATAAATTTTATATCTCCTTTATGTGTGAATATTTGAGACCAAATTGTCTCAAATACTGCAATACCCATTATTTGAGTAACTGCCCTTGCAAATGAGTAGAGTGAATTACCTTCCTCCAGGTAAGGGCCTGGAAGGTTATCCATAACGTTATTCATTGAAGATGGGTAATATAGACCTTTTGAGATACCTGAAAGGATAAGACCAATACAGATAAGTTCAAGTGACCGAAAAGCTGCCCCTCCTGCATAAACTGAAAGGGTGGCAATGAGAAATATATACCCCCATTTCATTATATACTTGCTAGATAGGCGACGTAAAATCCATCCGCCTGGGATAGCAACACAGACCATTACCAGTGGATCAATTAAAAAGAGAAAACCACTTATCACAGGTGACAGTGAAAAGGTCCACAAAAGGAGAAATGGGACAAAAAAACTAACGCCATAGCAAATGCCCATAAAAACAGAAACCTCTCTTACACGTCGGATAAACGTTTTGCAGGAAAAGAGGTATCTTTCAAACAATGGAGATTTTGTAAGCCTTTCCCTTCGGGTGAAAATGATTAAAGCAAAGATTGTCGCCCCGAGTAGTAAAACAGTAGGAACTGATAACCAGCCCATCTCATCTCCCTGGTTTAGTAAGAAAGTCAATAGGAATAATGATAGAAAAAGGAAACATAATGAAAGTCCATCAGGACCTTTTGAGAATGAATGCCTTTTTAACTTTGGAAAGGAAAAACCTGCGAGAAGGGCAAGAATACACACTGGTATCTGGAAAAAGAAAGTGTATTGCCAGGAAAAGAATTCAAGGATGAGACCTCCCAATGGTGTCCCGATTAAGATACCTGCATAAGGAACTGCTGAGACCAGGTTATAGGAAAAACGCTGTTTCTCTTCAGGAATAAAAGTCCGGATAGCCATAGGGCCTATGGAATAAAGCATGCCTGCTCCACAACCCTGAATAAACCTGAGTATCGAAAGAGTGAAGATGTCCTTTGAAAAGCCACAAAAAATGCAGGCAATTATAAAAACTGCAACTGATACCGTGTACCCCTTGAAAAATCCGACCTTTGAGTAGATTTTTCCTGATAAAAGGGCTAGCATTATAAGCCCAAGGCCGTAAGCCAGGATAGTCCATGCAGCGAGTGAAACAGTTGTATTGAAAGTTTGTGATATTACTGGGATACATACTGCAAGAATGCCAGAATCGAAAGTATTAAGAAACGCACCAAGAATGAGGGCTAAAAGAATTATAGATTTGCGTGACTGAAGTTCCTCTATTGGGAAAGCAACCACTTATTGTTCCCCTTTATTTCCCTGTAATATTTCATTCTTACCCTGTTTTGTAATATCCCACCAGAATATTGTTCTGGTCACGTATCTGCCGAGAACCCACCCATCACATTTCGGTCGGATTTCATGGTTTACATAGTCCCTGACAATACTTTTTTGTTCAGAAGCAGTAGCCATTGAACGTTTACAGATTGAATCTTCTGCCTGCCCGATTGTGGCAAACCATTCTTCAAACAAAACCTTTCGTGATATTACATTTGGATAAATATTCATCTCATAGAGAACATCATAAAGGAGGTTTGACTTTGGGAGGGAAAGATACTGAGTATTGTGGATACGTGGCCAGAGGTAATATGCAATCGATTCCCATGCCGTTATTCCAGAACTCCAGACCAGATATACCCGTGACCTCGATGCCCTGCACATTTTTAATACTGCTTCCTTAATGTCAAGCATACCAAGTGAATAACTGGCTAAAACTATGTCAAAAGGAGGAGATATCTCTTCATCAGATACATCTTCCCATCGTTTCGGAATGACTGTGATACGGGTATCAATATGTTCTTTGAGGTTTTCGCAGAGAACATTCACCATCCCTTTTGAAGGTTCGACAACAACCACCTCTCCTCCAAGACAAGCGATGGGAATTGCAAGGTTCCCGGGCCCACCACCTATATCAAGTACCCTGGAACCTGGAAAGACCGGGATATCAGCAAGGATATTACAATAAAAATCTGTAAGCGTTTTTGCAGTGCTCCAGTATTCTCTGGCTCTTTCTACGGTTGACCAAGTATCAGAAAATTCAATGTTTTCCCGATTTTGTGTATAATCTTTTATGACTCTTGCCCATTCAATACGAGCACTATCTGAATTAACCTCTGAATAAGTTCTTTTGGTTATTTCTGGCATAATGGGAAAAAGTTTTTTTAATTCATTATTCGATAGTAATTATTTCACGAATCCCTGAACCATCAGTATCAACAATCCTCGGGAGGTAACTACCCTCTGCTCTGCAATATGCGCAAATATTGACTAAATCACCCTGTTTTGCAAAAACCGACATAGCACCAGTTGTCATTACAATTCCTGGAGGCATTGGTACCGCGTATGTGTCAGCAATTCCTCCCCGTGAGGCATTGTATACAGAGACTGACTGATACTGGTTTATACCTGACATTTTCATCACTTCCTCTGGTAGCTCGGCACTTCCCTGCAGACAATCCGGGTGAGTTCTGTTTACGATAAGCCTGAGTATTAAGGATGACAGAAAAAATCTTGGTAACTTCCTCTTTTCTTTAAGAAATGCCAGATGATTGTCAATGTTTTTATCAGTCTTTAATGAATACTGCAGGTCAAGGGTCGATTGTCCTTTATTGTCCAGGTTTGTTTCAGGATGAAATCCAAGGTCAAAGATAGGAAAAGTTCCTTCCTGAAATGCAGTAAGGTCTTTATTACTAAGTTGTGTGAGTGTTATGACACAAGTAACTGTTCCTTCCTGTAGAAATTGTGCAATACTCCCACGTGCCTCAACTACGCCTTTCTCTTTTCCTGGAATGACAAATGTCTTTATCCTGTTTAGCCAGTTGTCGCCATCAATTTTTGTGACAATTACCTGTTCCCAGGGCATAATGTCACTTTTTACCAGTATAAAGATTAATTCCAATAACATAGATCTGCTTTTTATCATCATATGTCATGCTTTCCACACTCCTTATATGTTGAAATATGATTCCAGCTTTCCTTTTCTGCAGACATCCAGGGTAACACAGTGTACTCCTCCAAGTAATGAACGTGAATGTCTTAACCTGACCGGCATGACATTTATCTGGCGTTTTTCGAGTAGTTTTATCAATTCTGTCTGGTCACAGTCTATTGCAGCCAGGTCAGGGGATAGCATAAGGAGATTCATTCCAAGCCACCTGGAACTTAATTGTCGCATTTCAGAATATTTTGGCTCAGCCATATGAGGAGTCCACAGAACTTCCCATTGTTTCAGTGGTTCAGGTATATTGTGTTCATTTATCCTGTCAGGGTTTAGTAGGACGAGACCCGGTCTTAATAGACTAATTGTTGCATCCACGTGAATACGTGAGTTTAAGTTATAACAGGCATGGACCCTGTATTCACTCCCGATTATTGACTGGAGCCAGCGACATCCAAGTTCATTCCCGGTTTCAGAGATAGAAAAAAATATATCTCTTCCTGCCCTGAGGCATGTAGCTGCATCAAACGCTATCTCAATATTTCTCAATTTGCATTCTGCTTCAGGGGAATCATCATAAATCTCATCCTTCAGTTCAGGTTTGGGAGCAGCAATCCATCTGCTGCCATTGAGAAAATACTCATGGAGTAATGTTCTATATGCGGATGTTTCGAAGTACCGTGACCTGAAGACCGAGGGGGTCTCAATAATCATATCACCTGTGCAAAAAAGGAGGTCTCTGGGGCAGTAACAGAAATAGTTATCGGCTTCCCAGTGAAGTGTCCTGAATTTCCCAGGGAAATTAATGGGTTGCGGTCTTCTTACTCTTATTCCAAGACTCCTGAGTTGATCTGCAAAAGTGTCGAGATCTTCTTTTGTTTCCCTGATAACATACTCTGGTATGATAGGAGGAATATCACCAGGCTTAAGTCCCTGGAGCAGATAAAATCCTTTATCCTCCTCTGGAAACCTGGCATATGAGATATCTCCGACAATAACTTCTATAAGAGGATCCCATTCATTGTAGACCTCGACTTTTGTGATTAATTAACTCCTAACTTAACGTATCACTGTAATATTGCAACCAAATTACTATTACATGTTTCCCAAATATTCCAAATCTATCAGCCGAATTAACAATGCGACAAAGAATATTGCATAGGGAAACCCGTGATCGAATTCATATATTCTCTATGCCAAAGATTTTCAGACATTCATTGTTTGCATGCCCATGTATTCCGTCACCATCATCGAGTTCAATGTCAAAATATGACTGATTATAAATTGGACGGTAACGGTTTTAGATCTGCCGCAACGCTTCTTCTGATTCCCAGGTTGACTGCCTACTCCTTTTATTAGTCTATTTATATCACCCAGGAGATACCTTGGGGGTGTTGGATGCATACCCGTAGTGAATTGGAGTTCGACCTGAGTGTTCTACAGCAAATTAACTTGATTCATTCTCGTAACGCCATTTCCCATTCGGAACCGTGATCTCGAATCGTGCTCCTTTCCCTGGTTCGCCGGTCTCCTGTATTGTCAATCCCGTAATCGCAAGAATTTCCCTAATGAGAAATAGGCCAAAACCAGTGTTTTTCCCGTAACCCTTCTGAAAAATCATTTCTTTCTTATCTACCGGCACACCTACACCATTATCAGTCCAGATAATCCGGATGTTTTCCTTATCAATGACGACTGATACATTGACCTTCGTTGCAGTTTCTCCATGGCGTATTGTATTATCTGTAAGGTTATGTAACACCTTTTCAAATAAAGGGTCGGCAAATATCTGGAGAGTTCCGGTTTCATCAGTAACGCTAATCGCGGGTTTACTTCCTGATATAATCATATTCGATAAATTCAGCCATTTAGGTGAGTGAACTCCCAGGTCCTGATAATCCTTCATAAAATCTATCTGATGTTCTATCGCCTTTGTTGATTCATGTATCTTGTCAAGAAATGGTTGAATTGCGTCAATATCTTTTGAATTACGAACGAATCGTAAAAATCCTTGAATAGTAATTACTTTGTTTTTGATATCATGCCTGGTAATGCCGGAAAGCAGATTGAGTTTCTTATTTGCAATCTTGATTGCTTCCTCGGTTTTTCTTCGTTTGGTTATATCACGGGCAATAAAAACAATACTGGAAGGCTGGCCGCTTTGATTCCGGATAAATTCGCCATTCACCTCAATATCAAAGGTACTACCCTCTGAGTGAATCGCACGGTATTCTCCAGGTCCTGGGAAAATCCCCTTTAGCATCATTCCAAGATTTTTAGCTGCACGATCCCTGTCTTCTGGTACAATGAAACTTACGATATTCTGACCCAGTATCTCTTCCTCCCGTTCGAAACCAAACATCGTCAATGCTGCCGGAGAGACCATGTTGATAACTCCCTCCAAATCTGTGATACAGATGTCGTCTGGGGAGGCTTTGAGGATGGACCAGTACTTCTGCTCGCTTTCACGAAGTACTTCTTCTGCCATTTTGCGTTTGGTGATATCCATCGCGACCCCGGCATATGTAGAGACCTGCCCATTTTTGTGCCTTATGGGAAATCCACGGTCCCAAATATATTTGATATTCCCATCAGGTCTGATAATGCGGTATTCGTGGTCAAAAGGTTGTCCGGTTTTTTCGATTTCTAGATCAGCAAGCACACGCTCTCGATCCTCCAAATGAATGGCATCCAAAAAAGACCGTGGGTTTTCATAAAGGCTTTCCCGTGAACATCCCCAAATGCGCTCGAAACTCGGGCTCACGTAAAAAATCTTCCCTATTTCAACATCAGCCATCCAAAAGGCTTCATCGATTGTATCCGTAATCAATCTGAATCTTTCCTCGCTCTCCTGCAGCGCCTCCTCTTTCAGTTTGCGGTCGGTTATATCTCTACAACCTCCGAAAATACGGTTTGATAATGAGGAATCTTTAGTGGACACTTGTATTGTATTGACCGCAAGCCATCGTTGCATCCCGCTTTTTGTCCGGATGCGAAGTGTGCAGGTTCTGGATGTTCCCTCGGGAAGATTGGTAATATTCTCATCGAAAACAGAAGAGTCATCCGGATGGACGAGGCTCCTCCAGCACCCCATGGCAAGCAGTTCGTCAATTGTGTATTCCGTAATTCGTTCAACGGCACCAGCTAACCAGTCGATTGAATAGAGGCCTCCCTCAGATTTGATACAGGAGAATACAAAATCCGTTGTCATTTCAGAGATGTATTTATACCGCTCTTCATTCTCCCGCAATGACTCTTCCGTCCGCTTGCGGTCTGTGATATCAGTAAGAACGAGAAGCGTGGCAGGAGTTTCGCCATAATGGATCTGGGTGCCTTTCAGGATAACCGACCTCCGAAGTCCGTCATGTGTAAGGATATCGATCTCATAGGTCGGAATTTCTCCTCCTTCCAGACGATCGGTTATTCTGGAAGTCACTTCACCGCGGGATTCTTCTGCAACATAGGATAGCACTGAAGTGCCAACAATCTTCTCTTCACTATATCCCAGTACCCTCGCAGAGGCAGAGTTCACGTGAAGAATATTTCCGTCCGGTCCATATATCGCGATATAATCGGGAAGGCTTTCCACAAGACCCCGGTTAAAAGAATCGCTCTCTTTTAATGCTTCTTCTGCTTCTTTGCGCTCGGTTATGTCGATTAATGTACTGAGCATTCCAGCAATGTTCCCGTGGGAGTCAGTGAGTGGCCTTGAGTTGTTTAACACCGTGATAATATTACCGTCTTTCCGTCGAAGCCTGTGTTCGTAATTTATCAGCCGCCCACCAGAAAGAAGTTCCTCGTGGGCTGGCAGGACAATGATTGGATCTACATCCACGTCCGGGATGCTCATATGCAGAAGTTCCTCCCGGGAATAGCCCAGGAGGTCTAACCCGGCCTGATTGGAATCGATGAAGTTTTTCTTGTTGTCAAATACATAAACTGCCGCTATCGATTCGTCAAAGATGCCATGGTATTTCTCCTCGCTTAACCGCAGAGCCTCTTCCGCATATTTGCGCTCTGTGATATCCCGTCCAACGCCAATAAACTGCAGCTCACCTTTGGTGTTGACATACGGAGTGCCATTGGCAACAAACCAGAGCCATCTGCCATCGGCATGTCTGACGCGATAGGCTGGGCTCGCCTCGCTATGCCCTGTAATGAGGACCCTCTTTAAATATTCGAACAGAGGTGCGATATCATCCTCGTGTACAAATGGCCCGAAGGATTTACCTAGTGCATCACTAACAGGAATGCTAAAATGCCGTTCCCAAGCTGGGGATATAAAAATAAATCTACCCTCACTATCAAGAGTGAAAATGATATCAAACGAATTTTCGATATGGACCCTGAAAGTTCTCTCACTCTCACGTAGTGCATCTTCCGCCTTTTTTCGCAATGCTGCTGACTTAATCTTGTGCGAGAGTTCAGCATACTGTGCGCCAAAGTCCCCACCTTTCTGGAGGTAGAAATCAGCACCATTATTGATTGCCTGAATGACCACTTCTTCCCGGCCTTTGCCGGTGAACAGAATAAATGGAATCTTTCCAAATTGTGCCCTTACTTCAACAAGGAACTGGATTCCGTTCATCTCAGGCATCTGGTAATCTGAAATGATGGCATCAAATTTTTCTGTTTTAAGGAGTTCTAAAGCAGCAGGTGTTGATTCAATGGTCGTAACGGAAAATTCACCTGACTCCTCAAGGAACAATTTTCCAATCTCAAGAAGACCGGATTCATCATCAACATAAAGGACCCGGATAGCACCTGTCATTATACTCCCTTATCTTTCTAATAGCACATATCTTTCGGTATTAAATTTTCGGGTAACATCTTATCCCTGCTTTTCTTTACGCAATTGCTGAGACCCCTATTGATTACTCAAGCAGAGACTCAACTAGGAATGCGAAAAAAAATATTCTAGATATTTCCGCCACGAAGTTTCTGTGACTTTGGAGTAAACGCCTTTTCTATCAGTTCACGGTTGAAAGTAGCCGGGACCTGGCCTGTTTTTGCATATCTGTATAAAACGACCACAAAAATTCCATGCATTGCTGACGCAAGGATTCCTAGAATTGCTACAATAACGATAAAGAGAGCACAAGCTGCAAAGAAAATAATGATATTTCCAAGGAAGTAAGTTGCTAGCACCAGCAAAAATACGACAATACCAATGACAAAAAAGATCAACCCTATGGAGAGACTGCCGACAATACTTTCACCCCATGTCTTTTTAAATAGCGAAACCGATCCCTTGATAGAATCATATACTCCTTTCTCTTTAAAAAAATAAGCACAGGAACGACAAACATTGTGACAAGGCTCCAGACACCGCCAGCAATTCCCGCTGCCACCTGTCCTGCAACCCCGGCACGGTCTTCTATCATCCTGAGGACAAGACCCACAGTTGCTGCGATGACTGCCCATGCAAGGATAGAGCCGATGTGCCTTCCGGCTTCAGAGAACCCCTCTCCGACCGTCATATTGTTGCCTTGCAGTTTTGCATTTACACAACTGATAAGACCGACATTAAAGAAGATAACAACAAAATAACTAACGAGGTAAAACAGAAAAAGGAGAATAACCCCTAAAACTGAATGTGTATCAAGGGAAATTGCACCTTTTGAAAAGATAATCGGAAGGATAAATGTTCCAATTACAAGCAGCATGACAATTGCTGAAATTAATGGAAAGATAAGAAGCTTTTTATCTTCCATAAGAACATGCCAGCTTGTTTTAACGAGTTCGATACTACGCGAAATACGTTCAAACATACTTTCCTTTTGCTCTTACTTGGGAAAAAAAGCTTTGTATGATCTAGTTCATAAATGTCACTCAAGTTATTATCTGTTATTGATTAACACTCATAAACTTTCGATAATCAAACACCTTATAGAATTGCTTTCGTAAACGTCTCAAAACCAACCCGTTCTATGGTAGATCCAAGACGTTCTGCACCCTGTGCGTTTTCGCGGTAAAATCCGATAACTTTCCTTGCAAGCGCTATTGCCTGGTCCTCTGAAAGTCCGTCTACAAGTTCACGAGCTGTTTTTGGTGTACTGCCGCCCTTTCCTCCGACGACTGCTCTAAACCCGCTATCAGTACCGATGAATCCCAGGTCTTTTAACCAGGAATCGCTGCAGCAATTAGGACATCCTGAAATTCCCATCTTGAACTTTGAAGGGGCTGGTTTACCATAGAATTCCGAGTCAAGGGCAAATCCAAGTCCAGGGCTGTCTTGTTTCCCTCTTTTACACGAACGGGTTCCTGGGCACATCTGTATACTCCGTATAGTAAGGCCTATAGCTTTGGAACGGTCGGTGAATTCGGCCCAGATATTATCAAGGTCCTCTTCACGTACGCCCATAATTGCAATTCTCTGTGCACCTGTAAGCTTTACGTATTTTGCACCGTATTTTTCGGCTACATCCGCTATCTTCCGTAAGAGTGCAGGCTCTGCAAATCCACCAGGAATATGGGGGAGGATAGAAAATGTTTCCATATCTCTCTGGATAATTGCCCCTTTCTCAGGGATGTTTGTTTTTGTCATTTTTTGCACCTTTCAAGGTAATCATTACAAGTTTTGAAGATTTATGAATGTCGGTATATGATTGTATCTCTGTCCGGTAGTTTCCTTTGGTAAAAATCTCAAAACTTTCTCCTCAAAAGGGTTATCAGGTTTCTTTAATTTTTAATTTCAGCATTATTTCCCAAAATACTCCGCAACTTTCTTCAGGTTCTCACGAATTGGAATACCTTGTGGACATTTTTCTTCGCATTTACCGCAGTCCTGGCAGAGCGATGCATAATTCGGGATGCCATTGAAAAAACCACCCAGGAACATTGTGTAGATCTGTTTGGCATCTTCACTGTCCTCGTACATGTGACCACGGTTGTAGTACTCAAAACAATCGGGAATATTCACGTTATGTGGGCATGGGATACAGTATTCACACCCTGTACAGGGAATTATGACCCGCCTTTCTATCTCTTTCCTGACTTTTTCAAATAGGGCAAGTTCTTTTTTCGTAAGAGAATCAGAAGTTCCGTTTTCAGCGAGGGCAATGTTCTGCCTGACCTGCCCGGGGGTCGACATACCTGAAAGGACAACAGTAACTTCGGGGTGATTCCAGACCCACCGGAGGGCCCATTCAGCGGGTTCGTGTTGAACCTTTGCCTTTTGCCAGATCTCCCTGACACCTGTCAGGTCCTTAGCGAGAAGGCCGCCTCGTATTGGTTCCATGACAACAATACCAAGTCCTTTTTTGTTCGCATATTTTAGCCCGGCTGTTCCTGCCTGGTAGTTTTCATCCATAAAATTGTATTGAATCTGTGCAAAAGTCCAGTCATAGGCCTTAACTATCTTTTTGAAGAGTTTTGTATTATCATGGAAGGAAAAACCTGCAAATCGTATTCGCCCATCGGCAATTGCATCATCGAGAAATTCTGTAATCCCAAGCGCCGATAGATTTTCCCAGAAAGGCTGGATGAGCCCGTGAACAAGGTAAAAATCAATGCAGTCTGTTCTCAGACGGGCGAGTTGTTCATCAAGATACCGGTCCATGTCTTCACGGGAATTTATCAACCAACTGGGAAGTTTGGTTGCGAGGTTTACCTTTTCACGGTACCCATTGGAAAGTGCACGTCCAACGAATGGTTCGCTTTCACCATTGTGATAGGGATACGCAGTATCAATATAATTCACGCCATTGTCTATTGCATACCTGACCATATCAGTTGCCACGTTTTCGTCAATCTGGCCGTTATCCTTAACTGGGAGCCTCATGCACCCAAATCCGAGGATAGAAAGTTCAGGTGTTTTCTTTTTCATCTTTTTGTAGAGCATCAAATTTCACCAATCTTTATGCTTTAGGTTGGATGTATAAATTAATAGATCTGGAGAGGTTGTAAGCGAGGATTGCCTCATCATTTCTACCAAGGCCGGTAAGTGCCGCCCCCCTTGCTGAATAAAACTCCAGTATTGATGGATCGATTTTTATCGCTGTATCAAGCCTTCGTAATGCCTCATCATAATAACGGAGGGCAATTGCAGATAAACCTCCATAATACCAGGCCCATTGATTGCAACTGTAAAGGTCAGTTGAACTGTTGAATGCAATTAATGCTTCTTCGTGCCTCCCTGCGGCAGCAAGACATTTGCCCTTGTTAAAGTAAGCCCAGGTGTTATTTGGATCAAGTTCTGTTGCTTTATTATAATATGGCAGAGCTTCGTCGCACCTGTTTGTTTCAGAGAGACATGAACCGTACTGGAAATATGCCCAGGAATATCCGGGGTCAAGTTCGATTGCCATTTCAAAGTCAGGTATTGCCAGGTCACAGCGTTTGAGTTCGCTCCATGAAGCACCGCGATAATAATATGAAAGCGGGTTATTGGAGTCAGATTGTATCGAAAGGTTCAGAGGTGATATTGCTTCACTAAATCTCTTCAAATCATATAGCCGCTTTCCTTTCATATAATTCAGTTCCGGGTCATTTGGTGAAGCCGACAAAGCACGGTCGATTGAAGTGAGATCATATGGGCCGGTTGTCTGACTTTTCTCTATATTCTCTTTAAGAGTTAGGTAATCTGCGTTATCTGGATTAATTGTAAGTGCTTTATTCAAATAAGAGAGAGATGTGTTGTAATCTGAAAGAGCGTAGTAGGTCCTTGCTTTCTCATAATATGCCGCAGGGTTACATTCATCTAAACGAATTGCCTCTGACAGAGGTGGAATCGAATCTTCATACATCTTCATATCGTAAAGCAGGGCTCCTTTGTTATATTGAATGTAATAATTTCCAGGGTCTAATTTCTGGGCCTTTGAGAGGAGGGTAAGAGATTCATTCTTTTCGCCCCTGTTAATAAGGACTTTTGCCTTTCCATAATATGCACTTCCGTTTTGTGGGTCTAATGCAATGCACTGATCAAAGTCCTTGAGAGCTGAACTATCGTTACCAAGCGCTGCATAGGATTCACCCCTGTAATAATAAGCCCACGAATTCGCAGGATCAGCCTGAATTGCAAGCGTAAAATAGTTCACTGCTTCATTATATTGTTTAAGATCGTACAATCGCCTTCCTTTATTAAAATAGGGCCATGTAGAGTTGGGTGAAGATAATATCTGTGAGTCAAGGTATTTCATATTCTTATTTTTCATCTCCACCTCATTTTGTAGTCCTGACCGAAGTGCCGTCACGTTTTTGTTGCCAGGCTCATTTACAAGAACTTGTGAATAGAGTGATATTGCTTTGTCATATTCTCCATTTTCTGTGTAAATCTTTGCAAGAAGGAGGTATGCAGGAGTATACATAGGATTACGGGAGATAGTCTCGTTCAGAAGGACGATAGCATCGTTTCTCTTTCCGATTTTAAGAAGACTCTGTGATTTTGCGTAATAATATGATGCATTTGTTGGGTCAGATCTGATAGCATCGTCAAAAGATATTATAGATCCATTGTAATCGCCTTTGCCCTGAAGAACAAGACCCTGTTCGTACAGATTTTTTGGGACTCCCAGTTCGCTGACACAACCTGAGAGGAAAATACAAAGTACTATCATAAATCCGATAACAAAAAACTTCATAATTGAATAATGGGTGAAGAAGTTTTTATAGGTATTGAAGCAGGTCTGTTATCCTATAGAACAGTTTTATTTGTAAATGGTTATTTGCTTTTACAAATCCTGTAACAGTGCAATATTACTGTGTAGTATTTCGACAAAATACTTCCGGGAAAAATACTAATTAGGCAAAAGACAAGAAAATACTATGTTTTATCTTCTGGAATCTGAAAAAGGATACTGGAAAAATCTCGCTCAGTCTCTCGTTTCAAATTCTGTTCTCCCTCCATTTGATGACTCAAACATCCGACGGAACCTTATTGCTGCTTTCCATTTTTACATAGGAACTTTTTTCCTTTCAATGGAAAGAAAAGAACCGGCAAAAGAATGGCTGAAACATGGAGCAAAGTTAGAAACACAGGCTTCTCTTTGCACTTATCTTCTTGATTATCTGGATAACAAGGGAAGAGAACAAAGTAAACCTGCAACAGCTTTTGAAGAACCTGACCCCTTTGTTCAGGTCTCAAACGCCAGAATTTTAAGAACTGCAAAGAGTAGGTTTGTTTCACATGTAGCAGACACTCTTTCCGTCTTTAAAAAACCTGTAAGGATTATGGATATAGGCTGCGGAGACGGAAGCCTTACTGGACAAATTATTGAGAACCTTAGATTTAATAAAAAAATCTCAACAGTATCAGAGTTACTTCTTATTGAACCCTCACAGAAAATGCTTGAGAGGGCAGAGGAGAGATTAAAACGGCTCCCGGGGCTTATTTCAATCAAGCCCTGCAATGAAAGGATTCAGAAAATGGCTCCATATATAAAAGACCATTATGATATTGTGATCTGCGCCATTTCATATCATCATATGCCTTACGAAGAAAAATGCATACACCTTCAGGAACTTGCACCCTTTATGTCTAATATTTTGTTCCTTGAAATGGATGCAGAACATGATAAACCTGAAATGAATTCACCAGAACTGGCACTTTCAGTTTACCTTTCATACGGGAGGTTCATAGAAGATGCCATCTCTTCCCCTTTTGTTGGGGCCGAAACATATGAGGCAATTGATGGTTTTCTTCTAACCGAGATATTATCTACTCTGACCGAGCCAAGGGGAGTCAGGACAGAATACCATATGCCAAAGAACAGGTGGATAGAGTTGCTTAAATTTTCACTTGGTCCTGAATTCTCACTGGGTTGTGACACATTCTGTTATTCGGATGACCATCTGGGTTTTTTTACACTTCATTACGGGAAAAAAGTTATCTGAAAAATATAATTAACAGAACTTTTTATCAGTTGTTTTCCTAATATATGATGGTTAATTTTGACTCAATATGCAAGCAGGGCGATTATCCTTTTATTATGTATTATTATTATTGTTGCAGGGTTAATTGCCCATTATAATTTGGTTCATACTGAAAATAAGAACAAGCCAATTGTGCATCTTATCTATGCGTCTTCCGGAAGTGTACTCCAGTTGCTAGACACCGGACAGATAGATGGTTTTCTGGTCTGGGAGCCTATCCCGGAGGAAGCAAGGTTGTCAGGCGTGGGAAAGATAGTTGCTAATGTGGACGACCTCCCTCCTAAACATTTCTGGGCAAAACTTCCATGCTGTGTTCTTGTGATAAGAAATTCAGTTATTGAAAAGAACCCGGAAATTGCTACACTTCTTTCGGCACTTACAATTGCGGGAAATGAGTTTATCCTTGAAAACACCAGTGATGCAATAAACGATACAACCCGGTGGTTATACGGCAGTAAGAACATAATTGTCGGACAATCTGTCCTCAATCCCCACGACGTTGAAACAGAATCATTTAAAGAACTTGATTTCAATTATCCCAGAGACCCGGGAGGATCACAAAACATTGGGAACATGAAAAATATGGTTTACAACAGGACAGGATATGTATCACAAACAGGAATTATGGAGGATGCTTATTCCCTTTTATACAATAACACGACAAAACTATACAATTCAACCGATCTGACTATCAATATAGGTTATCTTTCAACAGACCATCATGCCCCCCTGTTTGTGCTTATGCCGGAATGGAGTTCGATATATAGCAGATATGGCATAGCAATAGCCCCTGATAAGGAACCAAGTGGTAAAAAACAGTTAGATGGGACTATCTTAGTGAGGGAAGATGGAAAAGATATTTCTGTTGCAAAGATTCACCTGGTACCGGGGCAGAGTGGGGGAGGGCTCATGACTGCAGTCGGTCAGGGTGCCATTGATGCTGCTTTTGTAGGGTCTGTGCCGGCCATGACACAGATTAATCTTGGTAATCCCTCACAGATAATCCAGCCGGTTCAGGCCGGAGGTTCATCACTGGTTGTGGACCCTGGTGCTCCCTGCACTGACTGGACATCGTTTGTCAGCTGGGGAAAAAACAGATCAGACTCAGGTGTTCCTTTGAAGATAGCAACCGTCCAGTCTTCTATCCAGGAAGATATGATACGGGAAAGCCTTAAAACTGAGGGTTTTAGTGTTGAATTAGTTTAATTACAGGAGAAGATATGTTTCGAAAAAAACAGGTTTTACTTCCGCTCGGGTTCCTTCTTATCTGGATAGTTCTTTCATTTATTATTAATAATCCGTTTGTACTTCCAGGGCCGGTTTCGGTTTTCATGGTCCTGCTTCATCCCTTCCAGGATCTCTTAGGTTCAGGCACGATGATTAGCCATGCTGAATCCAGCCTCTTCAGGGTGTTCATGGGTTTTATTCTCGCTGCAGCTGTTGCGATTCCGGTAGGGATTTTCGCAGGGTGGTCAGCATCTGTAAATGAGATAGTAAATCCGCTAGTCCAGATTCTGCGTCCTGTTCCTCCAATTGCATGGATGCCGCTTGCAATCGGGTTTCTGATGATTGGAACTGCCTCAACAATTTTTATTATATTTATGGGGGCCGTTTTTCCTTTATTTATGAATGTTGCCGATGGTGTTCGTTCAGTACGTATCCTGTGGATTGAAGTTGCACAGAGCCTGGGTGCGACAAGGAATGAAATTGTAAAATCAATCATTCTTCCAGCCTCGATGCCGGGGATATGGACTGGCCTTCGGGTTGCATTTGGAATTGCATGGATGTGCGTTGTTGCAGCCGAGATGCTTCCAGGCACATCATCTGGTCTTGGATACCTTATAATGTATGCTTACAATCTTGGCCAAATCCAGGTTATAATCGCAGGTATCTTTGTAATCGGCATCATTGGGATCTGTGTAGACACAATTTTCAGGGTAACTGGTGAAAAATATTTTGCCTGGAGAACACTCGACAGATAGGTGAAATAATGTTAAATATAAGCAGAGTCGGGATGGAATTCAAGGGCTTAAACAATGAAAATATTGTTGCTCTGAACGATGTCAGTTTTCAGGTCAATGATGGAGATTTCATCTGTATTATAGGTCCATCCGGGTGTGGGAAAAGTACTCTCCTCCGGATAATTGCAGGTCTTCAACCTGGATACACAGGAAATATTGAGTATAGTGGAAAAAATGCAATTAAAATGAATACCTCCATGGTCTTTCAGGAACATGCCCTTTTTCCATGGCTGACTGTTTCAGAAAACGTTGGATATGGACTTAAGCTTCAGGTAAGAAAGAAGGAAAATTTGAATAAAACCAAAGATAAAGTAATGAAGTATCTTGAATTGTGTCGTATTTCTGAATCTGCGGACTTCAAACCTTACCAGTTATCTGGAGGTATGCGGCAGAGGGCTGCTGTAGCACGGGCTCTTGCGGTAGAACCGGAAGTCCTACTTATGGATGAACCTTTCAGTGCCCTTGACCCGCTTTCCCGGAGCCAGTTGCAGGATGAGGTAATCAGGATTCACGAAATGAAAAAAATTATTGTCCTTTTTGTAACCCATAGTGTTGAAGAGGCAATCCTTCTTTCTGACCGAATTATAGTCCTTACATCCCGTCCCGGATCGGTAAAAGAGATAATTCCTGTTCCAGCTCCTCATCCTCGCAATCTGGATGATCCTGACATGATAAAAATAAAAAGGCATATCTCAGAAATTTCAGGGGTAATGTCCAGGGTTTATACCTGAAAAAAAATTGGACTAAAAAGATGAAAAAGATAAAAATACTGGATATAGGTGATATGCAGAATGGCTTTATCCGGAAATATGGTAATTTATACATAGAGGGTGCCGAGGATATAATCGGGCCTGCTAATAAATTTTTACGACAGGTAAGAAGTGACGTATTTGACTTTATTTTGGTAATACTTGACACTCATTTTTCAGAAGAATATTTCAGTTCACAGGAAAGTAAAATGTTTCCAATCCATTGTGAATATGGCACAAAAGACTGGGAACTGGCTATTGATCTACCTGGTTTTCCAAATATAAATTATCTTATGAAAAATCAGTTTAACATGTGGAGCGAAAAAAGTACTCCCCATATCGCATTTAATGACCCTAAAAGAAGATCTGCATATGATAATCTATTTTGTTTTGTAAATAATACTAACGAACCTGTAAATATCATATCCCGTGATGAATTCATAAAGTCAATAAGTTATGGCAGAACACCCGCAGATGTAGAGATTACTATTTTTGGTGTCGCTTCTGACTATTGCAACCTTTTTGCGATGGATGGATGGCTTGAACGAGGCTTTTCTGTAACAATTATTGAGGATCTGACTAAAGGTATTAAAGAAGAAACCAAACAAATACTTGACGATAAAAAATATCAACAATACCAAAAAAACAGGTTAAGATGCATTAATAGTGATGAATACTTGCGAGAGAAAACACAATAAATATCTATTTGATTTTTTACTGAAACATATTAAATAGCCTCACTAAATTAACATGGTTGACTTTTTTTGTCAATAGCAATTTTCTCGGACAAAAAAAATGAAAATACCGGTATTTGCGGTTAGTTCCATTTTTGCAATGGGAATTCTCCTTGCACTCTTGGGTATTGTTTCAGCTGATGTATTACCTGATGCGGTCCCTGAGACCCAGGGTATATCAGTGACAACGTCAGTCATCATATTGCGTGGAAGTCTTATCCACAGTGATGACCTAGTATGGCAGATGACTACAGGTCCTGCACTGAACAGTCCGCCACTTGGTGCAAACCCTCTTACCGTCGACATAAACGGGAACCCGTTTTCCGTATATGGTCTTACAGGTAGTGGTGAAACCGCAAGTGTGAGCGCTTACCGTGAAAACCTCAATGCAATGGATGGAAAGATTGCTTTCCAGAAGACACTCACGTTTGATACCAGTAATCAGGTAGCAATCGGAGATAACTTAAAGGTAAGTAAGGTTATGGAATTCACATCAATTCCAGGCGCTGCAAGTCGTGTTGTTGACGATGAGGAAGCAATGATTGACAACATGGGGCAGTCGCAGGCTACTGGAAATGTGATGCTCTGTCCATTTGGAGCAGGCGCGAATGCAATGATTCCGGCTTTCTGTAACCGTGTTACTATGGGAAGTTCTCTTGACATGACTGATGTTTCAGTCGCAACAGAATTGTTTTTACGTTCAGCTGCAGCAACTGCAGATGTTCCGGCGTCAATCCGGTATACAATCAATGTCAAAGGTCCGCAGAGTACTGCAACCGGGGGAACACCTTCGGTAGCAAAAGGGACTGTTACTGCACGAATGAATGCCCATATTATGGAAGGACGGGTTTTCGGACCTATAGCTATTCCTGCAGCTGGTGGTATGGGAATCTTTATGGTTTCAAACGAGCCATCTGAAGATATCCAGTACTCAACCGAGACAACAGCAACCGGTGAAATAACCCAGTTCGTTAAATCGATGAGTTATGAGTCCGGAATGCGTAGATAAACAGGATGAGAGAGATGGAAAAATAAATTTTCCCTCATCTTTTTAAATAACAGACTCTTTTACCTGCATTGTCCTACAAGCCTGCTGAGCCCTTCACTTGATACGAGGCCGATGACATGGTTTTCTTTGTCAACAACCGGCAGGGCAGAGATGACAAACTCTTCCATCTTTTTTGTTGCAGTCTCAATACTCTCATCAGATGTAGCAGTAATGACAGTCCGTGACATTATCTCATCCAGGCTTTTAATGCCTAATGCAACAGCCTTTGCGATATCCCATGATGTAACGATACCAGTAAGCATTCCTTTCTCATCGAGCACCGGGAGGTGATTAACTCCTCTTGTAATCATTATCCCTGCTGCATCTTTAATACTGGAATTTTCAGATATAACAGGAATCTCAGTCGCCATCACATCTGAAACAATTGTATGCGACAAGAACCGGCCAATAATATAATTGAGTTGTCCACCTTCTATGAGAAATGCATCATGACCAAAATTTGATTTAATCTCACAATAATTTACTTCTTTTTCATTTGTTGTAAGGGCTGAGACTATGGCTTCTGACTGGTACGGGGGATAGAGCCAGTCTGAAGATACTGATATAACAAGAAACCTTGACTGAACGCCTGTAAAGACATCTGACAGTGACCCTTCCCTTGCAAGATCAAAGTAATCAATAGCTTTTGAGATATAGAGGTATGAATTTGCATCAAACCTTTTTGTGAATGAATTGCCCTGGTACTGGAGATAACTTTCTACCTGAAATTCTGTAGCAAAATTATAACCTAAAGCTTCTTTTCCCTGTAATTTTCTTCCGAATTTTGAATGCATGGATTCATCTGAAAGATATGTTATATGTCCTATCATACGGGCAATTCCAAGCCCGTTTGCTGGGACTTCGCTGCCATAATAATCTCCGTTTTTCCATAATGGATCATGGTATATTGCATTTCTACCTACTTCATTGAACGCAATTTGCTGGGGTGTAGAGTAAGCTGTGCTTGCAATAACTATCGCCTTTTTGACATTTTCAGGATACTGGACGGTCCATGAAAGAACCTGCATGCCTCCCATAGAACCACCTGCTACGGCATAAAGGCGTTCAATTCCAAAAAAACGGATAAGAATTCTCTGGGCATTGACCATATCACCTATTGTAATTACAGGGAATGAAAGCCCATATGGTTTATTTGTAATGGGATTAACTGATGATGGGCCAGTTGACCCTTTGCAGCCTCCTATTATATTTGAGGAGATTATAAAGTATTTGTCAGTATCAAATGCTTTTCCTGGACCAATTACAATATCCCACCATCCGGGGCGGGTATCTCCTTCATAAAAACCTGCAGCGTGGGCATCTCCTGATAATGCATGGCAGATAAGTATTGCATTACTCTTATCTGCATTCAGATGCCCGTATGTTTCATATGCTATTGTAAAATTCTCTATCTTTTCTCCACTTTCTAGTACCAGTGGTTCTTTTGAATTAAAAAACTGAGGTTGTATCGTTCCTACTGATCCCTTTTTCATTTCTTTTCTTCCCAGGGAGGGAGATCATGTTTTATCCTATAATCATTGATAGCTTTGTGAACTCCCTCCTCAGCA
The DNA here is from genome assembly GCA_903926075.1 of uncultured Methanomicrobiales archaeon. Taxonomy (GTDB): domain Archaea; phylum Halobacteriota; class Methanomicrobia; order Methanomicrobiales; family Methanospirillaceae; genus CAIYHQ01. The sequence continues at coordinate 27,251 of CAIYHQ010000087.1, forward strand.
AGGAGTGAACAATGCATTTTAACCGGAGGAAGGCCTTCAAGTGCATCAGCAACATTTTTATTCGATACTTTCCATGCCTCTTCAAGGGTCTTTCCTTTGACGAGCTCGGTTACCATGCTACTCGAGGCTATTGCAGCTCCACAGCCAAGTGTCTGAAATTTGACATCAGTAATTCTTTCATCTTCAATTTTAAGAGAAATCTTCATGATGTCTCCGCATGTTGGGTTTCCTACCTCGCCAATCCCATCGGCATCAGGGATTTCCCCCATGTTACGGGGGTTCATAAAATGTTCCATCACTTTTTCACTATACATTTTTTTCACTTCTTTTACAAAAATCTGAATAAACCGGGGACATTATTCTGAGGCGTTCCACGAGTCCCGGAAGGACTTCTACCACATAACGGATATCGTCCATTGTAGTCTCTTCACCTAACGTAAACCTGACTGAACCATGTGCGGTTTCATGAGGGAGTCCTATAGCAAGGAGTACATGAGAAGGTTCAAGGGTACCTGAACTACATGCACTACCTGTTGACGCTGCTATTCCTTTGTGGTCCAGGAGCAGGACAAGTGATTCTCCCTCAATAAAATCAATACTCATATTAACGTTTCCCGGGAGTCTCTTTTGTGGGTGACCATTTAGCCGGGTATGTGAGATATTCTGTTTTATCTCGCGTATTAGATAATCACGGAGTTTTATTTCTTTTGGTATCTCGAGTGGCATTTTTTCATGTGAAATTGTTATTGCTTTTCCCATGCCAACAATTCCCGCCACATTCTCTGTACCTGCCCTCTTTCTTGTTTCCTGGCCTCCGCCATGATGAAAAGAGTCAATCCGGGTTTTTTTTCTGATGTAAAGGGCTCCGATTCCTTTTGGGCCATAGAATTTATGGGCTGACAAAGAAAGAAGATCGACATTCATATCTTCAACATCAAGAGGGATGTGAGTTACAGCCTGGACTGCATCAGTATGAAAAATAATTTCTTTCTCCCTGCAGATTGCTCCTATCTCTTTCACAGGCTGGATTGTCCCGATCTCGTTGTTTGCAGCCATCACGGAGACAAGGGTAGTTTCCGGGGTAATAGCATCCTCGATTGCGTCTAATTTGATTATTCCCTCGTTATCGACAGGGATATAGGTTAATTTAAACCCTTTATCATGTAGATAATGAAAAGTATGCGTCACTGCATGATGTTCAATGCCTGATGTTATCAGGTGTGTGCCTTTCTTTCTGTTTGCATAAGCTGAACCGATTATTGCCCAGTTATCTGATTCAGTTCCACCTGATGTGAAATAGATCTCACCTGCAGACGAGTTAATAACATGTGCGACCTCTGCCCTAGCATTCTCCATTGCCTGTTTTGCTTCACTTGCAATAGCATAAAGTGATGATGGATTTCCGTATCGTTCCTTCAGATACGGGACCATTGCTTCGATAACTTCAGTCCTTGCAGGAGTTGTGGCTGCGTGGTCCATATAAACCATTTTATCGGTATTCATCTTTCCACCGGTTCCTTTCCTTCTTGTCAATCACTCTTTTTTTTCGTAATACTAATCTGTTTAGGACTTTCTCTATGTATCTATACGTGATTCAGTCTTATCTTTGAGTTGTTTATATTAGATACCTCCCTTATTTGTTAGAGAATGATTTATTGAATAACAACAATTCACAATTGTGAA
>CAIYHQ010000088.1 GCA_903926075.1 uncultured Methanomicrobiales archaeon
AAGTTCGGAGTCTGCTCATCATGGGGTAAGTACGAAGTTTGACATTTAATCTAAAATTTGATGTTGATGCACTCTCTTCTCTAAAACAATTACCTCAAAAAAGCCAAACTTTTACCAATAATGCAGGTTTTTCTCAATAACGCACATTCGACAGCTACAAGGATAAGCAGATCCATATATTGAATAAGATTAGATATGAAATTCCTTGATGTTAAGACCGATTTTGCATTTAAAAAAGTGTTTGGGTCTGAAAACTCAAAGGATATTCAGCTCTCGTTTCTTAATGCAGTTCTAGACTTTGAAGGTCACCTGGTCGATAACCTTGAAATTCTTGATCCCTATCAGATCCCACTCATAGAAGGGATGAAGGATTCATATGTGGATGTTAAAGCTCACCTTGATAACGGAATACATGTTATCATTGAAATGCAGGTGCTGAACTATGAAGGGTTTGAGCAGCGTATCCTCTATAATGCAGCAAAGACACACTCGACTCAGATTGTCCGTGGCGAGCAATACTTGTCTTTGATGCCGGTTATTGCACTTACTCTGACTGATTTTATTATGTTTCATGATATTCCGGATGTACGCTCAGAGTATCGGATGAAGGATGTAAACTCCCATAGGGAATACAATGGCGACCTGCGCCTCGTGTTTTATGAACTTCCAAAGTTCAAAAAGACCGTGGAAGATCTCATTACACTCGAGGAAAAATGGTTGTATTTTGTAAGCAACGCTGGAAGCCTTGAATTAAAACCATTAACACTGTCAAATATCCCTGAGATTGAAAAAGCCTTTAAAATTGTAGATGAAGCTGGAATGTCTCTTGATGAACTTGAAATACAACAAAAACGCAGGGATTTTATTATGGTACAGCGAGAGTCACTTAAAAAAGCTTTGAAAGATGGCTTTGAAGAAGGTAAAGTAGAAGGGAAAATTGGAGAAAGAGCAAAAATAATTAGATCTATGAACAAAGCAGGGATTATCATTCACGAAATCGCAAGAATTACCGAGCTGCCAGAAGATGAGATAAATGATGTGTTGTTAAATGAGTCCAGAGATACAAACTTATATTGACATTTAAATTGCCCATCCCATCAAGCTATCCAGAAAAGCGATATTAACCTGGACATCGGGATCCATTCACACAGACGTTATTTATGCAATCATGAATCTGGTAATGCAGTTCAATCCAAGGGTACACTAATATGCGAGTTCGGGTTACTGGGTGTGAAAACCTTGAATCTGACATAAAGGTGTGCAATGACACTGACATTGCCCTCAGTGTTCATCGACTCAGGAAGAAATATACACTAGGCGGTGAGAAGGAGAATATTAGGAGTCTATCAAAAAAACTGACATAGAAAAATTGGAATGTTTCAACTGATATACTATACAATAAAAAAAAGGGGTTATTAACTATCCGCTAAGGAGAATATAGTATGGTGAAAGCTCAGGTTTTACACAATTCATTGATATGTGAAGAGAATATTGGGATTGAAGATGGAGTAATGGTTGATATTTCAATATCCAGAAAGGGACCTGTTCGAGATATGTTCCATGGCTGTCTTCAGATTGATGACATTCGATTGGTTGAGGAGATCGCAGAGTCAGATTATCTATCAGAATATTCGTGATATTCCTGACGACAGCCGGGTAATTGTAGACTCGAATATCTTTATTTATTCGGCACTTAAACAACCAATATATCATCATTCATGCTATCAACTGCTGACACGGGTTGAAGAAGGGAATCTCCGGGGGACCCCTGTGGATATTCAGGACATCCACAGTTTACGTTTATCAACAGTGATATTCTTGAGATGAAGACCTATCCTGAAGTCGACCTTGTGTTTCATGAGGCGGCCAAGGCAGGGGTATGTGCGTCCTGTGGTTCAGATTTCTCCGTCTATTAAAAAAACAATATCGAAGCTACTCAGCGTCTTCTTGAATGGTATCAGGATAAGAAACTTGAAAAATTTGTGTACGCCTCTTCTTCCTCGGTGTATGGGGATGTGTCCCTTCCGATGCATGAAGATATGCGATTTCAACCCGTCAAAACCTATATGGGGTATGAAAGAAATTTATAACTTATTCTCCTGCTTCATCAGGAAAAGATAGTATGGGTAAAAGAAAATCATGACCGATTGTGATCATTCTTACAAGCGACTGTTTAGTCATCAGATAATGATAGCAGATCTGATACGAGGTTTTCTGGGCACTGACCTTGCAGAAATCTGTGACCTGAATTCGCTTGAGCGCTGTAACGGGAGCTATGTTACCGACGAACTGAAGGATCAGGAGGATGATCTGATCTGGAAACTGCGTTGGGGAGAAAGGACACTGGTTCTTTATCTGCTGCTCGAGTTTCAATCAAAGCCAGATCCGAGTATGCCAGTCAGGATTATGTCATACATGGCGCTACTGTGGCAGGACCTCATCCGTACTGGGGCGATAAATCCTGCTGAACCGTTGCCTGGAATCATTCCAATTGTGCTCTATAATGGGAAGACGCAGTGGAACACAGCTCATGACATCAGGGATATCATCTCTATACCATCGCCGGTTCTTCATTTGAGACCATCAGTGCCATATTTACTCCTTGACGAACTCCGGCTTTCAGTACATCAACTCATCGAGGTTCGCAATCTCGCGGCATGCTTGTTTGGACTTGAGCAGTCAGCTAAAAGTGCAGATATGATACGGCTTGGTGAAGAGCTGAATGTGTGGATGTCATGTGATCCGACCATGGATGCATTACGGAACGATTTCTTATTGTTCTTTGATCATGGTTTGAAACGAAATCCTGTAATAGAGATACCAAATCCGTTTCGAGGAGGAACTATGTTATACGAAAAGGTTGATGAATGGATTGCAGAGTACAGAGCTGAAGGGAAAATTGAAGGGAAAGTTGAAGGGAAAGTTGAAGGTATTATCCTGGCTATTCGCCAGCGAATTGTTCGTGGAAAATTGACGAGGGAGGAGGCAAAGCAGGAGATCTGTGATCTGGAGATGGCAGGTATCCTGAATTCGGATGATGTATCAAGAGTGCTGGCTCAACTTGGGTGAGTAGTTTAAAGGAGTTTTTGTCGGTTACTAGTGCATCGACGAGTATTAATCCGGCAATGTAGTTTGAGTTGAGGGAACAATAATATGAAGGCACTTTTTGCGGGGTGTGAAAACCTTGAATCTAACACAAAGGTGTGTTATGACAATTGACCCGGACATTGGCATCCATGTTCATGGACTCGGGAATAAATATACAATAAGCGGTAAGAAGGAGAATATTAGGAGTCTATCAAAAAAACTGACATAGAAAAATTGGAATGTTTCAACTGATATACTATCAATAAACAACCAATATATCATCATTCATGCTATCATCTTCTAACAAGGGTTTATTACCCCTTTGATTATTCAGGAGGTATTACATCGTTTAATGATAGCAGATCTCCAAATTACATCTGGAGAAAAAGATCTCCAGAAGATCAAGCAACACATAAAAAAAGTCCCACAGTCCTTTCATAATGCTAAAGATGCTACAATTGTTTCCCTTGCAGATGCATATGGCATTTATGCAATTGCAACAAATGACCTTGATTTTATTTCAATTCCAGGGTTACATATCTTCAAACCTGAAACCGATAAAGAGGAATCTACATCTTAAAAAATAACAAGATCACGATTGAGATCTACCACTGATAGATTAACTGTCTAATGAAACGAAATTCTGTAATAGAGATACCAAATCTGTTTCGAGGAGGAGGTATGTTATATGAAACGGTTGATTAATGGATTACCGAGTAAATAGCTGAAGGGAAAATTGATGAAAGAACAAAAATCATTCAATCTATGAACAAAGCCGGGATTAACATTCACGAAATCCCAAGAATTACCGGGTTGTCAGAGGACGAGATAAATGATGTGTTGTGAAAGCATTGTAATTCAATCTTTGAATGCAGACCGGAATACCATATGCATAAAATGAAAGTCCCAAAAAAAGTTGAGAAATATCGCGATTCCCCATATTTGGTTATTTATTCTGCAATGCAGGAAGGTATTATTATTTATGACGCGAAAGCAATTGTCGCCAGATAATCCTGTCGAATGGCTAAATCGTGCGAAAAGCAGTCTGGCTCTTGCAAAACAATGTATCAACCCTAACAATGTATGCAGTTCAAACAAGGTACCCTGGACTGGATGATCCTATTAGTGATAAAGAATACCACGAAGCTCTGATGTTGGCAGAGTGTGTTGTCAAATGGGCAGAGGAAGAAATACACATTCGACAGCTACAAAGATAAGCAGATCCATATAGTTAATAAGATTAAATATGAGATTCCTTGATGTTAAGACCGATTTTGCATTTAAAAAAGTGTTTGGGTCTGAAAACTCAAAGGATATTCTGCTCTCTTTTCTTAATGCAGTTCTAGACTTTGAGGGTCACCTGGTTGATAATCTTGAGATTCTTGATCCCTACCAGATCCCGCTGATAGAAGGGATGAAGGATTCATATGTGGATGTTAAAGCCCACCTTGATAACGGAACACGTGTTATCATTGAAATGCAGGTTCTGAACTATGAAGGGTTTGAGCAGCGTATCCTCTATAATGCAGCGAAGACATACTCAACTCAGATCGTCCGTGGCGGTCAATACTTCTCTTTGATGCCGGTCATTGCACTTACTCTGACTGATTTTGTTATGTTCCATGATATTCCGGATGTACGTTCTGAGTACCGGATGCAAGAGGTCAGCTCTCATTGGGAATACAACGGCGACCTGCGTCTTGTTTTTTATGAGCTTCCGAAGTTCACAAAGACCGTAGATGATCTTATTACACTCGAGGAAAAATGGTTGTATTTTGTAAGCAAAGCTGGCAGCCTCGAATTAAAACCGGTAACTCTATCAAACATCCCTGAGATTGAAAAAGCCTTTGAAATTGTAGATGAAGCAGGAATGTCACTTGCTGAACTCGAAATACAACAAAAACGCAGTGATTTTATTATGGTTCTGCGAGAATCAGGAAAAAAAGGTATAAAAGAGAGTTATGCAGAGGGTAAAAGTGAAGGGAAAAGTGAGGGATTGATAGAAGGCGAAATTAAAGAAAGAACAAAAATCATTCGATCTATGAACAAAGCAGGAATTAGCATTCAAGAAATCGCAAGAATTACCGGATTGTCAGAAAACGAAATAAATGATGTGTTGTGAAATGAGTACTGATATACAAACATATATTGATATTTGAATTGTCATCTACTCCAGACATCCAAAAAAGCGATATTAACCTGGGCATCGGGATCCATACACATAGACATTACTAATACAATCATGAATCTGACAATGCAGTTCAATCCATGGGTACAATAATATGCGAGGACTGGTTACCGGTTGTGCAGGTTTCATTGGCAGCAATCTTACTGATCGGTTACTGAAAGACGGGTATGAAGTGATAGGAATTGACTGCTTTACTGATTACTATTCACGTGAAATAAAGGAGAGTAATATTGCTGATGCATCAGGGCTTCCACAGTTTGCATTTATCAATAGTGATATTCTGGAGATGAATCTAGTAGAGGTGTCCAATGACAAATGATCCTGACATTGCCATCCATGTTCGTGGACTCGGGAAGAAATACACAATAGGCGGTGAGAAGGAGAAATACCTCACATTCAGGGACGCTATCTCAAATGTATTTAAAAATCCATTCAGCCGGACAGATACGAAAGATGAAGAGTTCTGGGCCTTGAAAGATGTATCCTTTGA
>CAIYHQ010000089.1 GCA_903926075.1 uncultured Methanomicrobiales archaeon
CCAAGGCCATATCTGAGGGCAGGGAGAATGGAAAAATATCCTTGAGAAGGGCTCAATGGAAATTGGCGCTCTCTGGCAATGCTCAAATGCTCATATGGCTGGGCAGATTTGTTTTGCAACAGCGGGAGGAGATGACCCTTACATCAAATGAGCCTGATGTCCGACGGCTGTTGGAGCAGTGGGAGGTAACTGCTAAGAAGAAGTCATCGTTTGATAAAGCTCGGGACGAAAGAGAGGGAAAAATAGTGGCAATTGGGTAAGGGAAAATCTATCAAATCCTCGTATATTCCCTGATTCCCCTGTGGTTGATGAGAAGGCGTCTAAATCGCCCCGTGAAGGGCTAACGGCCTCTACGTGACCAAATACCCTCTTTATCTCTCGATCGTAAAATTGATTGAGTTTGGCTCTCTCGCATATTTCTGAAATGGGTTTGTGATGCTGCGATATAAAATATCTTCTTGTTTTCCTTCTTTCCATCAAATGATTATTGCTAAAAAAATCTCTCAAGCCCTAATGTCAACCTGATTTTTTTCCTATTCATGATCTTGGGAAAGAAGTTTTGTGTCATTAAATTTGAAATGGAGCAACAGGTTATGGGTATCTTGCGGTATGTATTTGTCGCTGTATTGGCTTGCTGTGCAATGGGAAGCCTTCAGGCCATCAATGAAGCTCCGCGGCATCAAAAAAAGCATTATGTTGATGAGAAGGCAATCAATGTTACGAATGACGGGATCGTAGTAAGAACACAGACAGGGAATTTTACGGTCGGAGTTCTTCGGTCTGATGAAAAAGGTATTTACATTCTTAAAAAAGATGTGTCTGGTAAAGCGAAAGGTTGTGCGCGTCGTCCTCGTACTATTAGATGTAGGTGTGGACGCGAATTTTCAGGTGAAGATGCGTATTGGAACCATGTTGAGAGTGGTAGCTGTCCTTATTATCCGAGAAGATGATGAGAAAAGCTGTTTTAATTGTTCTTGTGCTGATTATAGGATACTGTTGTTTGTATCGTCCTCAGATATTTTTACATGAGGACGGTATATTTGAAGAATATCTCTTATTAGTATTCAGTGATGATTTTGGCTATACATTGGTTGGGGCTAAGCCAGCCTCTCTAGATGACAGCTGGACTTGTCCATTGAAAAAAATTTCCCTTAGAGAGGTTGAGCGAGCAGAAGCTTTTATGAGCAAGGCGTTTGCTCAATCCGACAGGTTTATTTTTAGGAAAATAAATGGGTCTCTATGGCTTATTAACAAGAGAGAGATGATTAAGAAAATCCTAAAATATCGAAAGCTTCGTTTGTTTGTTTATAAAAAATTTGGGGGTGAAGAGGAATTCTTTTATCAATTGCAACATGGAACATCAAACTTATTTGATCTTTTAGATTTCAAGTGCGAATTGATATCAATCGCAATGGGGTATGGTTTGGACAATGGAATGTTTTACTTTCGACGCGTAATACTAGGAGAATATCTTCAGAAATACCCAATCGTTCAGTCTTATCCATTCGATGGATTTCCATTTTTTGACAAGGTTCGAGGCATGAATTGGTTGTTTTGCAAACGTCTTGAAACTGTTATAGAACCACATTGCTTACCTGGCTTTCAATCTCTAGATAATGAATGGGAATGGATAAAGCAGAATGAGTGGGTGTTCCGTATGAATTCGAGGCCGGATCCTCCATACTATCTATGTCTTCCAGCATATGTCTCATGCAAAAGTAAGGAGGCAGAGAATGTACATAAGAATTTTCTAAAAGCAAGAGATAAGCTTGCCAATCTATTCTATAACAGAAAATTCAGTGAAGTCATAGCCGAAGAGGCCGCTAAGAAATAGCCTACAGCCCTACCATCCCGGCTGCTGATTCTTCAAAGCCTTCCCCTAGCCGAATATACACATCAACAGCATTTGATTTGTGACCAGTGTGTTGCATGATAGACGCTCTCGACACGCCTCTTTTGGTAGCAGAGGTTATAAATCCGGCTCTTAAACTGTGTCCAGAGAACTTATCTCTGTTAGGAGTAATGTGGGGATTCTGCTTAACGATGCAGGCGATTGACTCCCCC
>CAIYHQ010000090.1 GCA_903926075.1 uncultured Methanomicrobiales archaeon
AGATTTAAGAATTAAACTAATGACAGATGATAATCACGGACTGCTGTTATCGCCATGATTGCATCCATCCTTTTTAAGTCTTTTCCACCTTTTTTTATATACTCGCTGAACCTACTTAACTCTGGTTGGGGTATTCTCCCCTGTATCAATGAAAGAACCCGTGGATACGTCCTTTCAGGGTAATAAAGTGACTGTGAGGATTTAAGGATGATAATCCCGGATTCTTCAGATATGACCTTTTCCTTTATTCCTTCTTCGATTGTGTACCTGATATTAACAAGCGGGACAGAGAGTGAAATCCATGTTTCAGGATCATATACGAGTGCCACTTCATCGTCTGATATAATTTCGCCTGTCTTATACCTCCTGTAGATCTCGCCTATCCCCTTCATGCCAAGTGTGTCAAGTTCCGAAGCCCGGAGAGCTCCCATGCTTGAAGACCCGAATACCATAACTCCGCTTTTAATCGCGGCAAGGATCTCTCTGTGGCCTACAGCACACTCCTGGAAGAAGACTCCGTCGATGAGACAGATAACTCTCACCCCGCCATTTGCAACGATATGGGGAATATCACCGCGTGCTGCAGGCGGGAGGTAGCAGGCAGGAAGTATCTCCTGTGCTACAGATAATTCAAGGCTTGGGCCTAGGAACACGACGTTTTCGTGCATTATTACAACGGGACCCAATCCTTTCATTGTCAATTGCAAATACTTCCATACCCGGGATAACGACTCTCACAACAGGAACATCAAGTTCTGGGATAGTAAGATCAGAGATAATAACCTGCGAAAGGCCGTTATCTTTAAGTTTTCCTTTGATTAATTCAATGTCAGATAGAAAATCATCGCTCTCGAATGACTGCAGTTTTTCAAAGGAAATTGTCTCTTCGTCATTGAACCAGTAACGGTTCAGTCTTTTGGCCCTTTCATAGCCTATAGTTTTTTTAAGGGAGGCTGAGGTTGTGTCTTCACGTGCACCATGAATCTGCGTAAGCCGACTCTGGGCGACTTCGGTCAGGGCACGCATCACGGCGATCTCTGCTGTAGTGTGAGTACCCATGCCAATTGTAAGAAGCGATGCCTCTTTGAGTGTAATGTCATCGGCAATTGCTGCAACTGTAGGAAGTCCGATGTCACTTGTAATATCCTTTAAAATAATCTCTATACCTGCATTGTTGAACTTTTGAAGGAGGTCATTGCATGTCCCTTCTGGAATATCGACAATTTTTTTACCTGTATTCCGTGTCGCTTCAACGATTGACCATGCGTCACGTTCTATAACTTCAGCGAGAGCATGAAACACCGCTTCCTCAAGGGTATTTCCGGATGCTATCCCATTTGTGTTGGTCCTGAATAGGGGTGGGTTTCCAAGCCATACAGGGTGAAAGACTGCGTGTGCAGGGACCCAGACCTCATCCTGGGAGATTATGTCATATCCCTCGGTCCAGGGGATGGGGAGGTCCGGATTTGAATATTGTGGGAGGCAGAGATCCTTGGGTTGGACTGCAGCAGAAACGCGTCTTACTTCCTCGTATGTCCCATATTCTATCTTTTCAGGTCTCAATTCTGCTGAGTGCCGCTCTATGCCTTCCATTATTGCTGAAACCCTGGCTTCTGCAGGAGTCGCCCCTTTCCCGTTATAGACTGAGATAGCACCACCTGCTGCAGTCGGTCTCATACAGGAAAATACAGGGATCCCAACCCTGTCCAGACTTGTAATGTCAGCTACACGGGTAATTCCTGCACTACTTAAAAGAGGTTCCACCCGTGCTAATGTTGTTTCGGGCGATACTGCCCTGTGTGTTTCATTTTTATAGCCCTTTTTACATGGGCCCAGAACAATTTTCGTCATGCGTAAAAGGAATAGATACTAAAATATCTCATCTATTTATTGCTTGGAATCTACTTTCTTTTTTCGGAATCGATCTTTGTAATCTTCTCCTGGAGTGCGGTTTGTACTGTCCTGATAACTTTAACTCTTGAGTAATATTTGTTGTTCGATTCGACTATCGTCCAGGGGGCATAAGGAGTACTTGTCTTTTTTATCATCTCATCAACAGCAACCTCATACAGGTCCCATTTTTCACGGTTTCTCCAGTCATCAGAAGTTATCTTATATTGTTTCATAGGGTCATTTTCCCTCTCGAGGAACCTCTTTATCTGCTCATCCTTGTCAATGTGCATCCAGAATTTGATAATAAGGTTATTATTTGAGACAAGCCTCTCTTCCATATCATTAATCTCGTGATACGCCCTTTGCCAGTCCTCTTCACTACAGAAGCCCTCGATCCTCTCGACAAGAACCCTGCCATACCAGCTACGGTCAAAAATTGTAAAACTGCCCCTCTCCGGAAACCTCATGTAGAAACGCCAGAGATAATGATGCAGCATCTCGGATGCAAGTGGAACACCCACAGGTTCGACCACATAACCCCTTGGGTTGAGTGCCTGCGTTAGTCTTATGATAGCTCCGCCCTTACCGGCAGCGTCCCAACCCTCAAACAGGATGATAACAGGAATTTTTTTCTGGAATGCCAGGTACTGGAGGTCTCTAAGTGAGCCTTTGAATCTCTCCATCTCGTTTTCGTATTCTTCTTTTGAAAGTGATTTTAAAAGGTCTACACGCGAAAAAACTGACCCACCTATTAACGGAGTCCTTGGAGTAAGGGTGTTTAGTGAAGGGGTTGCGGGTGTAGAAGGAGGCAGTCTGTTCAACCATGATTCTATCATGACAATACAGGTCTTTAAGATCTTGACATAAGCAAACTTTTGATTTTCTGCTTCAATTATTGTCCAGGGCGACTTGATTGTGTCAGTCTTCTGTATAACAGACTCAACTATTGGAAGCAGTGCATCGTATTTTTTTAAAAATGTCATATCATTCTTTGAAGGATTCCATCGTTTAACTGGATCATTCTCAAGTTTTTCATACCTCTTCTTCTGCTCTTTTTTACTTATATGAAGGAAAAATTTTATGATAAGTACACCATCATCGGCTAACTGGTGTTCAAATGTCAGCATGTCAAGAATTGCTTCCTGGGAGATCTCTTTTTCCCTCGTAATATCAAATCTTTCAGAAAGGACCCTGCTGTACCAGCTACGGTCGAATATTGCCATCTGACCTTTGGCTGGAGTTTTTACCCAGAACCTCCACATCATTGAATGTTCCCTTTCGACATCCCTGGGCGTTGAAACTGAATATACACGAAATCCACGTGGGTCCAGGACAGAAATAAGTTTGGATATCAGTGTTGTGATGCCGGATGATTTCCAGCCTTCAAACACGATGATCAAAGGAACCTTACGGTCCCGGAGGATCCTCTGGAGTTCGCTCACCCTCTGTTTGAGAGGTGGTGAAACCTCTTCATATTCCTTCTTGTCAAGAGTTAGCGAAAGGTCGAACTGCTCAAACATCTTGTGACTCAATATCCCTCTTACTATACTTAAGCTTCACGTTAGCGAGGACAGGTTGTTTCCAGGATGAGCTCTAAAAGAGAAGAAAAAATAAGGGCTTATAGGAGGCCAAATGATTTGAGTGTTACTTCAGGGTTTACTGCACCAACATGGTACATTATGCCTTCTGTAAGTTCGTTTATAACTACTTCAGCCGGAGAAAAGAGTGAAGTATCAATCTGATAAAAATCAAAGTTAGCCTCTTTAAAGATCTCGTAAAATGGCTTTCCATACCCTTTGGACTTGTTGCTTGGAATTTTATCTAGATAATCTTTAATTTCAGGAGCTTTCACGGTGAGCATTATCTGACCATGATAAATAGTTGCATCATTGGTCGTGCCCATTGCCCTTGTTGCGTCCTTCTTAACCGGTGGAATTGGTGCTGTTCCAATCCCGGAATGGATCTTCTTTGTATCAAACCCTAGTTCATTTAGCTTATAAATTGCAGTTTCAACACATCTTCCCGCGACCTGGATTGAACCAACGAGAGAAGCGGTCGGAGCGACAACCGCACATACATTTGCAACATCAATATGACACTCTTCAGCTATCTTCTCCATAACTTCTCCATTAGGGAGATGGTCACTTTCAAGAGCAATGACTGCGGATTCAAAATCATCTTCATATTCTATAACTTCATACGTATGTTTTGGTTTAAGCGCAAGTGCCCTCGCTGGACCACTTCCCATCGCAAAATAATTACCATTCTTGATTGTCCATCCCGCTTTCTGGGATCCTAAACAGGAAATGGCAGGGAAATCAGTTTTTACATCGATGAATGCCAGAGGAATCCCCTTAATATCACCCATTCTGAAATTTACTTCCCCTAGACCGCCCATGCAGATTTCGGTAAATCTACGACCGGCATCATATCCCCCAATGGTACTTACTCCACAATCAACAATCCGTGCTCCATTATCCAGTTCATGGTAAACCGCATTAAAATCGTCTGCAAATTCAGCAATATCTTCGAATAAATCGAATGCCAGCTCATTTACGCTTAGCAATTGGACACCCCCTCAATACCATAGGTAAGGGCTGCAGAAGAGATAAGATTTACCAAATGAATCAGCCTCAATTAAGATACTCAATTACCTTTTGCGGGTCGTATCTGAGACTGATCAGCCTCGTTCTCCCTTTCCCGCCACGATAAGTCAGATTAACGAGTCTCATCTGGTCAAACTTTCTGATAATTTCATAATACCGGGTATAACCGATGGATTTAGTCTCTTTAAGATGAGTAAACACATCTCCGGCATTCATCTCAAGTCCTTCCCTGGACTGTTCGGCAACCGACATAAGGACTTCTTTTTCATCTGCACGCAGAGTCTTTACAGATGCTGTGAGGTGAAGGTACTTTGAAACAGCATATGCCTTCAGGATATTCTCCTCTTCGATTTTCTTCTTTGCTTCGCGCTCCGCATTCAAAGTTGCGCGTTTAAGAATATCTATCCCGACTCTAAGGTCACCACTCACCATAGTATGGTCTATTACGAGATCAAACATATCCTGTGAGAGTACACCTGGGTAAAGTCCCTGGATAACACGCTCATGAAGGATTTCCCGGACTTCCGCCTCATTATAGGGAGCAAAGTAAACTTCGGTCGGGAGGTAAACAGATGCTACCCTCGCATCAATTGCGCGGGAAATATCTATATCGAGATCTGACAGGACAATTATTACACCTATCCTTGTACCCTCCCATGCTTCATGAGAACGTAGGAGAGTATAGAGCACTTTATTGAGTTCGTCCTCATAGAGGAGATAATTTGCATCATCAAGGGCAACACTTAGGACGAGTTCCCCTTCGGTCAGGATCTTTGCAACGGCATCAAAAAGGACCTTGAATGAGGTACCGGATGTTGGCAGGGTGTGGCCTGAAAGCCTGCGGAATATCCTTGAAAATATTGCAAATTTTGTATTCTCAATCTGGCAATTGATATAAACCGGGACTATCTTTTTTGTTGTCTCTTCAATGTCTGAGTAGATCTTTCTTATGCTTGTAGTCTTACCTGTTCCGGGAAGACCTCTGCACAAAGTGTTTAAAGGCCTTCCTCCTCTCAAGGCCGGTTTCAGATGGAATGCAATCTCCTTCATCTGATCTTCACGGTAATTAAATTGTTCAGGAATGTAATCTATCTCAAATATCTCAGGGTTCCGGAACAAAGTCTCATCCCATAGGAGAAGATCTTTTGTCATTTATTCAGGCTCCCTTTACTATTAATGAGAATTGGCAATAACGATGTAGCATTTATTATTCCAAAACTTCCCTTTGCCGCATCACGTTCCGAGTATTTATCCACTGAGTCGGTCCCAAGTCCAAGAACTGCAAATGGGACCGGGTCTCTGGTATGGGTTTTAAGACTGACAGGAGTGGGATGATCCGGCAGAATCGCGATGATTCCGTGAAATTCTTTGAGGATGGTCTCTGCAACCCGGTCAACCTCTTCAATTGCCTTTATCTTCGCGTCAAGGCTGCCCATATGGCCCGCTTCATCAGGAGCCTCAATATGAATAAAGACAAAGTCAAGTTCTTTGAGAGCCAAAAGAGCATATCGTGCTTTTGCCTGATAATCGGTATCAAGAAATCCTGTCGCTCCAGGGACCTTGATAATTTTCATACTTGCACCTCTGCCTATGCCATTAAGGAGATCCACCGCAGATATTATCCCACCGGAAAGCCCGGTCTTCTGTTTAAAATTTTCGAGTGATGGACGCTTTCCTCCACCCCATGGCCATATATGTGTTGCCTGAATTTTCCCTTCACTAATACGGACCCTGTTTACCTCATGATTAAGAAAGACCCTCTCACTTACCTTAAATGCCCGGAAAAGGATATCACTGTCTGCTCCAGTGGGGAGATTGATTCCAATATTTTCGCCCACAATATCATGAGGAGGTACAGTTTCTCCGCCAGCGCCATTCTCCAGGGTAAGTAGATTTCTGTAACTGACACCAGGATAAAAAGAAACTTCATCTATGGAACCATTGAGAGAATTCAGGAGTTCTGTTGCTTCTTTTGTAGTGATGTGACCTGCAGTAAAATCGGTCATGACATCATTGATTATCGAAACAATATTGCACCGGTAAACAAATTTGTCGCCTGTATCAAGTCCGATGCTAAGTGCTTCAAGCGGGCCTCTCCCTGTATAGCAGGTAGAAGGGTCATAACCAAGGATTGAGAGGTTTGCGATATCACTGCCTGCTTCAAAACCGTCGGGAATACTATTTAATAGCCCTGACCTCCCTTCCCTTGCAATTTTGTCAAATGTAGGTGTATTTGCAGCTTCAAGTGGAGTTTTTCCAAGGAGGCTTGGTATGGGTTCATCTGCCATCCCGTCACCAACGAGGATGACAATTTTCATCGAAACATCGCCCTCACTGCACTGGAAACACTTTCACGTGAACCGGTTGATGACACGAAACCTAATTTCTGGATCTTTTCTATCGATAGTTGCATCAATGGGACATCACCTACCCATCCCCGCTCACCGCCTGTGAAATTGTATTGTACTCCTGAAAGTCCCATCTCGGTTACAATTATATCCGCAATATCAGTTACGCTCACCCAGTCAGGCGAGCCAATATTATAGGTGTTAACCCTCTCTTTTGCCTTATCCGAACCAAAAATTATCGCATCAACGCATTCAGATACGATAAGATATGATTTGGTCTGTTTTCCATTACCTAATATCTCAAGTCGGTTTGGATCTTTTTTTAGTTTATGAACGAAGTCCCAGATAACGCCGTGGTTACTCCTCTCGCCGATTATATTTGCAAATCTAAAAAGCCAGCATTGCATATTGAAACTGTGACAGTATGCGCTGATCATTGCTTCACATGCAAGTTTTGTTGCACCATAAACTGATATCGGTTCGAGAGGAGTATAATCTTCAGGAGTCGGAATAACCTTTGCTTCTCCGTAGACCGTTGAAGTAGAAGTGAAAACAATTTCAGGAACGCGATGGACTCTCATAGCTTCAAGTAGACGAGTGGTTGCAATCAGGTTATTCTCAACCTGGTGGGAAGGAGTGAGGCCGCCTTGTCTTACGTCAGGGTCTGCTGCAATATGCCAGACCCTTTCTACTCCCTTCAGTTCGTCCTGCCATCCAGAACCTAGGAGGTCTGCCTTCACAAACCGAATAAGACCTTTTTCAATGTGGCCTGATATGTGTTTAATGTCTCCAGATGAAAGGGAATCAATAACTACTATAT
Organism: uncultured Methanomicrobiales archaeon; assembly: GCA_903926075.1. Lineage (GTDB taxonomy): Archaea > Halobacteriota > Methanomicrobia > Methanomicrobiales > Methanospirillaceae > CAIYHQ01. Next base: position 7,668 of record CAIYHQ010000090.1, read on the forward strand.
TTTTTCCTTCTTTTACAAGTGCATCGACAAGGTGAGATCCTATGAACCCTGCCCCGCCAGTTACGACATGCAACATCATTACCTAATATATGTCTATTAATAAAGGATTACTGCGATGTACCTCGGGATAGACCATGGCACCTCAGCCATCCGCTTTGCAACAGAGAGTGGACATTTTAAGGTCTCACGTGAAGAAGCAAGAGATTTCAGGTTATCCTGGATTGAAGACAGACTTCCCGGAAATGACAGGATAGACGCAATTGCGCTTACATACTCAATGGGAGACAGAATAAGTTCTGTCACACCGGTCAGTAAAGTAATAAACCGTGGAATTATTACAAGAGAAGGGGCAGGTAAGCACGTTGGTGGGGGAACGCGTGTCTTTGATGAGGTTAGTGCAAGTGGAATTCCTGCATACCTCATACCCGGGCTTCACCGGAACTCTCCGACAGACCCGAGGTTTAAAGCTTATTCTCATCAGTCAAGTCCTGAGAAGATAGGAATTGCATATAAAGTTTACAATGAAGTGCAAAAAGACTGTATAATTTCTGATGTGAGTTCAAACACAGTTTCACTTTTAATAATGAACGGTAGGATTGTAGGCGCAATTGATGCGTGCATATTTGCTCCAGGAACTGAGCATGGTGCTATTGATGTGGACGCAATCCGTAATGTCGATAACAGCATAAATACGGCTAATGAAGCTTTTCAGAGAGCCGGAGTAAGATATACTGTTCCCCCTGCCTTACAGGATACCACACTTGCCCTATGGGTTGCAATGGAATGTGCTGCGCTTCAGATCCTCTCACATGATGCAGTTATTGCACTTGCAGGTTCTATGGCTCCAATTATTGCAAAAGATGTCTCAATTCTCCTCAAAAAGGATTTGAAAGTCTATGATGAATGGTCTGCTTCAGAAGGTCTTTCTGAAATAGCACGTTTTATCCATCTTGGAGGCAGAGACGTGCTCGGAATTCCCGTAGACTTTTAACTCAAAAATAAAATTTTATTCACTTTACCTTTTTTTTATATCTCTTACCTTACATTTATATTGATTAATCATGTAGAATTATGAGAGAAATTATGAGGGATAGTCCTTGAAGGAACTTAGGATTCATGGCAGGGGCGGTCAGGGTTCTGTGACCGCAGCTGAACTGATTGCAGTAGCAGCGTTCGAAGACGGACTTTTCGTTCAGGCATTCCCGGCATTTGGAGTTGAACGCAGGGGAGCCCCGGTTCAGGCATTTGTACGGTTTGATAATTCAAAGATACGGTTGAGAAGCCAGGTATACAAACCGGATTTCATCATTGTTCAGGATGCTACCCTTATTCATGACGTCGATGTTTTTCAGGGTGTAAAGGACGCAGGAATTGTGATAATTAATACTGAAAAACCGATCTCCTGCAGTGTTCCAGAGGGTGTTAAAGTAATTACGCTCGATGCAACCTCAATTGCTCTTGAAGTGCTTGGTTTACCTATAACAAATACAACTCTGATGGGAGCATTTGCAGCAGCAACAGGGCAGATAAAGTTATCAGCACTTGAAAAAGCCCTGGATGGAAGGTTCTCAGGAGAACTTGCAATAAAAAACAAAGAAACTGCAAGAAAAGCATATAACCTTGTAAAGGGGGGAGCCTGATGGCACTTGGAATAGGATGTACTGGCACTCCAGGAAGGTCCCGTGATAACCGGACCGGTTCATGGCGTGTATTTATCCCGCATTTCATAAGTGAGAAGTGTACCAAGTGCGGTCTTTGCAGGACCATATGCCCTGAAGGCTGTATCCACGAGGACGAGAATGAAGTTTTCAGTCCTGATTATAATTATTGCAAAGGCTGCGGGCTCTGTGCGGAAGAATGCAATGCCGATGCGATTGAGATGGAACTGGAGGACAAGTAAATGAATGAAATTATGGAGGGATCACATGCTATTGCCCATGCTATAAAGATGATACGCCCTCAGGTAATAGCAGCATACCCGATAACACCTCAGACACACATTGTTGAAGCACTTGCAGATATAGTGGCAGATGGCCTGCTTGATGCAGATTATGTCACTGTTGAGAGCGAATTTTCTGCTTTATCAGTCTGTCTTGGTGCCTGTGCAGCGGGTTCCCGCGTGTACTCGGCAACTACTTCGCAGGGCCTTGCCTTGATGTACGAGGTCTGTTTCAATGTCGCCGGCCTAAGGCTGCCAATTGTTATGTCTATAGTAAACAGAGCAATGGGTGCCCCGCTTAATATATGGAATGACCAGCAGGACTCTATTTCTCTCAGAGACTCGGGGTGGCTTCAGTTTTATGCTGAAGACAACCAGGAGGCAACCGATCTACATTATATTGCATACAAAGTGGCAGAAGATCAAAGAGTGCTCCTGCCTGCATTCGTATGCCTTGACGGGTTTATCCTCTCCCACACTTATGAACCAGTGGACATGCTTACTCAGGAGCAGGTAGATTCCTATCTTCAACCCTACCGTCCGACCCAGAAACTTGATGCTAAAAATCCAGCCAGCTTCGGTATGTATGCAACTCCCGATTATTATACTGAATTCAGGTATGAAACAGACATGGCAGTAAGGAGAGCCGGTGTAGTCTGGCAGGAAGCAGCAACTGAGTTTTTCAATCTCTTCGGGAGAGATTACAGCGAACCTTTAGAGAAGTACAGGCTTGATGATGCAGATATTGCACTTATCAGTATGGGTTCTCTCTGTGGTACAATAAAAGATGCAGTTGATGAGTTGCGTGACAATGGTAAAAAGGTCGGACTACTAAAAATAAGGTCTTTTCGACCTTTCCCTACAGAAGAAATGAGAAAAGCTCTTACCAGTGTCTCAAAAATTGCGGTCCTTGAGAAGAATATCTCGCTAGGAACAAAAGGTGCAGTGTACTTTGAAGTTCTCGATTCAATGTATAACACTCAAGTCCCTGTAATGGACTATGTCCTTGGCCTCGGTGGAAGGGATGTCAGAAAACGTGATATTCATGCTATAGTTGATATGACTGAAAAAGGAAAGCCTGAACTGTTTTATGGCCTTAAAAAGGAGTTGTTATAAATGACCGTTAATTCCTGCGAATTATTTGATTGTGGACACAGGGCATGTGCGGGATGCGGAGCCGCTCTCTTAGCAAGGCTAGTACTCCAGAGTGCAGGTGAAAATACGATTATTATCTCTTCGACCGGTTGTATGGAAGTATTTTCAACACCCTACCCTGAAACTGCTTGGAAAGTCCCCTGGATCCACTCACTCTTTGAGAATGCAGCAGCAGTAGCATCAGGAGTTTCTGTTTCACTCAAAAGGCAGGGAAGGAGTGAAAAGGTGATAGTACTTGCCGGAGATGGTGCTACATTTGATATCGGAATGCTCTGTATCAGCGGAGCCTTCGAAAGAGGCCACGATATCACCTATATCTGTTATGACAATGAAGCATACATGAACACAGGCATTCAGCGTTCGGGTGCAACACCATACGATGCGAGTACTACAACGAGCCCTGCAGGAAAATGCTCTTATGGCAATAAAAGGCCAAAGAAAAATATGCCTGCTATCCTTGCTGCACACGGTTCACCATATGTCGCAACTGCTTCAGTAGCATATCCCCCTGATTTAATCCAGAAGATTGAGAAGGCCATCAATACCGAAGGTCCTTCCTATCTCCAGGTCCATGCACCGTGTTGTACTGGGTGGGGTTTTGAAGGTGCAAAGACCATGCAAATTGCAAAGCTCGCCGTAGAAACAGGCCTGTGGGTGAACTATGAGATGGTAAACGGAGAGGTTACCAAAGTTAAGAAAGTTATACGAAAGCCGGTGGATGAATACCTCAAGTCCCAGAAACGATTCAGACACCTGTTCAAACCGAAACGAAATGATGACGAGATAGCAAAGATTCAGTCTGATGCAGACAGAAATGCTGAAAAGTTTGGGATCGAAATAAAGCTGAAAAAATAAAAAAATATTCTTTTTTATTTAAAAAATTTATAAATCATCCACTGTATGAATACCAGTCCGACTTGAGAATGCTTGAAGCACTGGTTGACGAAGCTGCATGATAAGAACTACTCCAGAGTCCATTGGTATCCGGAATTGTAATTGTCGGCCCGGTAGCTAATACAGTTGCCGCAGATCCAACTGTATTACCAACAGCCAATTGTGGTGAATATGTTCCTGCATTTTTGTAGGTGTGCGTTGGGAATTGTGAGTTTGAATACATACCGTCACCGAAATCCCAATAAAATGCTGTTGGACCACTATATACAACAGTACCAATTGGTCTAAACTCTACAGTCGCAGATCCTGTTGCCTGTGTAAACGTAAATCGCGCATCAGTAGGGGCACTACCCGTAGAAGCAGGTGTGACGGTTATGTAGTTTTGTTTAATAATCTGGATTTTGTTTCCATTTGCATCAACTAATGGTTTTCCGTTCGTTCCGAACAGGGTCATTGTTATCGTGTATGTCCCTGGGACCTGATAGCGATGAGTTTGTTGCATGTTTACTTTGTCAGTCATATTCATCTTATCTGATGTAAGAAGGTTAAACTTGTCGCCATAATCAAGTTGGTATGGACCATTCCATCCAATTATATTTATCTTTACCGAAAATGGTGCTGTACCGCTTGTGCTTGCAGCACTGAAGTTAGCAGTCGAAGTATCTGCCGCCAGTACACATGGTACTAACATAACTGCAGCAATGAGGCACGTTATTGCCAGAATGAATCGTGTAGACATCTCTCATCATCTCCTAAGAGACTGCTGGAATCCGCTAAATACCCGGAATTACTTTAAATTTTATGTTTATTCCGGTATAACTCTCCAGAAGTCAGATACCTCAATGTATCTCTTGTCAGATTTAATTTTCCTTAGTTATAAACCTTGTTGTTTCAGGTTTGATAGGATGAGATTTCCACTCCCCATCCAAAAGGTATGTCACCACTCTTACCAATTTGGTATATCTCGTCAATAGTACCATCAAACCCGAGATCAATGAGCCAGGAATTACTATTTTGAGCTCGAAGAATTCCACGATCAAGAAGGCCGTCCCTATTGAAATCTCCTACAAAAGGATGATCTATTCCAGACCCAAACTTCTCTGTGCGATCCAGAGTTCCATCCATCCCATAATCATAGAGGTATAAGTGATCAGCCGGACGATAAATGATAAGATCACAGACACCGTCGTGATTCACATCACCCGACAGAGGTACGTCCCCCTTTGTTCCAAAAGTCACAATAATCTCCTCTCTGCCGTCCATATTTTCATCAATTCTCCACTTTCCACTATTTTCATTCCACATCGCACGTTCAGTCTTTCCATCTCCATTAAAATCAGCTGCAACGGGAATTTCTCCAATCATGCCAAAAGTATCTATTTTGTCAACTGTCCCATCGAAAGAGTAATCAAAGTACCATTTCCCTTCTCTTGGTCTGAAATGGGCCCTGTCAATAATTCCATCACCATTGAAGTCTCCAATCACTGGGAGGTCCTCATTTCTTCCGAATGAATCGAGAATGTCAGGGCTTTTATTGCCACTTGTATAAAATAACCAATTTTGACGATCACCTGCCCGGAAAACCGCCCAGACTGAGTTAACAACAGGTAGGCCTGGAGGCTGAAATGTGATAGTGGGAATAGTAATTAACTGTGTAACCGGGGGCAGCAATGTCGTCATGTTCAGGGTTTCATTTGCAGAAGAAGAATAACTCTGGTTATTTAAAGTAACATTTAAAATTGTTAAGTTATCTAAAGATTGAGATGAATTAAGGTTAAAATAAAGGTTGGAATTATTTATTGGTTCCGCGATGTTTGAAGTATTCGTTGCACCAATATCGAGTGCAATAGTATTATTTTGAGTTAAATTTGAACCTATCCCTGTATTTACGGTTCCATTCAAGAATATTGGAATATTGTAATACACAAAAGACGGTGATTCATTGAGATTCAATGTTGTAAAATTCAGAGCTGAAAACAGGTTTGATATAGAAAACCCAGAACTTATGAATGTAGTATTGTTATTCGACTGATTTAGTAAAAATGAAGGCATATTCGAAATGTTCATCAATTGCCCAGGAATTATAATTAAGACAAAAGATGAATTTTTTTCAGTGGATGAATTTGTTGAATCATTGATCATTGGGTCAGCGAGAGACAACTGAAAAATGATGAGGAAAAATATAGATAAAATTACAAAGTACTGGATTTCTACTTCAACCCTCATAAAGAAAGACCTGCTTAGTATTTAATATACGATTACCTGCTTCGATAATCTATATAAACTTTCCCTAAATTTGAGTAATATGGGAAACCTATTATCCAATAACCTGTCAAAAGTACATCATATCATGTCAGTCTGCACCCATGCAAATCTGGCCCTGTTTTCTAGCATTAATGCTTCTATTTTTCTAACGGGTGAGTAGACGGGGCAGTCTGACTGAAAGGTTATGGAGATTCTATGTGGGTTATTAATACACGAATGATTATGAAAGTGTTGCTGCTTGCATTGCTTTGCGGGTTTATCCTGACGTCTGTCGGTAATGCGGCACCTATAGCACAAGGAATAATTGAAAACGTAACTGCAGTCCAGATCCGTCCGGTGAGCCTTTCATTGGCTGTTACAACCGACGGAGCCCCATGGATAAGTCTTTACTCACTTCATACGGGTGAAACCGACGGCAGGCTTATGGCAATGACCAAGGAAAAAGGGAAATGGGTTCCTTATCTTGTAGATAATGTAGGAAACGTTGGATTATATTCATCAGTGGCAATCGATCATTTAGATGTCCCATGGATTGCATATTACGATGTAACAAACAAATCAGTTCTTGTTGCATATCCGGTTCCTTCAGTATATGACGAAAAGACTAAACAAACCGTTAAACCACAAATAAAAAATAATGACCCGACTTCACTCTGGATTCATGAAGGTGTATTCCTGGCAGATAGTGCAGATGTCGGTAAGTACATATCAATAGCTTTTGATAACAGAGGCGAACCAGGAATAGCCGCCTATGACTCAGGAAATACGATTCCAATGTTCTTTGCATTGAATGAGAGTGGATTAAGCTGGATACCGCATTTCCCCTCAAACAGTAAGGATACAGGAGAATATACTTCAGTTACATTTGATAAATCTAATAATCCCTGGGTAAGTTATGTTGATGATAAAAACCGTGATCTGATTGTATCACACAGAGAGGGAAAGACCTGGATTGTTGATGATGTTGACTCCGCAGGTGATGTTGGATCATACAATTCCATATCTACAGACCCAAGCGGGAATGTCGGAGTGAGTTACTATGATTATACAAATGGCGGACTTAAGTATGCATATGAGACCGGAGGGAAATGGAATGCTGAATCTGTCTGGAAAGGTGTTGTTGAAGAAAATGGTCAGAGATTTGACCTGGATGTAGGTTCGTTTACATCGCTTGTTTACGACAAAAAAGGAGTTCCTTACATTACTTTCTACGCTGCATCCACTGGTGAATTAATGGGTGCGACAAAGATAAACGGGAAATGGAATATCGTCGTGATAGACAGTCCGAAAAGAAAAATTACTGCCACTGAGGGGAACTATCAGGGAGTGGGTTCATACTCATCTGCTAAACTACTTCCATCAGGCGACAAGATAGGAGTGACTTACTATGACTGGGACAATGGTATGGTCAAATATGCAGAGGTTAAAACAAGCGAGTTCCAGAAAGGAAATTCATCAACTAAAACGACTACTACAAAAACGCAGACAACCCAGGAAGCAGGGCAATATTCAGATAAAAATGTTTCATTTACATATCCAAAGGATTGGGTTGCAGGTGCAATCACTAATGACCTGACCTGGCAGTACATTCCCTACCTTGCAAACAATAACGGGACATTCATAATGAAGAATGGTCTTGTGAGGGTCCAGAAAGTATTCGTGCAGAATATTTCAGATATTTCAGATATACGAATGGCATCTCTTAAAAAACAATATCCGGATCTTGTAATTGTTGACTATCCAACTACAACAAAGGTGAGCGGAAAAGATGCGATAAAGTTCGTCTATACATATTCAGATGATAAAGGTAAATGGAAAGAGGAAGAGGTATATATAGCGAGTAAGAACAATGTGATGGGGATAGATTATTTTGCACTGCCTGAGTCCTTTGACGCAGACATAGCTAATGTCCAGAAGGTAATTGATTCTATAAAACTTAAATAAACTTTTTTTATAATGACAGATCCTTCAACGTACAAATGGGACCCCAATCAGTACCATATAAGTTCAGAAGCCCAAAAAAAGCTCGCTCTTGAACTTTTATCAAAAGCCGGACTTCGTGGAAACGAGAGTGTGCTTGACCTTGGGTGTGGTGACGGAAAAATAACTGCTAAAATTGCGAATCTGGTACCTGAAGGTTGGGTCATTGAAATTGATTCTTCCCCTGAAATGATTAAGTTTGCACAGGAACATTACCCTGCGAAGGAATACCCGAAATCAGTTCTCCGGTGTGTCCGGAATAATCTTTAACCGGGTGGCAGATTACTCATTCAGTCTGGCGGGAAAGGAAATGTTGCGGAGTTTTTATTTATAATATTGTAGATTCATATATCAGGGAGTACCCGGTCGACAAAGACGGTAAAGTCCATGCAAAACTTGTGAGACTTGAAGTGGAAGCGGTAAGAGAGTGAGTTAATCTTTCATTCATGGGAAAAACTCTCAA
>CAIYHQ010000091.1 GCA_903926075.1 uncultured Methanomicrobiales archaeon
CAAACCACTCCCCGTGTATGGCGATGGCCTCCAGGTCCGTGACTGGCTCTATGTAATGGACCATTGTAACGCAATCTGCTGTGTCTTCGAAAAGGGACTCTCCGGTGAGGTATACAACATCGGCGGTAACAATGAGATGGAAAATATCAGGATTGTGAAGATTATCATCCGGATACTTAATGAAATGACAGCCGACCCTGAAATTAATGAGTCACTTATAACCTATGTAACTGACAGGCCGGGTCACGACAGGCGCTATGCAATTGACGCACGAAAGATTCACAATGCACTGGGCTGGAAACCTGAGACAAAATTTGAAGATGGTATCCGGATGACAATCCAGTGGTATCTTAATAATAAGGACTGGATGAAACGTATAATATCAGGGCAATATCGGGAGTGGATTGAAAAAAATTATGAAAAGCGGTAATTGAGGTACGAATAATCGGGTCTGTTTTACCAATAGAACACATGTATCTCAGTTTAGCGGCGGCGAATATCTGATAGTAACACAAATCCTTGAATATTTTCGATTTCAATTCAAAGTATTGGTTGTCCTTTTGGAAAATATTGTTTATATCATGTGTTTTATCTCGTCTTCTGAAAGACCCGTAACCTGAGCTATATCCGCAATAGACATCCCGGTTTGTTTCATCCGGCGGAGTATAGTAACTCTCTCTTCAAATCTTCCTTCGGCCATTCCTTCGGCTTTCCCTTCAGCTTTCCCTTCAGCTTTCCCTTCAGCTTTCCCTTCAGCTTTGTATTCAGCAATCCATCGATTAACTTTCTCTGCTAACATGGTTCCTCCACGAAATGGATTTGGTATAAGTATCTCTTCATCCCTCTTTAAACTGCTCTCAAAAAATAAAGAAAAGTCCCTGCGCATTGACTGCAGAGTTGGTTCAGTTTCCATCCATTCATTCAGTTTTGCTCCCAGTTCATTCAATTCTTTACTCCCTGATGATTGTTCCAGGGCAAATAGACACGCTGCAAGGTTGCGCACCTCAATAAGATGATGCAGAGAAAGCCTCAGTTCGTCTATCAGCAGATATGGCACAGATGGCCTGAAATGGATAACTGGTTCCGGCATCATGATAGTATCCCTGATATCATGTGGTACAGTCCATGGAGTCTCACCATTATAGAGCACCACTGGAATAATGCCAGGCAGTGGCCCGGTAGGTACAATTACTCCAGTCCGGATAAGATCCTGCCAGAGAAGTGCCATATATGACATTATCCTGACGGGCATTGTAGGATCAGGTTGATTCTGAAATTCGATAAGCAGATAGAGTACCAGAGTCCTGTCTCCCCAGCGCAGTCGCCATATCAGGTCATCCTCGCGTTCTCTGAGGTCATCAGTCACATAACTCCCGTTACATCGCTCAAGGGTATTAAGGTCACAGATTTCTGTAAGCTCGGAATTGAGAAATCCTCGAATAAAATCAGCCATCATCTTCTGATGACTGAACAGGCGTTTATAGGGGTGGTCAAAGTCTGGCATATTATGAAAATCCCTGTCACTTGGAGGATATGAATATGCGGTTAATGCTGGTGTATTTTTCGATCCCTTAAACAAACAACGGATTAGATAAAAGACTCTTAAATTTTACGTGAACCGCGTGATAAAAAAGTGATATGAAATTTATATCAGATGTTTTATCTCGTCTTCTGAAAGACCCGTAACCTGAGCTATATCAGCAATAGACATTCCGGTTTGTTTCATCCGGCGGAGTATACTAACTCTTCCTTCGGCTTTCCCTTCAGCTTTATATTCAGCAATCCATCGATTAACTTTCTCTGCTAACATGGTTCCTCCACGAAATGGATTCGGTATAGGTATATTATCATCCCTCTTTAAACGGTTCTTAAAAAATAAAGAAAAAACCCTATGCATTGACTGCAGCGAAGTGCCATCAGTATCCATACTTCCATGCCGGTGTGATGAGTATCTTTCTACCCTCCACAATTATTTCATCTTCCTGCTGAAATGTCAGGATAAAGCCCTCATTAAGTCCGAAAAACTCCATAGCCCTCAGAATCCCGTTAATCTCCCTCTCTTTATTCCTGCTTGTAACCTCATAACAGACCTGAATTGCCTTTGTTATCTTTGTTTTTTCTTTCACCAGAAAATCGCATTCGCCTCTCTCTCTGAAATAGAATATCCCTTGCAATAATGTCCAGCAACAGATTCTGAAGAACTTCATCCATCCCGGTTCTGAGGTATTCGGTAAAACCGCCTGCCAGGAGATAATCATGAAATGAATCAGGTAAATTTTTTTTTTCGAAATACTCCAAATACTCCAGGTATGAAAAAGGGAACAGCTCCATTCTCAGGTTTCTTCCGGTAAGTTTGGTTCCAAGTTCCCTGCTTAAGAGAGAGGCATTAGACCCTGTGATTATCACTTTTTTATTATTATCCAGAAGATATCTCACATAAGATTCCCAACCCGGGAGATTTTGAATCTCATCAAAGTAATAGAAAATGATAAGGTCATCTGGAGCCACTCTCCGTTCAGTTTATGTATCTGCTAACATTATATCAGTCCGTTGCAGCCCTGACAAGTACTTTCTTCCCCTGCAGAATTATAGCGAGTTTTCGTATTTTATCCCGCGGAACACCTGCATTCAGAAGTCCTGACCCATATTTTCTCTCATCAATCTGCAGGAGTGCGTCCATTACCGCTTTATGAGCATCAGTTTTCTCACCCGTGGTTTTAAATTCAATTATATAACCCTGGTTATACTGATGAGTTTTAGGTCTCATGATAACATCAGCTCTGCCAAATCCGGTCTCGTGATTTGATAGTATCTCATATATATCACGGAGATTTGCAAGAAGGCCAAGAACAAATGCATGGAAGACCGCTTCAGGAAGTCTGCCAGGATCATAAAAGCTCACAAGACTGAGGACCAGATTCTGAAGAGACTGTTCTAATGACGTTGTTTGCGCATCTTCAAGAAAAAAGGAGAGAAATTCGGAGATCCCGGTTACTGTGTTATTTTGACCAAACAATCGATTGATGAATTGTTCATAGACGATTGAAATTTCAAGATTTGGAATAGAGATTGAGTATGTGGTCTCTGTTTTTTTAAGGGGGCTCGCTCTTGGTGCCTCTGCCCGTAAGTACCCGGAATAAAATAAAAAACTCCATATATTCTCAGAATCCCTTCCAATATCCTCAAAGATAATATCTTCACGTATTGGATATCTCAGTTCTTTTCCTGAAAGTAACCGTTTTAGATCCCGTTGGATAGTTAGTCCTCCGGTTGAAAGTTCTTTATAGATCAAAGCATTCGAGCCGGTATTAAGCCATTTAGGGGCAGGAGTATTTGGAAGTGCCCGGATATACCCTGTTACAGACCAGGGGTTGTATATCGTCTGCCCACCAAATACGTATCCATTATACCAGTCACGAATGATATCTGCCTTATCAGGTATGTTAAAATCATCAAGAATCTTATCCACTTCAGGTTGAGTGAAACCGAATTTATCTGAGAAGGGACCGATCATCAATGGACTAGCAACATCAAGATTATTTAATTCTGAGAAGATCGATTCTTTTGCGATTCGTAAGATCCCGGTAACTACTGCGCGATAGAGTGCAAGTCCGTTCTCATGTTTCAGGCCTGCGCCCAGCCATGAGCGCATGAATGTTGTCATTTCATCATGGTACCCATTCTGCCATGCCTCAATCATGGGGGTGTCATACTCATCGATAAGGATGATTGCGGATTTTTTGTGGTAATCATACAACCAGGTGACCAGGTTTTTCAGGCTTGCTTTGAGTATGGCATCATCAGCAACACCTGTCGCGAGAGCTTCAAATCCGGTTCGATAGAACACTGGGAGTGTCTTCTCAACATACTGAAATTCCAGCATGAGTTCACTGATCTTCTCACTCAGCCTTTTCCTGCATTCATACCAGGTGGTACCCTTCACATCTTTCAGAGTGATATAGATCACCGGGTACTGCCCCTGATGAGCCAGGAACTCAGCATGTTCTGATATTGCAAGGTCTCTGAACAGATCTTTTCGGTCTTCTGAATTTTTTTCAAAAAAATACCGAAGCATGGTCATATTCAACGTCTTTCCAAACCTTCGTGGCCTGGGGATGAGTGTTACTTTATTTCCAAGAATTATCTCTCGAATGAAGAGGGATTTGTCAACAAAGTAACCTCCCTCACTTATTAACTCTTTAAAGTCATCAGTTCCAATCCTGAATGCTGGCATTAGATCCCTCCTCTGTATCGTTGTATTATGTATCAGTTAGTTGATATCAGTTGTTTCGTAGAGAATTTCCCGACGAGCTCAAGATTACTCCTGTCTGCAGGATATAATCTTTCAATATTAAAGGTAAGCCACTTTGACAGGAATCTGCTGCAGAGAAGTGCCATCAGTATTCATACTTCCATGCCGGAATGATGAGTATCTTTCTACCCTCCAGAATTATTTCATCATCCTGCTGAAATGTCAGGATAAAGCCCTCATTAAGTTCGAAGAACTTCATTGCCTCCAGAAGCCCGTTTATCTCTCTCTCCTTATTTCTGCTCGTAATCTCATAACAGACCTGAATTGCCTTTGTTATCTTTGCTTTTTCCTTCACCAGAAAATCGCATTCGCCTCTCTCTCTGAAATAGAAGATATTTCGATATTTTTTGCGCAATTCAATAAAGACATAATTTTCCAGAAGCCTGCCATAATCATCTGAAAATCCGTTGGAATTTGCCCGGATAAATCCGTTATCAACGCCATACACTTTTTTTGGGTTTATCTGCCTGCTTTTTTGAGAATAACTATGTCGTGGCAGAGTAAAGATGATGTAGGCATCTTCAAGGAATTCCATATAGGATGCAATAGTCGTCACAGATCCAATTGCATTGAAAGTTTTTTGGAGGTTTGTGAGCGTAAATTCTCTAGATATGTTCCCAAGCAGATAGACTGCAATTTCAGTTATTACACGAGAATTTTTGAGAGTATGCCGAAATAGAATATCCCTTGCAATAATGTCCAGCAACAGATTCTGAAGAACTTCATCCATCCCGGTTCTAAGGTATTCTGGAAAACCGCCTTTAAGGAGATAATCATGAAATGAATCAGATGAACCTTCTTTTCCAAAATACTCCAAATATTCCAGGTATGAGAAAGGGAACAGCTCCATTCTCAGGTTTCTTCCGGTAAGTTTGGTCCCAAGTTCCCTGCTTAAGAGAGAGGCATTCGATCCTGTGATTATCACTTTTTTATTATTGTCCAGAAGATATCTCACATAAGATTCCCAACCCAGGAGATTCTGAATCTCATCAAAGTAATAGATCTTGCTCTCGCCATAATCCGTGAGAAAAACCTCCTCAAGAATCTCAAAATCTCTTAGCACAAACTCGGTTAGGCGAGGATCTTCAAAATTCAGATAATTGAATTCTTCTTCTCTGTTCATCGATTGCAAAAGGAGAGTACTTTTACCGCATCGTCTGATGCCGGATATGACAATGGCAAAATTAACCAATGGTTGAATTTTCTCAAGATCCTGACGCAATGTACCCAGTTTGCGATATTCGATACCCTTTCTCTGTGATCTGAGAATCTTTGAAAGTTCATCCTTCAGGATCATGTACAAGAATGATGCATATGCATGACCATTAATCTATCCATTTCAAATGGACAATATTGATCAATTTAAATGACCCGCTTATCCTGGCAGCCCGACTAACTGAAGATTAGCGAGATCAACAGATTTATCGTTGTATTATATCGGTTGTTGACTCTCCGGTTGGACATCCCTTTATCTGGTTTATTTTCAGGTCGAGAAAATTGTTATTAGTCTCATCTCTGAACTTTTCGAGAGTACCGGTGATATTATCGAGTTTTCCGATACTGACATCCATCTTATCATTCAATGAGTCGAGTTTCTGGTTACTGATATCGACTTTATCTATGATGGTATCGAGTTTTCCGATACTTACGTCCATCTTATCATTCAATGAGTCGAGTTTCTGGTTACTGATATCGACTTTATCTATGATGGTATCAAGTTTTCCAATACTTGTGTCCATCTTATCATTCAGTGTGTCGAGTTTTGAGTCCATGGAATAGAGAATACCAACGGCAACATCGAAACGCTCACCCAATTCCTCGTCAGGTAGACCTCTTATAATCCTGAATGTACTGAATTCACCGTGATATTCTGAGAACTCTGTCTCAATTGATTCTACATTGATGACACGCTCATGAATGTTTATCTCTGAAATAAATTGCCCGACTTTTTCACGGTCGCCTTCTACGGTAACCATAACATCATCGTAATCATCGATGTTTCTTACAGAACCTGCAAGTCCCATTTGCCGTGCTATTTCCTTTACTCTATCACGATACCCTACACGTTGAACCCTTCCCTTTACTAGGACGGTTGCCCTGACCTGTTCAGACATGCTTAATACTAGAACTCCTTTCTCCACCTTAAGGGTATCTTGATTTTTCCATAACACCAATATCTCCTTCACAAATGAAGATAACCGGCATCGATAAAGAACTCCTTACACTTCTGCGCGCAGTAGCAAAGGACAGTCATCCCAGGGAATTTATCGGGATTCTCACCGCTGAAAAAGGTATTTTAAATGAACTCCAGATAATCCCGGGAACACAGACTGGTGTCAGCAGTGCAAAACTAGCTCTCGATATGGTCCCGATTGGGTATAATATTGCAGGAAGTGCTCACAGCCACCCGAACGGAGTTCTTTCTCCCTCTGATGCAGACCGTCTCTTCTTCTCAAAATACGGGAGTTGTCATCTCATTATTGGAAGTCCTTACCTGGAACATAACTGGAGGGCGTTCACTGCTAATGGTGAGGTTCTCTCGATAGAGGTGATCGGTTGACCCGTGTCCTAGCGACGGGTACTTTTGATATCCTTCACCCGGGTCACATCTTCTACCTGGAAGAGTCGGCAAAACTGGGAGATGAACTCTGGGTCATTGTAGCTAGGGATGGAAATGTGCGCCATAAGCCTAAACCAATCCTCCCTGAAACGCAGAGACTTATGATGGTCTCTGCACTCAAAGCAGTCGACCACGCAGTGCTAGGCGATGAAGTTGACATGTGGCGGCCTATCAGGGAGATTCGCCCGGATATTATCACACTTGGTTTTAATCAGCATTTCAGCGAAGAAAACCTGATAACAGGTCTTTCAGAACAGGGACTTACCTCTGAAATTAAGAGGATAGCAGAATATTCCAGCGCGCCCTATTCAGGTTCACGGATAATTGTTGCACGAATCAGGGAGCTTCCAAATAATTTAATGGATATGGGCTAAAAAGTCTCTGTTACAATGCTTGAGGTACAGAACCTGAACGTTCAGGTTGGAGACCGTGAGGTTCTTCATGATATCAATCTTGAAATCCCGGATGGCGAGACTCACGTCCTTATGGGCCCGAATGGGACCGGAAAGAGTACTCTTCTCTCGACAATCATGGGTTTTGGAAATTACACTGTAACAAAAGGAACGATTCTTTTTCGTGGTAAGGATATTACAGGACTTTCTGTTCATGAAAGGGCTGAACTAGGTATCGGACTTATGTTTCAGAGACCACCGACGATATCAGGCCTTAAACTTGGAACTCTCCTTAAGGCGACATCAAAGAAAACTCCTGAAGAGGTAAGGAAGTATGCGGAAAAGGTCAACATGGGACAATTTCTTGAGAGAGATGTCAACAAGGGCTTTTCAGGTGGAGAGATAAAACGAAGCGAAGTTCTGCAGCTTATGGTCCAGAACCCGGATTTTATCATGCTTGATGAGCCAGAGAGCGGGGTTGATATGGAGAATATATCGGTTATGGGAGCAGCTATAGGTGGCCTCCTCGAGAAAGATCAGAATATTGTCCGCAGAAAGAAGAGCGGGCTTATTATTACCCATACCGGTTTCATCCTTGACTTTATTGATGCAGATAAAGGGCATATGATGTGTGACGGCACAATCAAATGCCACGGAAATGCGCGCGAGATTTTAAAAGAGATCAAGGAACGTGGCTATAGGGAGTGTATGCAATGCCATTAGGGAATAATCTTGCAAGTGAACTTTCAGAAGATGACACAGAGCGCATATCACAGTCCGGGATCGATCTCTCAAGGGTTAGTTCATGCGCGACATATGTTCAGAAGGATGAGGATGTCCTTCATTCCGGGTGTGTTGATAATGGCATCGAGGTACTACCAGTACAAAAGGCACTTGAGATGTATGACTGGCTCAGGGAATATTGTTGGAATGTTGTTCCAAAGGACAAAGATGACATAACAAAATATGTTGCTGCACAAAAAAATCCTGCAGGATATGTCATAATTGCAAAAAAGGGGAGTAAAAATATCTTTCCAATTCAGGCCTGTGTTTACCTTGGTCGCAATCAGATTCAGCATGTTCACAATATCATAATCGCAGAAGAGGGAGCTGAACTGCACATCATTTCCGGTTGTGCAAGTGCCCACCATGTTGGAAAAGGCGGGGCACATTATGGTGTATCAGAATTCTATGTGAAGAAGGACGCCAAAGTCAGTTTTACCATGATCCATACATGGGGTGAAGAAATTGATGTATTCCCCAGAAGTGCAAGCATTATTGAAGAGAACGGTGTTTTTCTCTCAAATTATGTCTGCATGAAACCAGTCCACAAAGTGCAGATGTATCCTACCGCCTATCTCAAGGGAAAAAATTCTGTCGCGCGCTTCAGTAGTGTTGTTATCGCAACACCTGAATCGACAATGGACCTGGGTTCGCGCGCGGTCCTTGAAGCAGAAGGTGCAAGTGCTGAGTTGATCACGCGCGCTATAACCCTGGGAGGCACTATCATCTCACGTGGTCATGTCCTCGGAAAAGTCAGTGGTACGCGCGGCCACCTCGAATGCAAAGGACTGATCTTAAAAGATGGAATTATCTATGCAATCCCTGAGATTGAGGGTTCTGTCGTTGGTACCGAGTTATCTCATGAAGCTGCAGTCGGTAAAATTGCAAAAGAAGAGATTGAATACCTCATGGCGCGCGGTCTTTCGGAAGAAGTTGCAACTGCAACAATTATCAGAGGTTTTCTCGATGTCAAGATTGCAGGTCTCCCTGAAGCACTTCAGTCCCAGATCGATTCCGCAATTGACTCCGCAGAAAAAGCAGGTTTTTAATATACCATGAATCTGCCGCAGGAACGTTATACTGAGCGTGAAGAGATGGTGAAAATGCAGATTGCGTCGCGCGGTGTAGTGGACCCGCGGGTCCTCACTGCAATGCTTGAAATCCCCCGCCACCTTTTTGTCCCTGAAAATCTTTCGAGTTCTGCATATGATGACCGCCCCCTCCCTATAGGGCATGAACAAACTATCTCACAACCATATATTGTTGCAGTTATGACTGAACTGCTGGAACTCAAACGTAATTCAAGAGTGCTTGAGATTGGAACAGGAAGCGGATACCAGGCAGCAATTCTTTCACTGTTAGCAGAGGAAGTCATAACTATAGAGCGTATACCGGACGTTGCAGACAGTGCAGAAAGATTGCTAAAGAAATTAGATATCACCAATATCACTGTTATAACCGGGGATGGCTCCCTCGGGTACTCACCGCGCGCTCAATACGATTCAATTCTTGTTACTGCCGGTGCACCTTCGCTTTCTTGCGCCCTCATCAAGCAACTGTCCGATGATGCACGCATTGTAGCGCCGGTCGGAGGGCGGGAAGTCCAGGAACTTGTTGTGATTGAGAAGAAAGATGGAGTAATCCGGGAATTTAAGCATGGAGCAGTATGCTTTGTCCCACTTATCGGCAGGTATGGCTGGGGTGGCATAGAAGGATGCTACCATATAGATTCAAAAAAAAATAATTGAGGTCTTGTGATTTTTCATGAATAGTTCAATAGATAATGCGGTTTTACGCTTTCAGGACCTTGTGCGGGATGGTGAATGTGAAGATGGAATTGTGCGCTTAACTGTAAATCCTGATATTGTTCCCTGCCAGTTTGAGAGAGGTGCCTGCATGGAAGCAGAATATGGTGGCAGAGTTGCGCATTTTGTGACAAATGACCCGGTCCGTGCCACAACGAAGATAGGATTCCTTATCGATGCAGTTCTTGATAACCCGGCAAAAAGAAGTGCTGCATGCGCTATTATGAATGTTGTAAGTGCGTTTTTCTGCACTGCGCGCAGAGTCAGAGCATGCCCTAAAGAATGTCATGTCCCCTGCCTTGAAGCACTGTCACGTGAATATTGTGGAAAGACGGTTTTTCTATCAGGTGACCGGAAAATACCCGGACTAATACATGCAACTAGAGAGTCAGCAGATATCCTCTTTATAAATGGGGAGGGTCTTATTAACGAAGCGCCGACCCCTAACCCAGGCCGGAAAATTATCTTTATCGGTCCCTCGGTTTCAGGAACTGCAACTCTCAACTGTAGCGAGCGTTGGTGTCCTCATGGTTCAGGATAAACCTATCTCATAGCGCGCTGAGGTCTTTCTCATGCTTTTTGGGTCTTCCGGTATAAGACAGAAGTTTAGCGGGGCCCTACTCTCACTAGGGTATAAAATTGGCAATGCACTTGGCGGGCCCGGGATGAGGACCTTTCTTGGTCGGGATACAAGGACAAGTTCTCAACTTCTCTCTGAAGCAGTGATATCCGGTCTCATTGAGACAGGAACCGAAGTAATTGACCTCGGCGTCTGTCCGACTCCTATGGTTGCCTATTCCGCGCGGAAAGGAAACTATGGCTGTATGATAACCGCGTCACATAACCCACCTGAATATAATGGCTTCAAATTTTTTCTCCCAGACGGATCGTCATTCACAGATGACGCGCAGAATGATTTGGAAAAAAGGTTAACAGAAACAAAACCCGGGTCCTGGGACGGACAAGGCGCTCTGACTCAAGGTAATTATGCTGGACAATATATCAGATCTATTCTGAATAATAGGACGATCAGGAAAGGGCTGCCAGTTATTGCAGAATGTGGCAATGGTGCAGGGAGTGTTATCACTCCGGGAGTTCTCTCCCGCGCAGGAGTCCGCGTCCTGTCTGTCAATGCAAATCCTGCTGGCATTTTTTCCCGTCCATCAGAACCTGTCCCAGGGAATCTCATGCATATTCCACCACTTCTACTGGGAACCGGTTCAAAATGTGCTGTAGTGCATGATGGAGATGCAGACCGGATGATGGCGTTTGATAATAAAGGACGTTATATTGGAGGAGATGATCTTTTAGTCCTCTTTTCGCGCTATACCGGGGCAAAAAAAGTGGTAACAACCTATGATGCATCAATGGCAATTGAAGATCTTATCCCTCAGGTAAGACGGACTCCGGTTGGAGACACCTATGTTTCAGGAGAACTGCGAAGCTGGGGGGACATAGGAGGTGAACCTTCCGGGGCCTGGATATTTCCGAATCATTCCTTATGTCCTGACGGCCCGTATGCTGCTTTACTCTTCTGCGAAATGTCTTCTGAATGGAATATAGCCGATGAGGTTGACACAATCCCGCACTATCCATTAATGCGTGTATCAATTCCCTCAGAATATGCGCGCAGTGTTCTGTCTGAACTAGGCACAGAATCTCCTACCGATGGTATAAGGGTAACTTCTGACTCAGGGTGGTATCTTATCCGCGCAAGCGGGACTGAACCAGTGATAAGGATAACGGCTGAAGGCAGGACAGAAGATGAGACCAAAACACTCATGGAAGAGGCGAAGCAGAAGGTTATCCAGTCAGGTAAAGAGGTAAAGCGAAATGGTTCGTGAATGTGTGATACTTGCAGCAGGTGAAGGGAAGCGTATGCGTCCACTTACAACTAACAGGCCAAAAGTAATGCTGCCTGTAGGAAATAAGCCTATGCTTGAGCACCTCATTGAGGCAGTCCGTGACTCTGGCATTGAAAAGATTGTACTCGTAGTAGGTTATGGAGAACGTTCCATCCGGGATTATTTCCACGACGGTGAATGCCTTGGTGTGAAGTTGCATTATGTTGTCCAGCGTCGTCAACTGGGAACCGGAGATGCACTCCTTTCAGCACGTTCATTTGTAAGAGAGGACTTCATTCTCCTGAATGGTGATATGATAATTAGTTCCTCTGATATCAGCGCTCTCTCGCACATTGAGGCTCCTGCAATGGCAGTCACTACCTCCACACATCCCCAGGATTTTGGGGTAGTTACACTTGACGGCCTGTACGTCACCGGACTAAAAGAGAAGAGTGAGCATCCGGAAAGTGATTTTATAAATGCCGGAGCATATCACCTCACGTCCGGGATATTTACAACCCTTACTACCCTCGGTTGTTCTCCACGTGGAGAGTATGAACTTACGGACGCTCTCACTGCATTCATCAGTAATGGGTCCCTCTCTTCTCACACCCTGTCCTCCTGGCTGGATATAGGGTATCCCTGGGATCTTCTGTCGGCAAATGAAAACTTTCTTCCTGGATTGAACAAAGAAATCCTTGGTGAAGTAGAAGATGGAGTAGTGCTTAAAGGGATAGTCAGACTTGGTGAAGGGTCGGTCATTCGGTCAGGGACATACATCGAAGGGCCTTGTATAATAGGGAAAAATTGTATAATCGGGCCACATGCCTTTATCAGAGGTTCAACAGCAATCGGTAACAACTGTCACATCGGTCACTCGGTAGAACTGAAAAACTCGGTAGTTATGGACGGAACAAAGATTCCCCACTTTAATTATGTCGGTGACAGCGTAATTGGAAAAGACTGTAATTTTGGGGCAGGGACAAAGATAGCAAACTTAAGGCATGATCATTCCGAGGTCATAATATGCGGCCAACGGACAATGCGAAGAAAGATGGGGGCTATAATAGGCGACAATGTCCTTTTTGGGATAAACTGCTCGGTAAATGTGGGCGCTGTTATCGGAAGTAATGTCAGGATTTCACCACATTCATATGTTGAAGGCTGGATTGAAGAAGGTTCGGTGGTTCTGTGACACAGGCCGTGGTTCTTGCAGCAGGTGAAGGTCGCAGGCTTCGGCCTCTTACACACGCGCGTCCCAAAGCGCTTATTCCTGTCGCGAACCGTCCGATAATTGAATATGTGATAGAATCTCTTGTTAAAAATGGTATAAGGGATATTACAGTAGTAGTCGGGTACCGCAAAGAACAGGTGATGAGATATCTTAATACTCTCGATATCTCCCTCAATATTGTCATCCAGGACAAACAGTTAGGAACTGCACATGCACTTGGCTGCGCTGCATCATCGATTAATGACCGTTTCCTCCTCCTACCTGGTGATAACTACATCGATTACGACTCAATAGCACGGATTAAATCAGAAAATAATGCAGTTTTAGTAAAAGAGAATCCTCAACCTTCAAATTTCGGGGTTGTTATTCAAAAAGGTGAATATATAGAGAGGATAGATGAAAAACCAGAAATTGCTGAGTCTTTCATAGTAAGTACCGGTATATTTTCATTAATGCCATCTTTCCTGGACGCAATAAGGTGTGGGACTGATATTCCTGAAGCAATATCCTGTTTTATTGATGGTGGTGCAAGTATACGTGCAATTCCAGCAAAAGACTGGATGGATGCGGTTTATCCCTGGGATCTTCTCACAATGAACGAGAAGCTGATCACAAAAGTCAGCCCTTCCAGGGCAGGCATTTTTCACAGGACATCAATAATCCAGGGACAAGTCAGGGTCGGTAAAAGGACAAAAATTGGTCCTGGTGCAGTTATCAGAGGCCCGGTTATAATTGGTGAAGACTGTAATATTGGACCCTACTGCTGCATTGAACCCGGTACGAGCATTGGAGACCGTGTTTCGATTGAACCATATACTTTTGTAAAGGATGCAATAATTATGGATTCAGTCTCAATCGGTTCTCATTCAAGGATTGTCAGGAGCATTATTGGTGAAGGTTGCATCCTTCTTGACCATACGAGTACTGTTTCAAGGGCAAACATGATTGAAATTGAAGGCAAGCTCCTGAAGCCTGAATTTGGAACAATATTAGGAGATTCAGTCTGCTCTGCTCCATTCACCACTTTTCATAACTGCATCATCGGAAACAGGACAGTTGTGGAAGTGCCTGGAAGATCACTATATCATATGGTTCCTGATGACTCCAGGGTGGTATAATCCGTGTGCGGAATTGTAGGGTATATCGGACCCAGAAATGCAGCAGAAGTAGTGATTAAAGGCCTTAAAAAGTTAGAATACCGGGGTTATGACTCATTTGGGATAGCTGTTTCGTCAGACCAGATATCAATACTAAAAAAAGGTGGGAGGATCCAGGAATCATTCTTTAATCTGAATGAACTGAATTCTGGTCTGGTCATAGGTCATACCCGCTGGGCCACCCATGGGATACCAAATGATACGAATGCCCATCCCCATTCTGATTGTTCAAATAACATTGCTCTTGTTCACAATGGAATAATTGAAAATTTTCTCAGTTTGAGAGAAGACCTTCTAATCCGTGGCCATATTTTCAAGTCTGATACTGATACAGAGGTAATTGTACATTTAATTGAAGAATTTTATAACGGAGACCTCCTGTATGCAGTCAGAGACGTAATTCCGCTGCTTCAGGGGAGTTTTGCCATACTTGTCATTGCAAAAGGCGAGAAGAGAATTATTGCTGCACGGTACAAAAGCCCATTAGTCCTCGGAATTGGAGATGGTGAAGTCATTGCAGGTTCAGATGTAACTCCAATCCTGGATTATACTCCCGACGTCATCTTTCTTGAAGATGGTGACCTTGTCTCAATCCGTGCCGAAGGTGTCGTTATTGAGAACAGCCATGTCATAATCGAACGCCTGGTAACCTGCGTTGACTGGTCAAGGGAGGATGCACGAAAAGGCGGTTTTGACCACTTCATGCAGAAAGAGATCTTTGAACAGGCGTCTGTTTTCTCTCAGGCAATACGCTCTGTTGACTATGAAGCACTTAAGACCATACTATCAGGTGTCAAAGAGATAACAGTTGTCGGGTGCGGCACATCTTACCACGCAGGGATGATCTTCAGGTATCTGACAGAAGAGTTTGCACGGATCCCGGTCAGAGTCGAATTTGCTTCAGAGTTCAAATATTCACCCCCTCCTCTGCATGGACTCCTCATAGCCCTGACGCAGTCGGGTGAGACTGCAGATACCCTTGCAGCGGTTGAAATAGCAAAAAATTACGAATGCACAACTCTGGCAATTACAAATGTGTTAGGGAGTTCAATTACACGCGTTGCTAAAAACACCCTCTTTATGCGCGCAGGCCCTGAAGTCAGTGTAGCAGCAACTAAATCTTTTATTGCTGAACTTGCGGTCCTCTTTTGTATAACAGACTGTCTGAGTGAAGGGGAGCTCAGAACTCAATCTTTGGATTCTGCACATAAGGCCATAGAAGATGCCCTGCTCATTGACATCGACCCTGCTGTTGACCTTCTGAAAAATGCAGGGACTGTATTTTTTGTAGGCAGAGGATGGTATTATCCTGTATCCCTTGAAGGTGCATTAAAGCTCAAGGAGATCTCCTACATCCATGCAGAATCCTATGCAGCTGGCGAGATGAAACACGGTCCGTTCGCACTTCTTTCAGAAGAAACACCAGTGGTTGCAATATGCGTTGAGGGCCCTACCTATTCTGTCATGATATCCAATATAAAAGAGGTGAAAGCCCGCAGAGCTCCTGTAATAGCAATAGGCAATAAAGGGGATACTGATCTCTGTGCTGTTGCGGATGTTGTCGTTACTATTCCGGACACTCCCCGGGTGATTCAGATACTGACTATAACTGTTATACTTCAGCTCCTTGCTTACCGTACCGCAGTTGCATTGGGAAGGGATATCGATAGGCCCAGAAACCTTGCAAAGAGTGTAACTGTGGAGTAAACTGGTGGATGAAACCTAAAATATCTTTATTTGGCCCTTCTCCGAGGTTTCTCTCGGGCATCAGTTATTATACAATCAGACTTGCAAATTCTCTCTCTTTACACACAAACCTGACTGCAATACTATTTCGAGAGATGCTCCCAAGACTGATATTTCCTGGAGGAAAGCGTGTGGGAAATGAACTCACATCACTGCAATATTCAAACCAGGTATCAGTACGAGAGGTTATTGACTGGTACAATCCGGCAAGCTGGTTTAGGGCGGCAAGAATAGCTAAAAAATCTGATCTTATCCTCCTTCAGTGGTGGACCTCTTCTGTTGCCCATATGTACCTTCTGATTATTCTCATTAACAGGAGGAGGTGCAAAATCGTTACAGAATTCCATGAGGTGCTGGACCCTCTGGAGCATAGCATATTACCACTCCGGTTCTATTCACGAATGGTGGCATGGGTTATCAGGAAAAATGTAACACATTTTGTTGTTCATTCTGAGCATGATAAAAAACTGGTTTCGCATGAATACAGAATAAAAGAGTCACGGATTACAGTTATACCTCACGGCCTCTATGATCACTACTGTCCTGTTGAGTGTGAAAGTGTCAGGGATCAATTACAGATATATGAACAATTTATCATTCTTTTTTTCGGCCTGATACGTCCATATAAAGGATTGAAATATCTTATACAGGCGTTCGAAAGTATGGGGCATGAGGAACTTTTAAATGCCCGTCTTCTCGTTGTTGGTGAATTATGGGAGGACACAGAATCAGTTTCTGCAATTACAGGGTCCAGGGTTCAGGAGAAGATAACATTTGTCAACCGCTACGTTGATGATGCTGAAATATGCAGTTACTTCTCGCTGGCATCCGTTGTGGCGCTGCCTTATACTCGCGCCTCTCAGAGTGGTGTTGCACATATCGCAATCTCTTTTGGTCTTCCTGTTGTTGCCTCCGATGTCGGCGGACTGAAAGAAGCTCTCCAGGGGTACAAGGGTGCAACATTTGTCCCACCATGCGATAGTGACGCACTTAAATTGGCACTGCTCTCATGGAAGGGATCACATGAGAGGTTCACTCCGCCTGAACACCTTTCATGGGAAATTATTGCAGAGAGTTGGATAAACCTGTGGAACACGTTTTCAGAGGTGAGCCCATGAGGATAGCAATTCTGACTGCCCTTGACTTTGCAAAACCCGGTGGAGCTGAGCGTCACATTGCCGATATGGCCATGGCCCTTCGCGCAGATATTGTCTCTCCCTACATCGGACCTGAAGCCGAAATTCGCTTAAAAAAGGCCGGAATCCAGAATATTATCTCGTTTCAGTCACCGCTACCGTCTGAACCTATGCGTCAGGTATTAGGGATGCTGTTTTTCAGGAAGCTTAGGATTTCTTATGATTTTGTCATTCCAACAGATGACATGGCGGTCAGGTTCCTTGTAAAGAAAGTGCCACATCTCTATTACATGTTTACTCCAAGGCGGGCACTTTATGATATGTATTACCCCTTCATCGGACAGAAACGAGGTCTTAAAAAATATATTTATATTGCTGCATTCGCTGTGATGCGGTCGCTTGACCGCTCTTTTGTAAATAAACATGTTAGTGAAATTGCCTGCAATTCCCATAATGTACGTAACAGGATTTACAAGGTATATCAGAAAGAAGCAACAGTTGTCTATGCACCAGTCCATACGTCAACATATCAGTATATACCCTCGCAGGGTTTCTGGTTGTCAGTAGGAAGGGTTGACAAATGGAAAAGGATTGAATTACAGGTTGAAGCGTTTCGTGGCATGCCGAACGAAAAACTCATTATTGCCGGACCGGTTTATCCTGGATGCCAGAAACTTGTCGAAAACGCACCTGATAATGTAAAATTTCTCGGGTCCCGGGACGAGGCCACATTAATTTCGCTTTATTCCGGTTGTACAGGGGTTATTACAACCTCAGTAGATGAAGACTTTGGTCTCACTCCTGTGGAATCAATGGCAAGTGGAAAACCTGTTATTGCAACAAAAGAAGGAGGACACATGGAAAGTGTGCTCGATGGCATTACAGGAATACTTATAGCCCCGACGATTAACGAACTCCAAAAAGCTGTAACTAAAATATCTTCCTCTCCTGAATCATACAAGGATGCCTGTATTTCACGCGCTAAACTTTTTGACAGAGAAAAAATAGCAGATGAGATGAGGAACCTCATCCAGTCAATTGTATCAGGAGGATAGCCGGGATCATCCGGAGAAAAAAAATCTTTTAGCCATATTCTACGGATAGTGTTATTATTATCATTTGAGAAACCTATTGCCAAGAACTTATCCTGAAACGATTCGGGAGAAAAGGTTGAAAAAAAAATGGCAGATTACCCGGTTGAGCGTTACAGAAACGTTATTATTGTAATTATTCTCATTGCTCTTGCACTATTTGCTTTTTATGTGAGAGTCATTCCGTTTCTGAATCTTGGATCAAATGATATTCTAAATATAGTAGGGAGCGATGACCCACTCTATAATTTAAGACAAACAGAACAATTTCTCCATAACTTCCCGACATATGGGTGGTTTGAAGCAATGACAAAGTACCCGACAGGTACTGTAATACATTGGGGGCCACTTTTTATCTATCTGACTGGTATATTATGCATTTTGACAGGGGCTGTAAGCAGGCCTGAGATTATTGCTACTTCCTGTATGCTGCCTCCCATAATGGCAGCATTTATGGTCCCTGTAATTTATCTCCTTGTTTCCAGGCTCTCTAACTGGAAAGGGGGTTTAATCGGGGCATTGTTTATCGCGGTTGTGACAGGCCAGTACTTTTTCAGGTCATTATTTGGATATCTGGACCACCATATTGCAGAAGTCTTATTTTCGACTCTGTTCTGCCTTGTGTATATTATAGCTTTGATCCATTTAAAGGAGCAAAAGATAAACTGGAGCGAATGGCGGGACCTGAAAGTTTTCAAAGTACCGCTGCTCTATGGCCTTTTATCTGGTGTGACCTATGTACTGGGTTATGCAATAATGCCGACCATGATCCTTTTTGCGCTCATTGTCGCGGTTTTTACAGCAATACAATTCATCTGGGAATTTTACCAGAAGAAGGATACAAAATATCTTGTCTTTCTAAATACAGTAACATTTCTTGTCGCAATCGCCGGTGTATTTATCCTGGGAATTCAAAAATCAGGCTGGGATCTTGATTACTATACAATCACTCATCCTCTATCGTATCTCCTTATTATCTTCGGCACTTTTGTTTTCTACTGGATAGAAAGGAAGCTGACCCACAGACATCCGTATTACTATCCACTCTCCATTATCGGGATTCTTGCAGCATCACTGATTATCTTCAACCTGATTTCACCAGTGCTGTTTGACTCATTTGTCCAGAACTTCTGGGCATTCTTCGGTCAGAACTCATATTATCTGACTGTGCAGGAGGCCAGGTCCTGGACTATTGGTGAAGCAGTTTACACGTTCGGATATGGCCTTATAATGATGGCAGCGGGTCTCGTTGTCCTTCTTTGGCGTATCATTAAAGAAAGACGCCCTGAACACCTTTTTGTAATCGTATGGTCAGTTTTTATCACGTATGCCGCATGGCAGCATATCAGGTATGAATATTACTTTGCAGTTCCCCTCGCGATTATTTCTGCTCTTTTAGGTGCCTACATCATTGAATTGTATTTGAACACTCCGTTGAAAAAAACCGAACCGAAGGCCGAACCTGTCAAGGTTGCAAAAGGAAAAGAGAAGGGACAAAAGCAAAAAGAGGTAAAACCATTAAAATCGTCTATCATATCCGGGAATTACCCTGTTCTCGTTGGCCTCTTTATTTTCATCCTGCTTGCAGCTTTCTTCTGTAAAGGGCAGGTTTCATTTGCATTTACTGTTGCAAATGAGCCGGTGCTTGATATGAACCAGGACTGGCGGGAGAGCCTTGAATGGATGAATATAAGCACCCCTGACCCGGGTGTAGATTACTACGCGATTTATGACAGAAACACGTTCAAATACCCACCACAGTCGTATGGCGTGATGTCATGGTGGGACTATGGACACATGATAACTTATATCGCAAAAAGGATACCAAATGCAAATCCATTCCAGCAGGGTGTCGAAGGTGAATTTGGCTCAGCCCGGTTCTTTATGTCGCAGAATGAAAATGACACTGCAACAATAGCAGATAAACTCGGGACCAGGTATGTGATGACCGATTATGAAATGGCAACCGGAAAGTTCTGGGCCATGGCGACCTGGTTTAATACTTTAAAGGGAGCGGGCCCCTATCAGAGCATCTTTGCAGCAGTTTCTCCTGACGACCCTAACCATGCAGTGCCAATTAGCCTCAATACAGGACTATATTATCATACAACTATAGCAAGGCTCCATAATTTTGATGGGTCCATGGTAACTCCTGATAAGGGTTTCTATATTGAGTATATGGACCCGGACGTAGCCGGGATATCAGTACCACTTGTAACCAATTCACAATTAATGGTATTAAAAGACGCGGAAAAGAAGGTCAGTGAATATAATGCCAATGCACAACCTGGGAGGCATGCGGTTGTGATGAACCCAAGCATTGTATTACCACTGGATACAATCCCTGCAATGAAGCACTTCAGGCTTGTGCATGAGTCTCCAACAAATGCAGCAGTAGATGACCCACTGTCGCCTGATATCAAATATGTCAAGACTTTTGAATATGTAAAAGGTGCGACAATTCACGGGAATGGAATAATTGAAGTTCAGATTGTAACAAATACAGGGAGAAATTTCACATACCAACAAGAGAGCGAAAGAGGAGCTTTTATTGTTCCATATTCAACTGCAGGAAATCCATATTCTGTAAGAACTATCGGAAAATATCATATTAACGGGACAAATCAGGAATTTGATGTGCCTGAAGCATCAGTTATGCAGGGCCTCTCTGTGAACTGATCATTAACTTTTTTTATATGATTGTCCTATTAGCCAATACATGTCCAAAAGCATCAGTCCGGGTATGTGGGTAAGATATGGAGGAACAGGGACTTCGGGCACGGTCACGAGGATTGTTGAGATAAGTAGAGACCGATATGCAGAAATTGATACAACCGGTCTCCTCTATCAGATAAACCAACTCACCGAAACGGGAGCAGGAGAAAAGAAAGAAGTGGAAGCCACTTCCAGTGATATTATCCTTGAACATGACATCTTCAAAGGTAATGAATTTCAGGAATCTCTTAATCTTGATAATAGTTGTGAAGGTGGAGGTTAGTCCGAATCAAGTGGGATTGTAGTTAATTTTACAGATTCCACACCTTTTTGTGCCATTAAACGTTCTGCAAGCCCCTTTATCACTTCCCCTTCTCCCCTTAACAATATTATTTCCAGGCAGCGGTCTTTGGTAATATGAGAATGAAGTGAGGCCTGAATTGTTGTAGAAAATTCATGCTGAATATCAGTAAGAGTCTGCAGGAGCCCTCTCTGTTCATGGTCATAGATCATCGTTATGACTCCCTGCCTTTCTCCTTTAACATCCGCCATCCAGCGGTAATAGGTGATATAACTCCTTATCGCATCGCGAATGCCCTCTGAACGCGATGAGTATCCCCTTGCGCTTATGATATTGTCAAACATCTCGAGGAGATGTGATGGAAGTGAAATTCCTATCCTTGAAAGGTCATTATCCAGTGTCATAGTGTGCCTTCGAAAATTATTTTAATGTATTTTGTAATAATGAGCTTTTTATAGTATTATTTTTTATGAAAAGTTTTTAGTTTTATCTCAATATTAATCCGGAAAACTGGTGAGGTATAAGTAGCTTCATTATAGATAATGTAGGGAGGTTCGATACCCAGTGCAGGATATGACGGTTCCGTCAGTTAATATAGGTGTTGTAGGCCATGTAGACCATGGAAAGACCACACTGGTCAATACAATTACCGGAATCTGGACTGACAAGCATAGCGAAGAGATCAAAAGGGGCATATCAATCCGCCTCGGCTATGCAGACGCTGTCTTTTACCGGTGCGAAAAGTGCAAGGAAACTGATGCATTCAGTTCAAATCCGGTCTGTCCGAATTGTGGTGGGAAAGCGATTCCATTCAGGGCAATATCATTTGTTGATGCGCCAGGCCACGAGACGCTCATGGCTACAATGTTATCCGGTTCTGCTCTCATGGATGGCGCAATGCTTGTAATAGCAGCTAACGAGCATTGTCCCCAGCCCCAGACAAAAGAACATCTTATGGCACTTGAACTAGTGGGTATCAGGAATATCGTTATTGTCCAGAACAAGATTGATGTTGTACGTGAGAAGGATGCGATAGCACATTATCAGCAGATAAAGGCATTTGTAAAAGGGACAATTGCCGAGGATGCACCAATTATACCTATATCAGCGCAGAAAAACATCAACATGGGCGCCCTTATTGAGGCCCTTCATGAGAAGATCCCGGAACCCGCAAGGGACCCGGATGCGAATCCGATACTCCTTATTGCCCGCTCGTTTGATGTAAATAAACCAGGTTGCAACTGGCGCGAAATAAAAGGAGGAGTTATAGGAGGTTCGTTAACTAAAGGGGTTCTCCATGATACAGACGAGATAGAGATAAGACCGGGTCTGCAGGTTCATGCCGAGAACAAAACAAAATGGGTTCCTATCACAACGAAGATTACTTCAATTAATAAAGGGTCCAAGAAAGTATCAGAAGCAACTCCGGGTGGCCTTCTTGGTGTCGGGACGAAACTTGATCCCGCTTTAACGAAAAGCGATGCATTGGTAGGCCAGTTAGCTGGAAGGGTAGGGTCGCTCCCCCCTGTATGGGAAAAGCTGAAATTTCAGGTTCGACTAATGGAGAGGGTGGTAGGTGCAAGTAATGAACTTGTTATTGAACCACTAAAATTCCATGAACCCTTAATGCTCTCTGTAGGGACTGGTGTAACAGTTGGAATTGTAAACAGCACAAAAAAAGACCTTGTAGAGGTCATTCTGAAGAGGCCTGTCTGTGCTGAGTTAGGGGCACGGATAGCCATAAGCAGACAGGTGGGAGGCCGCTGGAGACTGATAGGCATGGGGACCCTGACCGAGTGAGAGTCCTCCTTGATGCTAATGCATTTATGATGGCATATCAATTCCGAGTTGACATCTTTACTGGAATCAATGAATTAATAGGAAGTTTTCAGCCGATTACGCTGCCGTCAGTTGAGAAAGAACTTAAAAATCTGGCGAAAAAAAGAGGGTCAGCAGGATCCGCAGCGCGTTATGGGCTTCTTTTCCTCCCAGAAACAGATATATGCGAGGAAGAACCGGATCTTGGGACTGTTGATGAAAAGATCCTGAAGTATGCAACTGATAACCAGTGTCTGGTAGTAACAAATGACAGGTTATTAAAGAACCGGCTTCTGGAGAGGGGAATTGGTGTGATTTCTTTGAAAAATAAAAAGATACTTGAATTGTTCAGACGGTGAGGCCGCTATGTATTATAGGATGAGATTATCAGATAAAGTCCGTGTTCCGCCGCACAGGTTGGGGGAAGACCTTGAGCGGGTTATTCTCGATGTTCTGCAGGAGCAGTTTGAAGGGTGCATAGATAAGGAAATTGGTGTTTTTATTGCAGTAACGAGAGTCCTCCTTATCGGAGAAGGTGAGATAATACCTGGTGATGGTGCTGTATATTATGATGTTGAATTTGAAGCGCTTGTCCTTAGAATCTCTCTTCAGGAAGTAGTCGAAGGGATTGTGGTAGAGACAACAAGTTTTGGTGCGTTTGTAAGCCTTGGCCCTATCGATGCAATGCTCCATGTCAGCCAGATATCTGACGAATATCTTAGTTACGATGAAAAAAATGCGCGTCTGACCTGCCAGGAGTCCAAACGGTTTATTGCAGTCGGCGAGGTTGTAAGGGCACGAATAGTCACACTTTCCCTAAATGAGAGAGAACCCAGGGATTCGAAGATCGGACTGACCATGCGTCAGGCAGGACTTGGGACCGCGCTATGGCTTGAGGAAGAACTGAAACGAGAAAAAGAGCAGGAGAAAAAGATAACTCATGGCGACAGGTAGGAAGAAGCAGGGTTCAGTTTGCCGTGAATGTCATAGAGTTGTTGACGGAGAGCAGTGCATTATCTGTGGGACATCAAATCTTTCAAATGACTGGGGTGGTTACCTAGTCATTATCGACCCTGAGCGTTCATTAGTAGCAAAAAGAATGAATATCAGGCTTCCGGGAAGGTATGCATTAAAGGTCCGTTAATGTGGTATCTCCTGCCTGAGCACAGGAATGAATTCAGTAAACCTTTTGGAACACTTTACAAGGATTTCAACAAAGTTCTGGACAAGTTACAGGGAAAAATTCTCTGCAGTGTTGGTGACATCGTCACAAAGAACCTCATAACAGAGGGTATTATACCTGATATTGCAATAATCGATGGTTTTACAAGACGCGCCCCTGTTACTGATAAATTTGTTATCGGTTCCAGGCTTATAAATGTAAAAAATCCGGCAGGCACACTCACCCAGGAACTTTTGGATGCTATACTTGATGGTATAAATTCTCCCCCTGTCCTGATTTGTGTTGATGGTGAGGAGGATCTTGCTGTTATCCCTCTTGTGATTAAATCAAAAGAAGGAACTATCATACTTTATGGTCAACCTGGAGAAGGTGTAGTTTTAAGGGTCGTTGATGAGGGTGCAAAAATAAGGGCCAGGCAGCTCTTTGACCTTTTCGAAAGTTCAAAGTGAAGGTTGGGATAATCTATTAAAGGTCACAACTCGTAACATGTAGAGATATCAATGGACATTGAGATAATAGGTGATACCAGAAATGAACTCCTCTCACGTCGTGAGGTGAGTATTATCGTTAAGTATGACGGTCCCACCCCCTCAAGGCTTCAGATCATTGGAAAAATCTGCGGACTCCTGAATGTGAGTGAAGAACAGATTGTCCTTGACAGCCTTGAACAGACCTTTGGAAAAATGGAATTCCGCGCAAATGTTCGGATCTATGACGACCAAAAGTCCAGGGAGAAGACTGAAAGACCCTATATAATAAGCCGTGGTAAGCCCAAACCGAAGGAGGAGGCATAATGGCGGCAAAGAAAGCAAAAAAAGAGAAGAAGATAGGAGCCTCTTCGTACTTTAAAATTGAGGGTTCGGCCATTACACCCCTAAAGCGTTTCTGCCCGCGTTGCGGACCCGGGGTGCATATGGCTGAACATAAGGACAGGTCAACCTGCGGGAAATGCGGTTATACTGAATTTAAAAAGTCAGATGCCTGACCTGTCACGCATACTTGGGATCGAAGGAACTGCATGGAATTTAAGTGCTGCAGTTTTCGACGATGACCTGGTCTCTCTTTTTTCACATCCATATTCCCCACTGAAAGGTGGAATTCACCCTCGTGATGCTGCACAGCACCATGCTTCAATGATGGCACAGGTAATAGCGGAAGCTCTTCCTGATCCTGGAACAATAGAAGGTGTTGCATTTTCTCAGGGGCCCGGTCTGGGTCCATGTCTCCGGACAGTTGCAACAGCGGCACGAATTCTTTCTCTTTCACTCAAAATACCGTTAATAGGAGTTAACCACTGTATTGCACATATAGAAATCGGGAGATTCGATACAGGTCTTACTGACCCGGTTGTCCTGTATGTAAGTGGTGCAAACACCCAGGTGATCGGCTATTTAAATAAGCGGTACAGGATTTTTGGAGAAACGCTTGATATCGGCCTTGGAAATGCACTCGATAAATTTGCAAGGAGCAAGGAATTCCCCCACCCGGGCGGTCCGGTCATTGAAGACCTGGCAAAATCAGGCAGTTGGATCCCACTTCCATACACTGTGAAAGGGATGGACCTTGCATTTTCAGGGCTTGTAAGTGCTGCAAAAGAGAGCCCTTCAGAAATTGAGGATGTATGTTACAGCCTTCAGGAGACCGCCTTTGCTATGTGTACTGAGGTTGTGGAACGTGCCCTGTCTCTCTCTGGAAAAGAGGAGGTCTTACTTGTTGGAGGTGTCGCATTAAACAGGCGTCTCCAGAAAATGCTCTCTACCATGTGTGATGAGCGTGGAGCGAGACTTGCGGTACCGAAGCGTGAATACCTCGGAGACAATGGTGCGATGATAGCTTATACAGGGAAGCTTATGCTTAATGCAGGGGTTGAAACAAAAATGTCTGAATCCGCCATCAACCCTTCATACCGTGTCGACCAGGTCGCAGTCAGCTGGAGAGATGAATATAATTTGAAGCTACAACATGCGGGTCGTTATAGTGAATCCAGTCAGATCAGGGGAGCAGAGGCACTGATAAGTTTTTATAAGGACGATATCCTGAAAAGGAGAGAGAGAAAGAGTTATAGGATTGTTGAACTTGATGAACGCCTGATTAGGGAACGTACTCGTTCTGAAGCACGACTGCTTGTATCCGCAAGGCGTGATGGTGTCCCGACACCGGTTATCCGCGATATTACACGGGATACAATCAGGATGGAATGCATTCGCGGGATTCTACTTAAAAATTCACTCAATTCAGAAAACGTAAGAGAAGCAGGCAGGGTAACGGGTCTCCTCCATTCTTCCGGAATAATCCATGGTGATCTTACCACAAGTAATATGATAATGCGAAAAGATCGATGTGTGTTTATTGATTTTGGGCTTGCAAGCGCATCAGACGAGGTAGAATCAAGGGGCGTCGATATTCACATATTTTTCCAGACTCTTGAAAGTAGTTCATCGCGTGTAAAAGAGTTAAAAGAAGCTTTTATTGAGGGATATAAGGAAACATTCGTAGATGCTGGCGAGGTGCTTGAACGCGAGCATGAAATTGTTTTAAGGGGGAGATATCTATGAAAATCACAGTTGTGACGAGCAACAGCAACAAAGTTGCCGAAACAAAAAATTTATTTCAGCCTGAAATTGAGGTTGATCATATTTCACTGGACTGCCCAGAATTTCGCAATTCTGATGTCAATATTATTGCAAAAGGAAAGGCCGAGTATGCATATGAAAAACTACATATACCCCTCATTGTTGATGATACTGCATTCTGTATTGAGGCACTGGGTGGTTTTCCCGGACCATATGCGGCATATGTATCTGATACCCTGGGAAACTCAGGAATATTAAAACTTCTTGAAGGCATTGAAAACCTTAACGCTTCATTTACGACTGCAATAGCATACATTGATAAAACAGGGGTCAGGATTTTTTCAGGTACCCTCAACGGATGGATAGGCCCGGCGTCTGGAATCAATGGTTTTGGTTATGACCCGATATTCTATCCGGGTGAGCGTTCCCTTGCAGCTCTGGAATTACCGGAAAAAAACCGGATTTCGCATAGGGCAAAGGCTTTGCTTGCATTCAGGGACTGGCTTGTGAAAAACAGGGTTCTCGTTTGTGAGGACAACCGTTAAGTGAATGTAGAACCCTTATATTAAGGGAGATCCGGAGCGATTCAATGGCAAAATTTCCTGAAGCTGAAGCACGCCTTCTTAATGTGAAGATATGTATGCACTGCAACTCAAGAAATGCTATAAGAGCAACAAGTTGCAGAAAATGTGGGTATAAAAATTTACGACCAAAGAATAAGGAAAGAAAAGCGTAGTCAGGCTACGTAATAAGTAACACGCTTTCCTTTTTTACTATATTCTCCTGCAAAAGTTTCGATGTTTCTTTTGTAGCCCAGGCGGTCGACAAACCCGATATGCCGTAAGTGTTCCCTTACCCTCATGACGTCTGTTTCATCACGCCAGTCTCTTGTATAAACGTAGATTACTTTCTTGTCTCCACTTGATTCGGGATTTGGCTTTGCAGTGCTGACTTTTGATGATGTTCCAAGCTGTCCCTGCCATGTAGCGTTCCTTACAATTACCCATTTCGAATCAACTTCGTCCGGCATGACAAATATCAGCCATTTTCCAGCATTCTCATCTTCAGTTGAACCAGGGCCGGTTGATGGCGCATCCTGTATTATCCAGTACATCTGTGTCGTAAGGCTTGGAATAACTCCCTCACCATTGCATATCATATCATAGATAGTTTCGGCAGAACTGAACTGCTGTATAAGGGCAAGGGCGAGCGAATTGTACTCACCCATAAATTTTTCAAAAATCAGGTTGAATTTTTCATGAAAATCCGCGCCCTGTTCAAGGATAAGGAACAGGGGGATCCCTTCCCTAACCAGCATTTTTGTGAGATAGTGCTCAAATATCCCGTATGCAATATCGTTAATGGGATCTGTACACTTCTCATCCATACATAGAATTGAATGAAATTGTTACTAAAATGTATTCATTGTCCCGATTGAAGCTTATTTATTCTGGATGGAATAATAGCTAGAAGTTATGAAAATATGGAAACGTGACTGGGGCCTTTTCGGCCGGATGGCAGTCACGATGTTTCTCCTCCTCATTGTTTACCTGATCTTTATCGGGGTCCTTGCGATGCTGGGAGTTGGAATTATATGGCTCGTAATATTTGCAGTAGGAATGGGTTTCTTTCAGTATTTCTTCTCTGATAAGATTGTCCTCTGGAGTACAGGTTCCCAGTTAATCCAGGAAGATGAATTTCCCGAGCTTCACCACATGGTTGAAAGGCTCTGTGCTGAAGCAGACCTGCCTAAACCCAAAATCGCGATAATGCGCACACCAGTACCAAATGCATTTGCAACAGGACGTAGTCCGCGACATGCTGTTGTTGCAGTTACTGACTCAATTATGAAGGTCCTCTCTCCTGCTGAACTTGAAGCGGTTATTGCCCATGAGTTATCCCATGTAAAAAACAGGGACATGCTTACCCTTACCTTTGCAAGTTTTGTTTCAATGATAGCAGCAATAATCATGCAGAACTTTCTCTTTGCTAGTCTTTTTGGTCGTCGGGATGCAGGGGGATGGATTATTGCAGGAATTGTTGCAGCAGTCGTGTATTTTATCAGTAGAATTCTGATAATGGCAATATCACGATACAGGGAATTTGCAGCTGATCGTGGGAGTGCCTATATCACAGGAAGACCAAGGGACCTGATCTCGGCACTTCAGAAGATAAGTGGGCGAATGGACCGAGTACCTCCGGAAAAGAAGCGGGAGGTAGAAAGTGCGAATGCTTTCTTCATTATCCCGGCTCTGTCAGGAAACACATTTCTCGAGCTCTTTGCAACTCACCCGAGTCTTGAAAAGCGGATACGCAATCTTGAGATGGTCGAGGAAGAGATTCGCGGGTATTAGGGTAGATTATAATTTTCGCATAGGGTGGTTAAATAGTAAATAACATAATTTATTGTAAGTAGTCAGTCATCAGAAACATTATTAATTCCCTAAATTTTAAGATCAACTTTTTTTACAATAATGCAGAAAGTTAGTTGAAGAGCCAATCTATTCGGCACTACCCAATGCAAAATTGGGATTAAACGTCATGCTCATTGTGGTCTGGCTAAAAATTGGAATGCGATTGACAGAAGAAGTCAGACAAGCTTATGCACGATATATCGATGAAAAAATCCTAATGGTGTTGATGTAAACGAACAACCGGGCGAAAAGAGCTATTTGGCCTAATGTTGTTTATCGGAAAATGTCTGGAGGTACGAAATCAGAAGTAGGAATAAAAAGATATGCCTTAACTGGTTTCGGTCTTCCAAATACTAAAATTAAATGGTTGCAATTTTTTAGGGAAAGGACTCGAAATTATTCAAAATGGAATAATTCCTCGATTTATTGGAGGGGCTCCCGCAAAATTAACTGAAGATCAAAAAAATGGAATTATATGGACATCTTGATTCCGGTGCATTATTCACAATCAAGAGTGTTAAACAATATATAAATGAAAAATTTGGCATTGTATACTCAAAAATGCAGATTTCAAGGATATTAAATCAGCATAAACTTAATAAAATCCGAAATTTCATTTAGCAATTTCGTTTAGAAATTCTTGTCGCACTGATGCTTTCCACTCCATTGATAATATGTCATTTCAATCTATTTTTCTATTTCATTCACTGTACATCAACCATGTTTTTCACCTACTCATACCCCTCTTCATACACACGGAGGGAATTGAATCTTAGCTTTAAATATAACGGTCAGAAACAAATGAACGAAACATTATAAGCACCCAGTCAGGATTGAATGCCCTTTTACAAATGCATAAACAAAATAAATTGTTCAACAGTTTCAATGAAAAAAATGGAAAATTGTTTTAGTTATCATGGAGTAGTTTGGATTACTACCATTATACGATTGAGCTACCCCATTTGAATGGAGTGGAGCCATATAAGGTGTTAAGCCATGACCAAGGTGACCAGTAAAAGGATCCTACAGTGTTTGTGGCATTCATACCCCATGGTACGAACATACCATTGGTTGTATGCCATCCAGTAATACCGTTCGTTGCTGTCGCATATCCACTTTGATTGTAACTATTCCCGGCATATCCTAACCATGGGAGTCCCGCTCCTTGCACAACCGTTGTTCCTACTCCTATCAATAGCAGAACAACTGCTATTGCCATGATCCCCAAAGTAGAGATCTTTCTGCCTTCAAGAGACATATCTAATAATAATACAGGCATCCATATTAAGTTTGTGTTCTGCTCTTGAATTTAAATCGAGCCTTTTCTATCAGGTTCAGATAATTCCGGACTACAGTTGTTTTAGAATTAAGATAATCCCTTTTTAACAGAATCATAAAATGTCGATTCATACGTGCAATCTGCCTTTGACCAGTAATAAGATCAGCCATATAAGAAACGATAGATAATTCTCACGTTAGCCACAGACATTTCAAAAACCGGTCTCTTTTCTATTGATAATACTGATTAAATCCCCTGTTATCTTGTTTACGTGCGATTCAGCGCGTGTTATCCGTATAGAATTCCCGACTTCTGCATCGGATACACTTTCTAAAACTGATATACATGAAATGCACTAATATATAATATTCATACTGTAAAAAAAGAGCATTTATGAGCTCTCGGGATGAAAAAGTTATAATGAAAAATGAATTGATTATATTAATCCTGATTCTTTCGATATCAATTGCATTGTCAGGATGCACAACATTGCCTCCTATAAAAAATCCGGTGAGCAGCACTAAGTTATCCGGCGATCAGCTGGACCAGCAGGGAAAATATGCAGAAGCCCTCGAAGCTTATAATGAGTCGCTCGCAATGGATCAGAATAATTCAATTCTGTGGGCTAAAAAAGGTAATGAATTAAGAAAGCTCGGTCGTTTCGATGAAGCTATGGCTGCTTATGATGCTGCTCTCAATATCACTCCAATGCTTGATGTACTATATGGATATAAAGGAAATGTATACCAGGACACAGGCCGCTATGAAGACGCGATAAAGGAATATGACAAGGCTATTAATATCACGCCTAATCTTTCAGTAGCTTGGGGATACAAAGGTCTTGCTCTGGGAAGCCTGGGTCGTTTTGATGAT
This sequence comes from uncultured Methanomicrobiales archaeon, assembly GCA_903926075.1. GTDB lineage: Archaea > Halobacteriota > Methanomicrobia > Methanomicrobiales > Methanospirillaceae > CAIYHQ01. The sequence goes on from CAIYHQ010000091.1 coordinate 31,277, forward strand.
GCAATGAAAGCGTTTGACACTGCTGTTGCAATAAATCCAAACCTGACAATTGCCTGGTTCTACCGGGGAAACCTTGAAGCACTTTCAGGGAAGAGAGAGAATGCACTCCACTCTTTTGATAATGCCATCAGAATTGAACCAAACTATACTCTTGCGCTGCGGGCAAAAGCTGACCTTCTCGCTGCAATGAACAACAATACAGGGGCATTGGAATACTATAACCGGATACTTGCACAAAATGCAGAAGACCCTATAACTCTGACAAAGAAAGGAGACCTTCTTTCTGATATGGGCGATTACAATGAATCACTGATATCATATGATGCCTCACTTGCGATTCTCCCAAACAGTGCCTATACTATTCAGAAAAAAGGTTATGCCCTCGACAAGCTAGGAAGGTATGACGAGGCTATACAGGTTGAGAACCTTGCCCTTAACCTGAACCCGAATTCCACCCTTGCACTAAATACTATAGGAGAATCCTATAACAACATGGGAATGTATTCTGAAGGTCTGGATGCCTTCCAGCGTGCCAATGACTTAAATCCAACCGATCTTATCTCTCTCTCAAATATCGGGTTTTCACAATTTTATCTGGGAAAATACAACGAATCAGTCCTGACAATGAAGAAGGTTATTGCAGTAAACCCGCAGATCTCCAATATTTGGGCTTACGATGGAAAGGCATTATATGAGATGGGTAATTACAAGGAAGCTATCAATGCCTCAGACAAAGCCATAACCTTAAAACCAGATAATCTCATGGCCCTCACTACGAAAGGAGCTTCGTTAAACAAACTGCAGCAGTTTACGGAGGCTGGACCGGTTATCGACAAAGCAATTGCCCTTCAGTCAAATAACTCTGAGTTATGGACATACAAGGGGGTCTCTCTATATGGAACCGGTAAAAACGATGATGCACTAGCTGCTTTAGACAAAGCCCTCTCAATAAACCCGGATAATATGATCGCGTGGGTCCAGAAACTGGATGTTATGAATAAAATGGGCCGCTCTGAGGAGACGGTTCTTGAGTACGACCAGGTCCTTGCAAAAGATCCTCAAAACTGGAATGCGTGGTTTAGAAAAGGCTATGCACAACATGTTCTTGGCCGGTTTGACGATGCAATAGCTTCTTACAACAATGCTCTTGCTGTTGTACCAAACAATACGTATATAATTTTAACAAAAGGGAATGCTGAGATACTTGGTGGAAGGTACAATGACTCCACAAAAACGTTTGACCGGCTCCTCGCTATAGATCCCAACAATATTGAAGCACTTCTCTCAAAAGGGACTGCATATACATATATGAACGAGTATTCTACAGCCATCGATTACTTTGACAGAGTCCTTGCAATGAATCCGCAAAATCCTGCAGCTTTAATTTACAAAGCCGACACACTGGTCCAGTTAGGCAGGCTTTCTGAAGCCACAGATTACTACAATAAAGTACTCGTAATTGACCCGAATAACTGGGCTGCAATGAATGGAAAGGCCTATATCGACAATCTAATCCATCCAAACAAATATTCCTGATTTTTTTTACCAGTGATGCTCATATCCTTTAACAGGGATAGGAGTATCATCAAGAAATACACCTTTTTTAGGAATAACTTCGCCGATAATGTAAAATGGGAGTATTATCTCGTTTTTTAAGAAATCAGGAATTGTAAATACAAGTTCAAAATCGCCGCCTCCATATAATATCCAGCCAACTGATCGTTCTTTTGAATCAAAAGGATGCACCGGAAGCTTCTGACTATCAATCCTGAACCCTGTGTCGGATACCTCACACATGGAATAAAGTGATGACACTAGGCCGTCGCTAAGGTCCATCATCGAAGTGACTCCGGTTTCAGCAAGGATTCTCGCTTCATGAATACGTGGAACCGGTTCGAGGAGTGAATTTTCATACCTTTTAAATCCGGCAAGAGCTGCTTCTGCACGGCCAGGCAGTCCGCTTATACATATCAGGTCCCCTGGAACTGCTCCTGACCTAAGAGTAAGGTTTCTTGTCTTAACGACTCCAAGACCAGTACTTACTATTGTCAGTTCTTCATGATGGTCGAGGTCACCTCCTGCTATGTGTGTACCTGCGTACCTGCAACACGCAGATGCACCATTCATGATATCTTTCAGCCTTTCTGTTTTGTCAAGGCCTATTGCAAGTAACATTGCACAAGGCTTTGCACCCATCGATGCAATATCACTTAATGTCACTGCAGCAGCCATCCAGCCTATCTGCCAGTTAGTCATGTGTTCGGGAAAATCTGTGGCAGTATGCAGCATATCGGTTGATATTACAAGTGAATTTTCCCCAATTGGGATAACGTAACAGTCATCGCGGCAATTCTCTTCCCCTACGACAGATCTGACAATCGAGAGGAGGCTCTTTTCATCCAGTCTTCTTCACCTCCTTTCCTCGTTCAGCCTGGTATTCTTTGAAGAGGTGCTCCATCATCTCATTCTTTTTTGACTTATCGTATTCATCCTGTTCAATCTCCCATTCACGTAAAGCCCTTGCAAAAAGTTTACGGTCCACTGATCCTATCTGACCTTTCCTATCATACCGAAGGTCCGTTACCCCAAGTAAAGGGACCCTGTTTTCATGAGCTAATTCGATAAGTGAATTAGGAATCGTTGATTTATCTCCCTTTGAAATGATAATTGCCCTGACTTTCCATTGCGAGAGGTCCCGAAAACTGTTCCGGCCCCAACCAGCCTTATCCTGTATGTAAAGGATCTCTCCCTCCCTGACAGGAGATTTAGTTGAAATCTCTTTCAGGCATTCATGAGTTAGGTTAGGTAATAATTTTACAGGATCTCTTTCCTCAGATGAGTCGACTAAAAGAGAATCATTTATAGCCTTGAGTTTTTTTTGCAATCTGCGATTCTCCTTCTCTTTCTCTTTAACTCTCTCTTTTAGTCCGCGAATTGTAGATTCTTTCTTCACAATTTCAGAGTCCCTTTTAATACGGGTATCCCTTTCAGAGTGGACTCTCCGGAGCCTTCCCTGAAGCCGGGTTATCTCATAATCCTTTAGACGGTTCTCCTGTTTTAGTTCATCAATAAATCCGCGTAGTTGCTTTACTATCCCGTCGAGTACCCTCACTTTCTCATCGTTCTCCGTAAGGGTGGCAGGAGGAGTTGCGTTGAAAGTCTCAATAGTTCCGGTTTTTTGTGTAACTCCATGCAGGACCTGTTCAAGCGGGATCCCTTTGACAATCCCTGCCTTAACTTCTTCGAGGTCATGCCCTGGTGGGACCCTCCGTAAGAGGCTTTGAAATTTCTGTCTGTAATGACGAAACGCATTAACTGCAGCCGAAAGTGCATCACGCTCATGGTCATTTTTATATGTAAATTCCGATGTCAACTCAAACTTTACAGGGACATTGATATCCTGGCGAGGGGAGTAACCTACGGCATTGAAGGCCCTTCTGATCTTCTCGACTGAATATGGCATGGTCTGGACATCTGAAGCAATGATGAGTGGTTTTCCCACTTTATAGAGGGATTCAATTACACCTGCGAGTGAGGTCATCCGTGAACTGTTGAGTATTACAAGATTGCCATCAAGGTCGAGAGCTGCAATTGCAGTAGTGGTACCAGGGTCCACTCCCACTATGAGATATTTTGGTTTTGCCTTTAACGGTCTGAACTGGATCCGGTCAAGCCTCTTTCCGTCAATTCTGACCTGAACGTCAGCTTTTCTGACATTATTAACCGGAATTTCATCCCTTAACGCAGCGACTTCAAATATGACACGGCTGCACCCACCAAAAGCCTTAACTTCCCTTTTCCTGTACCTGAGTCCGGCAGCAATTATTGCCATCTCAATTTCGCGTGACTGCTGGAGTACGGCACCGTGGATTTTTCTAGTATACCTATTCTGGCTCCATCCGCCTTTTCCAGGGGAACGGTGCCTGCTCACAATGATTGTTGTCTCATTTTCGAACGCGACAACCTCGTATCCTGCTCCTAGCGACGCAAGGTGGGCAGTTGTCCTTGCCTCCTCAAAAGGGTTGAATTTATTAAAATGTATATTATAACGTGCTGCAATCTTCCCAAGAGATTCGAGGCGGTCTCCACCGGTAACCTGGACGAGTTTAGTACTCGTTGGAAGTGACTGCAGAAAAGAAAAAAGTTCCTTTTTCTCTGTCGAGATCTCCTGCAGACTGTCGACAGCAAGAATTTGTGGCTTTTTTGAGGTAATGAGCCTGATAAGCCGGAAAAGGGATATTTGTGACTCTTCAATAATTTCCGAATCCAGCATCTGTATCAGTGCATAGACCGGCCTTTTCGTCTTTGACCTGACCGAGCCACTGATTATATCTATTCCAAATACAAGTTTTTGGTTTTCCATGGTAAGAAAAGAGGTAGAGAAAAATAAGGCTTTTTACGGCTTATTTTCCCTGCACCCTCTTTTTTACAGTTTCAGGGTCTTTAGTTATTAAATATTTTTTTCTGAAAAAGTTTAAGAGGTTTCTGATATCTGCCGTTAATACATCATCTGCATTTGGGTGTGATGTCTCTATCCATTGTGGCCAGTCAATTATCACAGGACCCTTTTCATCGATCATAATATTGTATTCACTTAAATCGCCGTGTATTACTCCTTTTCCAAATGCGCAGGCAATATTCTCTATTAAAAATTCAAGGGCTCCCTCTGGTTCGAGAAGGATTACCGAGTTCATGGTCCTTCCAAATACCTGGGACATCACAATTGTATTTCGTGAAATATCAATAGGAATTGGAACTCGTACCTCTGGGTGAAGTCTCTTTAATGCATTATATTCCCTTTCAGCTGAAAATTTTGAAGCGATGACCCATGGGAGGTGGCCGCTTTCCGGAAGATAATCCCTGACAAGACGCACGTTATGGAAAGACCTATTTCCGATGTGATGAAATTTCAGAATTACCGGGCCAAAACCGAATGCCTCGTATACAACAGACTCCTTACCCTCTCCAATAATATCTCCCAGGGACTGGACTGTTCCATGGCGCACAATAGTCGAAAGTGCAAGCGTGTCATATCCTGTATAAAGAAGAGAACAACCTTCGTATGGAGTCGTGTTCAGTTTGACAAGCCCTTTCTCTGCAAGAAGTTCCAGTCTGAACCAGGTCTTGACTTTTGATTCATGAGTAAGCCGGATAAGTTCTTTCACAGGGACCCATTCGTGATAGTGCATCAGCTCTTCAGTGATACGCAGGAGTTTCATCTCACCAGATTTCAGGTTTTTTACAATCCCCGGATTAACAGCCATCTCTTCTACACATTTTATGAGTTACAGTGATAAAGATTAACTGAACAACTGAATGCAGTGCAGCAGGTGTAAGAGAGAAGCCATTTTGACTCAGAAATACTCTGGAGTTTCATTGTGCGGGCAACACCTGATTTCAGATATTGAAATGAAGGGAAAGTACTGCATAAGGCAGGAAAAAGGGATAGTTCCACGAAGTACGATCGCGCTTGCAACTGGTGGAGGAGTAGCAAGTCTGTCACTTCTCGTTCTTCTCTCAAAAATTCTTTTAAAGAGAAATGATATCCGCTTTATCGTAATCTCTATCGTTGGGCAGGTTTTAGAGAATTCAGAGAAATCCTGGTTAAACGACTATTGCGGAAAAAATGCAATTGAAATCTTTTTTCATAAAAGAGATGATATAAAATATTCTCTGTTATCAGAATTGACTCATTTTGCTGAAATCCATAACGCCCGTAAAGTTGCGCTTGGCCTCACTCTTGACGATTTCGCGTTTGACATGCTGAAAGAAACCTTTTTATTAGAACCTGAGTATTTTGGATTTAAAGAAAAAAATTCTCTTTTTATAGCACCTTTCCAGGCGATACCATTTGAAGAAATCAGTATTTATAACTCAATAATGGAAATAAACCCCGATTCATTTCAAAAAAGGAATAAAGCCGAATTAATGGAGTCAGATGAGTTCATCAGAGACATTGAATCTTTGCTCAATCAATATTCAGAGAAACACCCGTCTACACCATTTGCCCTGCTTGGATTACGCAGGTCTTTATCCTTGCTTGCCGGAAATAAGATTAAACCAGAGAATCCGAATAATAACTAATATCCAGTTATGTGACTGGCAGGGTGGACTGAATAATGGGTGACAGAAAAGGGCTTATCTGGCGGCAGATTAAAAGTTCTCCTGCAGTCAGGTTTGGTATTTATATCGCAGTATTCTGCTTTTTCATCCTCTTTTACACAACCCTGTTCTTTGATCTCTATCCAATACTGGAAAATAAACCAATAACATTGGTTCAGGCACTCCTTTTTGTGATAGAGTCTGTATCAACGACCGGGTACGGTGAGATCCTTCCGTTTCATAACGAACTGACGAATATCTTTGCGATAACAATGGTCATAACCGGGGTTATTCTCATCTTCATGATAATTCCCCTGCTGCTCGCTCCATACCTGAAATCCTTAATTGAATCAAATGCCCCGAAGCGGACTCCGCATAAACTCTTCCAGCACCTGATTATTGTCGGGTTCTCAGAGTTCACCCTGTCCCTCATAGAGAGTATGATGATTTCAGACCATGAGATTGTCATTGTCGTTGAATCTGAACAGACTGCAGTAGCCCTTGCGCGCCGTTACTGGAAGAGGGCATACGTTATCTGGGGAGACTTTAATGATATCCAGACCTGGCGGAATGCCTGGATTGAAACTGCAGGGACTATTGTTGTTTCACTTGAAGAGCGGATTGCCGCAAAATTGATTCTCGGAATTAAAAATGAGACTGCAGGCAAAGTAATTGCAGTCGTCGATAAAATTGCCTATGAGCGGTATCTCAGGTATGCAGGGTGCGAATATGTCCTGTCTCCTAAAAATCTTACAGGAAAAATTATTGCAAGACACGCAGTCCTGACCTCACATATTGAGAACTCCCTCCCCTCATCAGCAATTGATGATATACCGGTCAGATATGAGATGGATGCAGGGAGTTCTCTTCGGCTTATTCACATACCTATCATGCCTGGATGCAGGGCTGCAGGAAAGACCCTGGGTGAACTCTCTTTGTTTCAAAAATATGGATATCACCCCCTGTTTCTCACAAGACTGGGCGATTTCAATTTTTTTCCAAAAGAGAGTGAAGAACTTGACCCCTCCACTCTCCTGTTTCTCATTGGAAAAGCTGAGTCTCTTAAAGATCTTGTTGACAATGAATTTGTATGCACCCAGACAGAAAAATTTCTCGCGGTCATTGCAGGATTTGGGGATGTTGGTCAGGCCGCATACCAGGAACTTTCACATCTTGGTATAAGTTGTGTAGTTATTGATAGAAAGCCCCACCCTGTTACTGAAATTATTGGAAACGCAGAGGACGAGGCAGTTTTAAAGCAGGCGCATATTGAAGAGGCAATGTTTCTTGTTGTCGCACTAAATGATGACACTTTGAATATATTCACTACTCTAATTGCGAGGGACTTAAACCCGTCATTAAGGATACTTGCCCGGGCTAATGAACCTTCATCAGTGGATAAATTATACAGGGCGGGTGCTGACTATGTGGCGCTTCTCCCAAAAATAGGCGGCCAGGTTGTAGGGGGTGTCATTCTCGCTGATACTGCCCGTGTAATCCTTGACCTTCCTCTCGGAAAGAAGGTGGTTATGAAACGTATGATGTATAGGAGCGGTGTTAATGTCGGGTGGCTTGAAAAAAAGGCTGGAATAAAAGTTATTGGTATTGAAGGAGGCTTAAGATCTACAGTAATGCCCAATCCCGAAGAACAACTTTTCGAAGGTTCACTGATACTTGGTATAGGGGATGCACCCTCAATAAAAAAATTTATTCGTCTGATCTAAAATCAGCCTTTAATCAAATCAACCATTAAACTAAGGTAATCCCGTGGGTGGTTGAGAAACCTGTAATAATCTGGTTTTCTGATTTGATAGTAAATGTCTGATCCAATCCAATCTTTGTGCCTCTCAACCATTTCCTTTGACAGGGTCCTGATATTGGGGAGAACAGGATAATTTTTATTCTGAATCATCTTTCCACTGGTTTCCTCAAAATACCCGGCGCCATGATATGTTAGAAAAGGCCCATAATCGCTCTCAAACCTATCAGAAACAACATTTGCCATGCAAAGAGAGTCTACGCCGGGATTTATTGTAACGTGACCATATCCAGGAGGGATAACTACTATATCCCCTTCCCCTGCCGTGATTAGAAGAATGTCGGAAAGATCACTTTTTTGGAGAAGATAATGGGCTTTCCCCTTAAGGACCTGGTATACTTCAGGATAACTGACTCCATCCGGACTTGCAGGGTGATAATGCCCAAGTGTCTTGATATATTCAGAATTTAGAAATCCGGGCGGAATTTCTGTGATGTCATATCGTATTCCCTGACTTTTAAGTAGATTCCTGTCTTCTGCATTAATTGCAATATCCCGGAACATATAATAGGCAGGTTCCTCACCATTACTTAATTCTCCCCGGGATACAGGAGATAGGTCTTTTCTTTGTCTTATCTGTGGTATAGGGAGTATATCCTTTGAAGGCCTCATACTTTTCTTTTAATCCTCTCAATTGATAAATTATTTAGTTCAGGGCTAATCAAATGTCTTAAACCTATTAAAGTGATTGCAGATCCATAAAGGAAATTGAACTGGAATTCATGTTCAATTACAACACTATAACGAATGTTTCTAAAAATCCTCTATCCAGTCCATGCTCTTTACATCAACAAGACCTTTCATGGCCTGTGTCTCAAGCCACATACCTTTCTCCTTTATTGCAGCCATTGGATTTGTCCCGCCTGCTGCAACCACACCAAGGAAATCGGTTGATATAGAAACCCCGAGGAGCGGAGTATTTGGTGCACCCAGTTCAATAATTCCTGGAAAACCCGAATCAGACATCTCTTCAAGAGTCTGTGTTATTTGTGGTTCTGCTTCCATGTGACATTCGCGGATGTTTGCGAGGATGTTTCCATTTGAGGTATACATTACATCAAGGATTCGTGTAACTCCCTGCGCTGTCAGGACCTGTAAAGGATCAATTGTTGTTGCCTTATATAAAATCATATGAATAAAACGGGTGGGCTTGCGTTTTTCAACTTCAAGAACACCACCACCTATTGGTGTCAGGGGAATCCCTTTCCTGACAAGCACGCCATCGAGAGTTGTACTACAAATACTAAAATATCCGGTACATCCCTGGCGTATCTTATGGCCACAAAATTGCTCCCCGGATTCGACAAATTTTACATACCCGCTGAATGTAATCCCTGATTTAAATGCGTCCTTTACAAGGGCTGTGACAGTATCGAGATCTTCGTTTCGTATAAGTGACAGGTTGTAGACCACAAGACCTTCTTCGGTATCAGGGTTAAGACTCACCTGCATTGCTAAGTCTTCGATTACGTTATTGACAAACTTCATTAATTCTCCACATTTATCTCGCACATGAAAACAGAAAAATTGTTCTGTATGAATAGGAAATAATTTAACAAATGGATAGCGAGCAGCACGAAAGGGCAAAAAAATCGATACGCTTCATCCTTGAAAAAGCGGGATATCATGTGCGCAACGAGGTTGATAATTTTGATCTATCTGCATCAAAATCAGGTTTGTTTATAGTATTATTGTGTTCAGATGACAAGGAAGCGCTAAATCATTTTAATGATACCGAGTTCCGTATGGAGGATGAAATAAACCCGTGTAAAAAACTTGTTTTTACTCTCCTTGAAGACATCAGACTAAATAAGGCGATAGTTATCGGCCCACAGGAATTTTCGTCTCTTATCGGGAAACTTATGCTATCTGAAGTTATAGGAAAAGAATTTTCACTTGATAATCTTTTTTCATCCACGACTGCGGTCGCGGCTGCAACAGATGAAAAATCTCCATCCTCCCTGCCTATAGAGGTCAGCGAGGAAAAAGCATTCCGGATTGCAGGGATAAAGGGTGAAATACGTTTAAAGATGATTCCGTTCTGGTCTTATAAATACTCATGTGAGGGGGAAAAGAAATTCAAAGAAAAAAGTGTACCCTTTCAGGGTGAAGGGGCCGGTTCAATTAATGCCATCAATGGTGCAATGTCAGATTTTAATAGTGATCTGCTAAAACACTTAAAAATTCCAGGTTCAGCTGAGATGGTACGTCCCAGACTAAAAATGGAGGATGCAAAGAAAAAAATTATCGAAAGTGCCGTTTCAGACCTTACAAAGCGTATAAAGTTTAAGCAGGAATCTGGACAGACTATCGCATATGAGGATAAAGTCCTTTCACCGGACCCTGAATTTTTTACAATAGAACTGTTACTCTTCTATACTCCTGTCTGGCAGGTACGCGGGAAGAGAATTGTTGAGATTAATTCCTATAACGGTAATATTCTGTCTGAACCAATGGATGATGGAGTAGAGGTCTTTTGAATTTATGATAACAATTGTAGGTGGCGGACCTGGTGGCCGCACTGCAGCAGTTATCCTTGGATTGAATGGTGAAGATGTTACTCTTATAGAGCAGAAATCTCTTGGTGGACAGTGTCTTAGATCTGGGTGCATGTTTGTATGCGGCCTCATCGATGCAGCCCGCATAATAAAAAGTAACCAGAAATTTAAAGATCTTGAGATATTTGAATCAGTCCCGGTGCTGAACTTTCCAAAAATGATGAAAGAAATTGCCGGGATTCAGAAAACGATCACATCCGTCTTAAAAAAAGAGACTCATGACGCAGGTGTCGAGGTAATATATGGTGAGGCATTAGTAGATGGGAATACCGTCAGCGTCAATGGAGAGAATATAGAGTCCGAAAATATAATTCTCTCCACTGGATCAAAACCAGTCGTACCAGAAATTCCTGGAATTTCACATAAGTCTGTCTATACCACTCAAAGTCTTCCTTCTATTCAGGAACTCCCGGAGAGACTTGTTATTCTTGGCGGTGGAGTAACTGCAGCAGAATTTGCTTTCGCATTCAGCGCATTTGGAAGTGAAGTTACAATAATCACACGGAGTCGTTTTCTCTCCCGTATTGATGGAAAATTACAGAAACAGGCACTGTCAGATCTTGTTGATATCAATATCAGGCAGTTTTCAAAGATTTCACTTATAAAAGAAAATCCTCTCGGGCTCGCTATAACGGTTTCAGGGGTGAATGGAGATAATGTGATAGAAGCAGATGCGGTTATACTTGCAGCAGGCCTTTTGCCGAATAGCGAACCGATACAGAACGTTCCAAAGGGGCTAAAAGGAGAAATAATAGTCAATAAAAGGATGCAGACCCAGATTCCGGGGGTGTACGCATGTGGAGACGTAATCGGCCCGCCGTGTCTTACCCCGGTAGCACGAAAAGAAGGATACGTGGCTGCACAAAATATTCTGAATAACCCTTGTGAAATAGACTATTCATGCATTCCGCAGTCTATAAGTCTCTCCTATGATCTTGCATTTTGTTCAGAGGAAACAAAAAAAGGGAAAACTTTATGGATTCCTGGTCCTGCCGGTCCTGGAACTTTCTTTGGTGTCAGATCTGGTTCCACTGGTTGTGCAAGCATAACCTATGATAATGAAGATGGCACGTTAAAGTCGGTTGAATCGGTCTCTCCCGGATCGGCTGTTCCTGTCAGTTACCTGGGTCATCTTATCAAAAAAGGGATATCAGTACAAGACTTTCTTGGTTTTAATGAAGTTCATCCCATAGCTGATGGTCTTTACGGCCTGCTTAAGTGGTCTGCAAATTCCTATATTAAGGAAAAAAAGGGCAGGAAATAAATTTTCAACTCCTGATTGCTGTTGATACAGTCTCTACAGAATCAAAGTTGTCCCCATACAGGATTGTCTGTATCTGTACCTCCTGAGAACGTGGGATTGAAAGAGTCAGGTCTGCTTGATCCTCTCCTCCGGGTGCCATCTCCTTCATTGCAACTGAACTAACAGGTGGCCATATCAGTCCTTGCGCCGAAGAATTCGCCTTTACCTCGGATATAATATTTGGATTTAGTGCTGATGCGGTTCCCTTGTTTTTTATCTCACAGTGCATCCGGTAAAACGCATTGTTATCATCTGAATTTTCAAGGATAGGTGTGCAGTTCATATCCAGGAGCGGCTCTCCGTCATACGGGCTTATTGTCCCTGGTAACTCTTTTCTCCATTGGGCAGGTACTTCACCGATTCCATAGTTTCCAGGTGCCGGTTCAACATAATAATATTTCATCCCTGCAAACTCGATGTAAGTGCCATTGCAACTGGAACAAGGCACACCTATTGCGGTGTGTGACTTTGTCTTTATCAGGACCGGAGGATAACCGGTAATTCTATAGAGTTCAAGAGCGACGTTTGAAAGTTCCCTGATATCTGCGTCCCTTGTAGTGAGGACATCGAGGAGGTACTTTTGAGGTTTCCCACTGTTTTCAATTAATGTTGTATTGTTTTCAGGTATTGAGCGCACAAAATTTATGATGTTTGTCAGTTCCTGGATTTCATCATAGCCCTGATCTGCAGCTTCATTCTGGAGTTCATTTGTGATGTTCTCGATATAGATCTGGTCTTCAGGTTGTAATTTCTGGATGTTGTCACCGGTGGTGTTTAAAGAAAGACTATGGAATTCAGTTGCTTTCGTTTTAGGAACCGTGAATGTATAACTCCAATCTTTAAGAGGGCCGGACCATTTGAAAACCTCTGACAAAGTCTCTTTAAAGCTCGCAGAGTTATCATTTCTCGCACCAGTAATAATAAAACTGGAAGTGCTGTATTCTCCTCCTGGAAGTTCTGCAAAAACACTATAATTTCCAGGTTTCAGTAGGTTTTTGTCGACATTCCAGAGAAATACCCCGCCATTCTGCGTTACAATCTTCTTTATCGGAATACTGTAAACATCTTTTTCGGCAGGTATTATTGAGAGTATTACATCATCGCCACCGTTTGCAGAACTCCCTTTTACTGATAACTGGTTTGATGTCGTATTGATACCCTCAACTGTCACTGATATTATCGGACGGACCGGCGTTGCATTGGGTGAGGAGTTTGTGATGTTCTTTTCTATCTCCTTTGTCGGTCCAGCTGCAACCTGCAAAGTGTAATGGATGTAAGTTATTCCTGTCGCAGGTACAAACACAGTTGTTGTCCAGACCGGATTATCAGGATATTTGAGGGAAAGAGTGTGATTTCCTTTGATAACCCCATCAATTGTTGCAGGAGTTGCTCCATGGGCAGTGTCATCAAGGGTGATTGACGCACCAGGTGGTTCTGAGGTTATTACAAGGCTCCCGGTAGAAGGTGTATTTGAGACACAACCTGAAATAACTGCAATGAGAACCAGTACTAAAATAATTAAGATAGCTTTCATTGTCTTAATTATTATTTAGAATATGAGTATATTAGGCTCTTATCCTTTTTTCAAAAAATATTGGAAGTTACCTATTTTTTTTCTTTCTTGTTACGAAGATTAGTCCAATACTGCAAATTGCAGCAATTATCGGAATTATAGACAATCGGGATTTAGTAGTGGGGATTTCACTTGTAGCTGTGGATTGTCCGCTTACCTGCATTTTGGCATTTATCTGCGCAATCTGGCCGCCAGATATCTTCATTGTCCCTGACCAGTCTGTATATCCCTCCATCTTTAAAACTACTGTGCGGTCCCCGGCCTCCACGTTCTGGAGTGTTAATGGAGTAATTCCCTTATATGCATTATCCAGGTAAATATCCGCACCCGACGGATCTGATCCTATATCAATCTGGCCTGTAGTTGGAGATGTAGCTGATTTCACCAGTTCTGCTTTAATTGCACTGACCTGATCTGCAGCAATATTTACGTTTGAGGTATAATCGTTGTAACCTGTCAGTTTCAAAAGCAATGTATAAGTGCCGGTATTCAGCCCAACAATATCAAGACCGTCATTCAATTGCGTATCCCCTTTGTAGTTCCCATTCAGGTAAACTGATGCTCCTGCTGGGTTTGAATTAACTGAAATATCGCCGGTTGTCGATTTCTGCGGGTTCTTTGTCATTGTGACAGATAATGTGTTAGTCCCACCTGGAGTTACTGTTGAAGTGCTCTTCCATGTCTGGTATCCTGAAAGTCTCAGTTCAACTGTATGATCTCCTGGTGCGAGATCTCCAGTTGTCAGAGCTGTATATCCTCTGTATGAGCCGTCAATATAAACATCTGCACCGGAAGGGATGGAATTAACAGATATCCACCCGTTTTTCGGACCGATTCTGATGAGGCTTGCAGTTAAAGTTTTGGTTTCACCTGGGTTTACGTATATATCATTGCTCCAGACCTGGTATCCAGAGAGCATTACCCGTATGGTATGGTAATACGGACTGACTCCTACAAAAGAAGTGGGAGCTATCTGACCACTACCTCCATCAAGAGTGACAACCCCACCACTTGGGATGGATTTGACAAAAATACTACTAGTTAACGATGTCGGGTTTGTGGTCACAGGTGGGATGGGTACAAGAACAGCGACGAGACTTACAGTCTCTCCATCCATTGGGTTTCCGGGTTCTCTAGTCGACCATGTCTGATATCCGTCCTTTGATATCGATATCAGGTGCCCTGGTGCCCCGTCTGTGCTTACAGAGACTGTGATTGGAGTCTGTCCTTTAACCGTCCCGTCAAATTTTACATCAGCACCCGGAGGGGTTGAAGCGATGTAATAGTAACCGGTCCCCCCGCCGATTATCTTTGTTTTTGTCGGATAAGATGTCCTTGTTGGTCTTTGGGGTGTTGTAGGATAAAGTGAGACCAGTTTTGCATTGATATGGATAGTCATTCCGTTGCCGGGGCTTCTTCCCTCATATTGCTCCCATGTTTCATACCCGTCTTTCTCAACCTTTATCGTGTGACCCGGGGGTGCATCTACACTTATCGGGAGGCTTATAGGTGTTGTGCCCTGGTAATAACCATCGAGACTCACTGAAGCACCAGGTGGAGCGGAAGTAACCTGGTAGTATCCCCAGCCTGAGCCAAGAGACTCGGCGCCGACTGAAAGTGTCATTAGCAAAAAAAAAGCGAGGATAGCAATGCTCACTATTGATAAATATTTAATTTGTCTCATAATTCTTCCCATCGTTCAGTTTAGAAAAGAGTGAATTGGAAAGTATTTAATCTCAGTTGTTTCAATGTTTGAAAAAAAGAAAGATGGAATGAGAATTAACGCAATCTTCCTCTGGAAATGAAATATAAACTCCCAAAGAGAAGAGCCCCAATGACAAAAATCGGTTGAACCGGTGACTTTTTCGTTGGAACCTCGGTTGCAGTCTGGGTTGTGGTTACTGCAGTTGGCTGCATTGTTGCACTTAATTGAGCAGTATCTCCACCTTTTATGGTTACAGTGGTTGTCCAGTCGGTATAGCCGTTCATCTTTAATATTACATTGTGGTCACCAGCAGGAATATTTGATAGAGTTAAAGGCGTTATCCCTTTGTATGCATTGTCAAGATAGATATCCGCACCCGTTGGTTGCGAATTAATATCAATAACCCCGGTACTGGAAGGTGTACTTGACTTAACAAGGGCTGCATTTATGGTTGCCACCTGATCTGCAACGACATTGACTGTGGTTGTGTAGTCATTATAACCAGTCTTTTTCAGGAGCATTGTATAAGACCCTGGGTTCAAACCGACAATATCAAGTCCGTCTACTAATTTGGTGTCCCCCTGGTAGTTCCCGTTAAGGGAGACGGATGCTCCACCCGGGTTTGAAATTACAGAAATATCGCCGGTTTTTGTTTGAGGCTGATTTTTAGTTAATGTGACCGTAACGGTGTTTGTCCCTCCGGCTGTGACTGTAGAGGTTCCTTTCCAGGTCTGGTATCCCGCGAGCCTAAGTTCCACATTGTGGTCACCAGGGCTTAATCCGCCTATTGTACTTGGAGTATACCCGCGGTAGGAATTATCGATATAGATGTCAGCCCCTGAAGGGATTGAATTTATAGATATCCATCCGTTCTTCGGACCAACCGGGACAAGGTTTGCAGTAATGGTCTTAGTTTCACCCTGGTTCACATAGACAGTATTCGTCCAGACCTGGTAGCCTGGAAGCATTACCTGGACCGTGTGGTAGTATGGGTTTACCCCGACAAACGATGTTGGAGTAATTTGTCCATAGCCTCCGTCCAGGGTCGCAACAGCGCCACTGGGGACGGATTGAACAAAAATGCTCCCTGTAGTCTGTGTAGGGACAGTTGTAACCGGAACAAGTTCTGCATAAACCGGGACAGTCTCATCACGCTTGGGATTACCCGGGTCAGTCCACTTCCAGGTCTGGTAACCCGCTTTAGTAACAGTAAATGTATGTCCTGGCGCTCCATCTGTGCTTACTTCAATTACAACTGGTGACAATCCTTCGTTTTGTCCGTCCATAATCACTGATGAACCTGCTGGCAGCGAAGTAACAGAATAGTATCCTTTCCCGGACCCCGGTGGAGGTGTAATCGGGCTTACAGGCTGCATGTCTGCGACAACGTAGACCGTTTCACCCTGCATAGGGTTTCCGGTTTCTGACTGTTGCCACGGGAGATACCCGCTCTTTGAAGCAGCTATCACATGACCTGGTGTTCCATCAGTGCTGACTTCAACAACAACAGGTGCTGTTCCTTTGGGTACGCCATCAAAAGAGATATCTGCGCCACTTGGACTTGATGAGATAGAATAGTAACCCTTTCCCCCTCCTATTGTCGGGGGTAATGTCACAGGTTTAAACGAAGACACAAGTTGGGCATATATATTAACTGTATCCCCTTCTCCAGGGTTTCCACTTTGGTACTGCTCCCAGGTTTCATAACCATCTTTCTCTACTTTAATTGTATGACCCGGGGTTGCATCAACGTGAATTGGAAGATTAATCGGACTTAAACCCTGGAAAGAGCCGTCAAGGCTCACAGATGCGCCGGATGGCGAAGAAGTTACATAGTAATACCCAAAGCCTCCGCCAACCTCAGCACAGTTAACCGGGCTTGTAATTATCAGAACGAGACAGGCTGATATTAAAATCAGCAAATTTAACAGTTTGTTTTTCATTTTCACACCTCTTTTGTCGGATTAAAGAGAATGAATGGGGAAGTATTTATTCCCTGTTATTTTTAATTTTCACATAAATGAAATTATTTTACTGCGATACTCAAAAATCATATCGTACAAAATCAGAATCAGTCTCTTCCTTTCTTCTGGCGAGCAGAATTCTGATCTCGTCCTTCTGGAGCATCAGCGCATTTTGCGCACTTTTCATGGCTTTATCGGGTGTATTGTTGTCTTTACTTCTATGGGAGAGAATTACTGCAGAGATGTCGCAGGAAAGTGACTGCAGCACGCGAGCTGCATCATCATTTGACAGGTGTCCATGTTCGGAACGGATTCTGCGTTTGAGGTGTTCCGGGTAATATGGATTTTTCTTCAGCATTTCCGGACAGTAATTACTCTCAAGAAGAAGTAAATCGGATTTTTTTAAATATGAAAAAGTACGTTCAGTGACAATTCCAGTGTCAGTGCAGATAGTAACAGTACCTTCGTTCCCTTCTATACAAAAGCCGCATGGTTCACGAGCGTCATGAGAGATCTTAAATGGTGTAATTTTAAGTTCATTTTGTATAATCTGGGTGTAAACGGTAATTTTTCTCTTATCTACCTGTCGTTTTCCTTTCCCCTCTGGTATATCCTTTAATGTCCCTTCAGTCCCGAATATCGGTATCCCAAGTCTTCGTGCAATTGGAGCGGCACCAGTTATATGATCACCGTGTTCATGGGTCAGGAAAATGGCTTTTAATAGGTGAGGGTCCGCTCCTGCAAGCGATATCCTTCTTAATATCTCTTTTCCTGATAACCCGGCATCAATAAGGACCGCTTCATGACCTGCCTCAAGATAAATACTGTTACCACTGCTTCCACTAGCAAGGACGATGCAACGCATTCTTTCAAACTTGTCTGGTTTATCCGAATAAACCCTTGGATCATATTGCTAAAATTATGACATGGCACAAACTATATATGCTCATCTGACAGTTTACGTAATACCTGCCCAAACTTTCCAGGAAAAGAGAGAGAAACCTATGAATTCTCTCAACGAAATTCACAAGACCAGAAAAAGTCTAGTACTGGTATTCATAATTATCAGTTTCTTAGCTTATACTCTCTCTCTTCTGACGATACCCCTTGTCTCCTCCTCTCAAATCCCTGGAAAGGCCAATTTAACCGGTTCATTGCCTGTCAATTCTACCCCTCTAAATAACAGTAGTAAGTCAGGATACTTGAGTGATAGAAATGGCACTAATGTTCAGGAACCAGTCGTTCCGAGGGGAACAGTTCTGGAACCTTCTTCAAACCTTATCAGGGCTCACCAAAATGAGACCGTGAACCTGAGTTCATTACCTCAGATAAGTAAATTTCTCGAGCAGATAACCTCACCGACACTCTACCGGAAAGGTATTCCGTCAAAGGGCAATGTTGCAGTCCCTGTTATCCTTGTGGATTTTCCAGATTATCCACACACTTCAGAACAGAACACATTAGACGTAGCAGAGAAATTCTTTGGTTCCGGAAATCCAGCTCTCGCGCCTTATGAAAGTGTCAACCGTTATTATTCCCGTTCTTCATATGGAGCACTAAATATTACAGGCGATGTTTATGGCTGGTTTACAGCGCCGCACCCAAGAGAATATTATAAAAATTTTGTTGATTCGAATGGAAAGAGGATAGGTGACGCAGAACTAGTACGAGAGGCAGTTCTTTGGGCTGATTCAACTGGTGTCGATTTTTCGCGGTACGATAATGACAATGATGGCAATATTGACGGTGTAATTGTGAAGTGGACCGGGCCGCGCGATGATGGGTCATTCTGGTGGCCATATACAATGCTCGACTGGGGAACTATCACCACTGTTGACGGTAAGTTGGTACGCAGTTACATCTGGTCGCCATATACTGCATCACTTTACGCAACAGATCCACAACTGACGGATGATATTTACCGCCCGATTACAGATCTCCACGAGATGGGGCACCTCCTTGGCCTGCCTGATTATTATGATACTGAGCCATCATCACCACCATTTGGCGGACTTGGCGGATGGGATATGATGGATGGTAGTTGGGGAGACGAGAATGCATTCTCAAAATCTTTACTCGGGTGGGTAGACCCCGTTGTTGTATCCGGCGGGTCGCAGACGATTCTTTTGAGACCTTCAGGAACATATCCGGATGCTGTTATTATTGGGCCTGACCTTACTAATTCGACTTATGGTGAGTATTTTTTAGTGGAGTACCGTGAACCCGGGAACGGAAATGATCCGGTCAAGGCAGGAAATCCAACACTGCTGTCTGAAAATACTGCAAGAGATGCATTTACCACAGATGGTCTTTGGATATATCATGTGAATTCGGCACTGAACTCAGAAAACTCCAATTTCCTTTATAATAATGGAAATACCCCTCTGAAGCTTCTCTCAATTGTCCAGGCAGACGGACAGGGCCAGATAGAGCGGAAAAGAGGAAACTGGGGCGGTAAATGGGACCAAAACGACTTTTTCGTGCCTGGTATGGCCTTCGGCCCCTTCACAAATCCGGGTTCAGCTACATACAATGGCAATTATACCGGGGTGAAAATTGATAATATCGAAAAGGTGCCGGAAGGGATTAGTGCAAGGTTCAGTATAATTTCACAGGCTGAAGCTGAACTTGAAGAACGAAATACAAGCCAGGTGGTCACAGAAAATCAAAACATGACCCAGACTTTTCTCAATACGACTGAAGTCGTAGTCCCTGCTGAAAACACGACTTTATTGCCCCCGGAAAACCCTGAGGTGCGTTCGGTTGTGCTTGCAAAAGGCTGGAATATTCTGGAGGTTCCAGAGAAACTGGAGGGTGAGACAGGAAATGATATTTCATATACTCTCATTGATCCAAATGGAGAACTGGCCCTTATATACAACCCTTTCAATAACCAGATAATACCTACAGAGGACAATTCTCCAATTCCTATTTCAAACGGGTTCTGGGTTTATTCGAATGGTGCGACTGAAATATTTCTAAATAGTGCAAAAACAAACGTCTGAAAAGGAAAAAATTGATATCCATACAAGAGGAGTCTTCTATGCTATGTATTGTCACCGTGGGGGTAGAATGAGTGAGATACAGACTATTCCTGGAATTTTATCAAATTCGCGTTTAATTTTCCTTTCGATTATAGTATTATTAACTTTTGGGATTTTATGTTGTATCCCGGTATATGCGGATGAACTCACTCCAGGCGCGCTCTCAGGTTCAGCGCGTATTAGTTCAAATCCGTCCAGTGCGGAAATATCAATCGATGGTATCTACCGTGGCAATACTCCGAGCTTTGTAGCTGGGCTATCACCGGGTTTTCATACTCTTCTCATAAAGCACCCGTTTTTCAGGGACTGGCAGCAGCAGATTACGATAAATCCCGGTGAAACTCTTGTTGTACCTACAATAAATCTGATTCCTGCAACTCCGCCCACTCCCCCCACAACAACAAATACCCCCCCGACTACGGCGACAACATCACCAACAACCCAGCCGACTTTAACTCCGACTATAACCGGGACTATCACGCCTACTTCGACACCAACATGGAGGCCTGATGCAATATGGCTTTTCCCGGGCTGGAATCTGATTTCAATACCACGAAATCTTGTGCCAGGGTCTGATACTGTAGCTATTTTTGATTCTGTAGACACAGGTGGGAACCCGGTCTGGAAATATGATAATCTGGGGAAAGTATGGTTGCCAATGAGTAGAAATGAAAATCTGCTGCCACTTGAGGGTTACTGGATCTACACGAAAGGAGTATACTCGATACCAATCTCAATGTCAGGTGGTAACCTGGTTCCACCCGCCAAACAACTCTATGTCGGATGGAATGCTATTGGACTTACATCCCTCTCTCCATTGTCTGCAAATAACACACTTATCTCATTAGGGAATAATTGGGCGATAGCAAATGGCTGGTCGCCACCCCTTCAGACTTATGAAGTTCCTATCATTCACGGGGCCACAGATCCGCTGTACTCGGATAATCGTCTTTTATTCCCTACCAGGGGATACTGGGTTTTTGTAACTCAGAATTGTGTTCTTGTCGGAATAAATCCCGGACCTACACCAACACTGACTGTTACACCTACTTCAACTGCAACAATCACTGTGACACCCACAACACCCGTGCCAACCCTCACACCCCCTACACCACCTACGATACTTCCAACAATAACTTCAACTTTAACACCCACTACAACACCGACTGGGACCATTACAGGGACCGTTACGCCCACTAATTCGCCCACCGTAACCACTACAATTACTTCGACAGTAAGTCCCACAATAACTCCTACTGTAAGTCCAACCCTTACTCAAACCGGAACAATCACGAATACTCCGACAGCAACACCAACTGCAACTATTACAGGGACAACTACGATAACACCAACTTCTACCGTGACCATTACTCCAACTACAACTGGCACAATCACACCGACACCCACAGGGACAATAACTGGTACTCCAACGGTTACACCAACTGCAACTCCCACATCGACAGTAACACCGACCGTCACTCCTACTTTACCGCCTGGATGTAACTGGACAGGAACCTGGCAGGTTACAACATGGGGAACAATGACCCTGCGGCAGGTGGATGGATTTGTAACGGGTGATTACACTGTAAACAATGGCCATCTTATCGCAGCGGTATCAGGAAATAAGATAATAGGAATATGGAATGAGTCTCCAACCTACCTGCCGCCTGATGATGCCGGGGAACTTATCTTTCAGATGACAGACTGTAACAGGTTTATAGCACTCTGGCGTTACGATAGCGAGGGAGAATGGTTTACAGATATAGGTGTCAGGGTAATACCTACTCCAACAATAACTACAACAGGAACTACTACTACCGGAACTGCAACAATAACTCAGACTG
>CAIYHQ010000092.1 GCA_903926075.1 uncultured Methanomicrobiales archaeon
AGGAAAACAATAAAAATTAAAGATACTACTAGTAGAAAAAAAAATTGGTTTATAAAAATGGTATTGCTTATAAAAATAAATGAGATTGAAAGTAATAATCCTAATGATATAATATCAAACAATCTGGAAATGAATAATGTTGCAATTCCTTGAGTTGAAGGGGTACTATAGATTTTCTTAATTATATATATATATGATAGTTCTCCAATCCTTGCAGGTAAAATATTATTCATCATATTTTGGACACATACAACAAGAAATAATTCTTTAATACCGACCTCTTTATTAAGCAAAATATGAAAACGCCATGCCCTGAATAAGTAACTGCATGTGTAAAGAATAAATCCTGCAATGAGGTAAATTGGATTTATGCTTTTAAGTGTGTTAATGATATCCCCAAGGTTGATCTGTGTAAAAAGCAGTGCAAGGAGAACGAGGGTTATGAACACCGCGATATATTTTGCATATGAACGATACTCCATGATTTCGGAAAATAAATTTTGTTGGTTATTGCGTAACTTCTAACTCCACAAAGCCAATAAAATAATTACCTGTGGAAAATATGAATAATTAATCCTCAATAACAGCCACCTTTTTTATCATATTCCATTCAATTAATAGCTGTGGAATCCATTTCAAAATTTCGAATAAACCTGGGTTCAATCACACTTGATATATGGGATATAATTTTAATACTCACTCTTTTCACCAATTTTATTATTTACTTATACCTTTTAATCACCACATACAATTCAATCATCCCTTACAATGCTTACGACAAAGGGATAATGTACCAATTGGTATACAATACCATAGGAAATGGTCAGCCTTTTCTTTCCACGATCAACGGTGCATTTGACCTCACAGGTTCTCGTTACATCCTTGCTCTGATGATGCCTCTTTTTTTTATTTTTCCGCATCCCTCAACATTCTCTGTTATCTCTACTGCTTTACTCACCCTGGGCGCTCTTCCAGTATACTGGTTGGCCCGCGATAATTTTCAATCAAAAAAAATTGGAATATTCTTTACTTTCTCATATTTCCTGTACCCTGCAGTAAGCTGGCTCTACATGGAGAACGTGAAAGAGGAGATTTTTGTACTTCCCCTGCTCTTGTTTGCTTTTTACTTTATGGAGAAGAAGTCTTTCAATTTTTCAATGGTCTTTCTTTTCCTTGCATGCATCTGCAAAATGAATATCACCTTTATTGCAGTTATGTTTGGAGTTTACGCGCTTCTCCAGTGCTATGAACGAAAATGGATCTTTGTACCTGTCGTCATGGGAATCGGAATTTTAATTCTTGAATTATTCCTCTTACAACCCCTCTTTTCTCAGGTTGGAGTTCACCTCTTTGGTGATATCCTAAAAACCGCAGTATCAGGTGGATTACCCGATGACCGTTATCCATATCTTGGGAAAACAGTTATTGAAATTTTGCTAAATGGAATTCTAAAACAAGGTTTGGTTTTTGACCATATCTTCAGAATTGTAAATCTGAATTACCTGGTCCTTCTTCTGCTACCATTTTTATTTATAAGCCTTGTAAAACCCAAAGTTTTGATTATCGGTATTCCTGTCTTTTTCCAGAACTTTCTTGCAGAAAAGGTGGCCCTCCAGCAGATCTCTTTTCACTATGTGAGTGTGTTGACTTTTGTCGTCATCTCGTCAGCAGTTCTTGCACTTGCCCAGCTTTACAAGAGCCATTATAGTTTCGACAAAAAGATTACGAAATTTCTTTTTGCAGGTATTGCTGTCGCTCTCGTTGTAACCTTCATACTCTTTGGGGCAGTACCTAAAACTCTTGGGGATATCGCCATCTCCAATACTTCTGATACCAGGTCATTCTTTGTTGAACTGGAAAAAATTCCGAAAAATTCCAGCGTGTTATGTACACAGAATATGGGGCCCTATTTCTATCAGCACCCCTACGTTGAGTACATAAATCCGGATATTAAAGGAGGTTTTCTCGCGCGGCACCCCAAATTTTCTCCCACATTTGATTATGTTGTCCTTGATAAAAGAGATCTCCCATGGCCATCGATGACATCAGAGCAATATGGAGTATTTGCACAATTATTTAATTCCTCAAGTTACTCTGTAATTAATGGCGGAAATGGTCAGATAGTCCTGAAAAAAGTTAAAACTATATCAGAGATCCCTGTTGAGTACAAAAAGAAAGCAATCTTCTTCGAACGACCGGGGGAATTTCAGTTGTTTATTGATGGATTAGCGGATATCATAAAATCTGAATCACAAAATGCAGGACTTACACTTAAGAAGCAATGGAATATTGAGTATATTGGCTTCGCATTTCAACCGGGTGAGAGCAGTAATTCAAAGATTGCCTCGCTCATTGACTCATTACAATTGATCCCGGTAGACCGCAACGGTACCTATTCGGTCTACCGTATTCCTGATGAAACTCGTCAAACATCCATGTCAATGGACGATAACGAGTGGCAACTTGAAAAGTCAGGTGATACAAGGTGGAGATGGCTTTCGAACAATGCGACTCTCCCAATCAATGCTGAAAAAGCAGGCACATACAGGCTTTCATTTAACGCTCATAGTGTACGAGGTAACAGGACACTTCAGATACTTCTTGATGACAAAGTAGTAGATTCTTTACCTATTCTGGAAAGGGAGAATGTAAATGAAGTTCAATTAACCCTGAACCAGGGAAAGAACAACCTGACATTTTTTGTAAAAGAAGGTTGTGAACAGGCATCTGATTTAGATCCCCGTTGTCTTAGTATAAGTATTAGCGATATTTCATTACAAAAATCTGATAGTTCAGCACCAGGCATATATCTCCAGGATAACTGGTACCAGGTTGAAATGGAAGGTACAGTTCCGGCTCAATGGATGTCAAATAGTGGTTCGTTCATAATATTCTCTCCTTCAGTCCAAACCTCAATCCTTTCATTCAATGCGACAAGTTTCAACCGCCCGCGGTTGATCAAAATCATCAGCAATGGAAACATTGTTACCGAACAAAAGATTGGATTAAACTATACTGAAGTGGCATTTCCGGTTACATTCAATAGTGGGAAAAATGTAATTACACTGTTCTCTATTGATAACTGCGAAAAGCCTAGCGAAATTCCGGAATTGCAAAATAATGATCCAAGATGTCTGTCAATAAAAGTGAAAAATGCTAAGATATCTCCGTTATCATCATATTATGGAGTTAAGTTTATAGCTGCAGATATTCCATCAGAGTTGTCAACAAAAAAGAGTTATATCGCTCCGGTTACTATACAAAATACCGGAAAGAGTACATGGTCTACCCAGGATATTCAGCCGGTACATCTCTCATATCACTGGCTTAAAAACGGTTCTACATTCATCAATGATGGTGCCAGGACTGAATTACTGGAAAATATAACTACCGGGCAACAAGTACAGGTCCAGGCGCTTATTAAGACACCGGCTGACGAAGGGGACTATACTCTTGTCTTTGATCTTGTAAAAGAAAGGGCATTCTGGTTTGAAAATACAGGTTCAAACAACCTTTCTAAAGCAATCCATATCACAAACGGAACTGGTGCAAACGCACTTTCCTATAAAACAGAATATAGTGAAATAAACTTTCTCAATAACCTTATCAATACAACAATTTCCCAGTCATCGATATCATTTGAGGGATCCTCCGGTAGAATAAACGGGTTCTATGCGGGTTCAGGATATCCTCAGGTCTGGGTCCGGGATAGTGCAACAATCATTCCGGTCTCCAGGTTCTATTATAATCCGTCCTCCACACAGTCATGGATAGAAGAGTTTCTCGTCCAACAGTTCTCTGATGGCGGAATTTATGATTTTATCTCTCCAGGAGTTAGTGGTAAAAACACTGTTGAAACTGACCAGGAGTCAAGCCTGGTCCATTCAGCATATCTGTATGTGAAAAATACCGGAGATAAAGAGTGGCTGAACAAAAAAGTCAAAGGAGAAACAGTTGTAATGCATTTGGATGATGCCCTCTCCTATGTCCTTACGAATCGCTATAATACTTCTTTTGGCCTTGTAACTGGTGCATATACTGCGGATTGGGGGGATGTCCAGTTTGAAGATGTTCCAGGTACACAGATATCAAATAAAACTCACTTCACCTGTGATATTTATGACAATTCCATGTTCGTCCGAGCATCAGATGAAATGGCAACTATGTACGATTTGATGGGTGAAACAGGTCGTTCCAATTACTGGAAGAATATTTCAGCATCCATTAAAAATAATGTGAATCTCTATCTCTGGCAGGAAAATAAAGGATTCTATATGATGCATATCCCACTTTCAGATGTTAAACTTCATTTTATCGATTCAGATATATTTGCGATGGGAGGTAATGTAATGGCAATTGAAGCAGGGATAGCTGATGAAAGTAAGAGTAAGCAAATTTTTTCGGCTGCGGAAATTGCAAAAACTAAGGCAAACGCAACAAGTATCGGAATCTCCCTGTACCCTTCGTATCCAAAGGGTTTCTTTGCTAATCCAATTATGGATGATCTGTATGAATACCAGAATGGAGGTACCTGGGACTGGTTTGGCGGGCGACTTGTCCTGCAGGAATTTGAGAAGGGTTACAGCAAGAATGCACTCCTTCATCTGCGTGAAATTGCCCGGACAGATGAACGATCTAAAAATTTCTATGAATGGTTTTCATTGAATGGGACCGGGGCAGGGAGTCCGAATTATACCGGAAGTGCTGGCGTTATGGGCCAGAGTATTATTGAAGGATATTATGGTATATACCTCTCTTCAGACTCACTTATTCTGAAACCAAGGATCGGGATGGGAAATGCAAAGATTGATCTGAATGATTCAGGTACTGGAAAAAGAGTTTCCTATGATTATTCGGTTGTCGATAACTCATCAATTGCATTACAATATTGGACAAATGCAAATACCGTCCGGTCAGTCGAGCTACTTATTCCTGAAGGGCGATCCGTGTCAAGTGTGATGATAGAAGGACAACCAATTATCACAATGCAATATCGACATGGTGATGACAGTTATCTTGTCATCCCGGTGAATAATCTTAAGGAGGGGAGGATTTTAATCTCCCTTACGTAAACAAAATCTTCATTTCTGCAAGAACGTCCAGTGAACCCGAAGGGTCATCAGGTATCATGCTGTTTTTTTCCATCCTGGAAAAAATTATCAGGGGTCAGATTTAGATGGGTAAAAAAACATTTAATATTTATAAAGACAAAAATATTATGGTTATCATCAATTTATATTATTTTTACGTAATTCCAGGTTACGAATAAAATTTTTTATTGATAGTCGATTTTGAAAACAATGAAAACCGTATTACTTCAGGACTACGAACCTGTTATCTCTCTCTTAAGACCTTTATTCAGAAATCCTCTTATTTTTGAACTCGCAAAACGGGACTTCACAGAGAAGTATTCGGGTTCGACACTTGGTTTTATATGGTCTTTCATCTACCCTCTCATCAACATTCTCATATATATGGTAATTTTTGGCACTCTTATGGGTGCAAGGTTACCCGGGTCCTCATCAATCTGGAGTTACGGGGTTTACCTTGTATCCGGACTTGTCCCCTGGACTGCATTTGCAAATACTGTCACCCGGTCATCTACAGTATTTCTAGATAAAAAAAACATAATCGCAAAGATTCATATCGATCTTCCCACGCTACCGGTTTACATCTTAATTTCTGAGAGTATCACATTTGTCGTCACTTTCGTAATCTTTTTGTTAATTATGTTCCTGACTGGATTTGCTTTCTCACAGTACCTTCTCCTGATCCCAGTTCTGTATCTTATTCAGCAGGTTTTTGCGTATGCACTGGGTTTTTTTCTTGGGATGTTTGTTGTCTTTTTGCGGGATCTCAAGGAGGTTGTCGCCCTTGGATTCCAGATCTGGTTCTGGTTTACGCCTATTGTTTATGTTTTTGATATCCTTCCAAAGTTTGCTCAGCAGGTTTTGATTTGGAATCCGATGTGTGCTATAGTATCGGCATATCATGATATTTTTAT
This sequence comes from uncultured Methanomicrobiales archaeon, assembly GCA_903926075.1. Classification (GTDB taxonomy): domain Archaea; phylum Halobacteriota; class Methanomicrobia; order Methanomicrobiales; family Methanospirillaceae; genus CAIYHQ01. The sequence continues at coordinate 6,005 of CAIYHQ010000092.1, forward strand.
ATACCAACGGATGCCTTCGTTCTTCTATCTCGCACTCGTGCTAATTGGAAGTATTGGGCTCATTATTATAGATTATTATATCTTTAAGAAGCTGGAAAAGGATATCCGGGATTTCATATGATAAAAGTCGAAAGGGTCTCAAAGAACTTCAAACTTTACCATTCACCCAGCGAGCGGCTAAAAGAGATAGTCTATCGTAAGAAATACCACAAGGATTTCACTGCTCTTGACAATATTTCGTTTGAAGTGGACGCTGGAGAGACCCTGGGAATTATAGGGCAGAACGGGGCCGGGAAATCCACACTGTTAAAAATCCTGTCAGGTATCATTATTCCGGATAGCGGTACTATCAGTGTTAATGGGAAAGTAACAGGACTCCTTGAACTTGGCACAGGTTTCAATTACGAGATGACGGGTCTTGAAAACATTTACATGAATGGGACGCTCATAGGCATGGCCCGTGATGAGATAGATCTGAAGAAACAAACAATAATTGACTTTTCCGAATTGGGAGAGTTCATTCACGAGCCTATCAAAACGTATTCTTCCGGGATGACTATGAGGCTCGCATTTTCTATCGCTATCCACGCGGACCCGACTTGTTTTCTTGTTGATGAAGCACTTTCTGTAGGGGATGCATACTTCCAACAAAAGTGCATGCGAAAGATCCAGGAGTTCCGGGAGAGTGGAGGGTCTATCATTTTTGTTTCACATGACACAAATGCGGTAATGACATTGTGTGATTATGCGATATTACTGGACCATGGAAAGATGATATCATATGGAATTCCTCGCGGAATTGTGGACCTGTATATCTCAAGAATTTGTATAAATGCACACCAGGGTGAAAAAAAAGTAAACCTCGTGAGTAACTTCAATGATATCGATAATCACACTAATATTTCAACCAATGAAATTGAGTTTTTATCTATAAAAATTTATGACTTGTCAAAAAATGTCATAACTCATGTTCATAATGAGGAAGAGGTCATACTCTCTTTTTCCTTCCGTAGTTTACGGCTTATAGATGATCCGACATTTGGTATTCTGATTAGAAACCGTTATGGGATATCGATTTTTGGGACAAATAGTTATCTTTTGAATAAAAAGAATAAACCAGTACTTCCGGGAATAGATTATAAAGTTTTGTTTCAGATGAAAATTACTTTACAGCCTGATGATTATCTTATTACATTTGCAATTGATAATAAAGGAAAAGGAATAAATTCTTTTGATGAATATCTGTTGCGATTGAACGATATTGCAACACTAAAAGTTATTCAAAATGAAAAAATACCGATTTATGACGGGATAACTGATTTGCATCCAACAATAAGTGTGGAGACAATGAATAATGCAATTGAACCGGGTGTAATATAATGGAGGATTCAACTATTGAGATACGCGAAAATATCCGTCACCGGCAGGTTGCCGGAGAATTACCTGCCGATCCGGATATAGTGATTAATACCCTTCCCGGAACCGGAGGTACAAACAATTCCTTTGAATCACTGAAGGTTGATCTTGACTATCTTTGTTCCAATGGAGATATCCTAAATAATGCTTCCTTCTTCTGTTTTCATCATCCGCATATTGGAAAGTACCTAAATAAATGGCGGCAACTGATGCACGGGGTAGTCAGGCGATATGTTGATTTGATTTTCCTGAAGCAGGTTGAATGGAACACCGCTGCCTCAAGGACTTTTCAGTCGCTAGAGCAGACGATGGTTGAGGTCCGGGACAAGAATCAATCGCTAGAGCAGACGGTGGTTGAGGTCCGGGACAAGAATCAATCGCTAGAGCAGACGGTGGTTGAGGTCCGGGACAAGAATCAATCGCTAGAGCAGACGATGGTTGAGGTCCGGGACAAGAATCAATCGCTAGAGCAGAC
>CAIYHQ010000093.1 GCA_903926075.1 uncultured Methanomicrobiales archaeon
ACGGTTCAGAGACATTTCGCTTGAATACACTATTATCTCTCATTATATAAAGTACTAACGGTGTATGGCCCTCTATTTCTTAATTGAGATGCAATTAATCATCTGATGTAAAAAAAGGTATTCAGGGCTGAACAGTTACAAGAATTTAATAATTATTTATCAATTAACAATCAAAGAAAATGAATAAACTCAGGGAGTGATAACCGCGCAAGGATCTCCCAAATAATGCATGGTTGTGTAACCAAGGAAGAATGTATTCATCACTCTTTTTTTGCCTGTTTTACACGTTCTTTTGTTGTATATCCTGTCACTGCGTCGAGATAGCGTCTGAACCTTCTGTTAGTGTCAAGGATGACCTCATCCTCCACCGAGGGGTCAGATTCAGAATCAATTATGATTGTATTTCCCTTTGGACCGATTTTCACCTCTAATCGCTTTAACGCCCCATACTTAATGATATATGCATCACCTTTTTTTTCAGGCTCAATTTCAAAAATGTTAGCCATTTCAACACTGATACGATTTGAAAGTCCATCTATACTACTTTTTTTTACTTTGTATTCCTGCATACAGCTTTTTTAGGTTTGTAATCTATGTTAAGATGATGTCACCAGAACCAGTCATAGAGATGAAGGTCTTTTCAAAACCAGTTAGTGGAGAAGGTTCATCAGTTCTTATGGGATTTCCGGGAAGCGGCCTTGTTGGGAGTATTGCTCTCCAGTACCTTGTCGATCAGATGGAATTTGAACTGATAGGTGTGATGACAAGCAAATACTTCCCACCTCTTGCAATGATGAACAAGGGGGTAATTAACGTACCATTCAGGCTCTACGAGAAAGGTAAACTTGTTGTTGTTGTCGCAGATATTCCCATTCATGCCATGATCTGTTATGAGATCTCAAATGGAATCATGGACTGGTTAAAACCTTTTAATATCCTTGAAGTAGTTACAATAGCAGGGATTGTTACAAACGAACCTGAAAAGCGCGTCTTTGGCGTCTCAACAACAGATGAGGACCTTGAAAAAATTAAGGACCTTACAATAATACTCCCGGTTGGAAGTATTTCCGGGATAGCTAGCAGCATTCTTATTGAATGTAAAGTACGAGGTATTCCTGCATATGGGCTCCTTGGTGAAACGATTAACGCCCCTGACCCGAGAGCCTCTGCAGCAACACTTGAAGTCCTTAAAAAGATGTATGAAATTGATCTTGATACACAGCCACTAATTGAACAGGCCGAAGAGATTGAGTCTGCAATGCATAAGATTGCCGAAGAGGTCCAGCAATCCGAAGCTCCTGTTCCTAAACGTGAAAATCTGCCAATGTACGGGTGATTTTAATGCAATGTGCAGCGTTGACAGGAATCGCAGAGGATGTTATATCAGATATGAGGCATGGACGTCCACGAACCCTTGAACTTCAGTCAACACATAATGTTGTTACTCTGGCTGAAACGAAACCAGGAAACCTGATTTTTATGACTTCCGTTGACCGTGAGGACCTTTCACCCGGAGACCGGGGTATTCTTGTTTATATTTTAACTATATCATTAACTATGAAAAGAGTCATTGAATTCAGCAATGGTCATCTCTATGAAGAGCGTGAAAGACTCTCGGCAAGAATTCAGATAAAATTTTGTAGCAACTCCACAATAAAAGCAGTTGAGAAAGTAAAAAATATCGAACCTGCAGTTGTAGATGTTGTAAAAGCTGCCTGTTACCATGCAGGATAAAAAAACGAGTGAAGAATTTTTTTTCTTCCTCGTGTTTACTTGATATTAAGAGGTATATATCAGGATAATTTAATTTAATTTGAATTTTGTTACCATTTTATTGAGATCCTGAGCCATTTCCTTTATGTCTGATGTAGCAATTTTCACAACATCAGATGAGGCACTTGATTCTTCGGACAAAGCTGCAAGTTCTTCCATGCCTTTTTCGTTTTCACGGACAAGATTGTTTATTACATCAATATTCCTTGTCAGGTTTCCTGTTGCAACAGCCTGGTCTTCAGTAGCCCGCGAAATTTCTCCGATTCCCCTTGTCGCTACATTCAAGTCAGTAACCATTTTATTGAGGGCTCCTATTGTCTTGTCCACACTGCCGATTCCACCCATTATCTCATTGTACGCCTTTTGCATCGATATTACAGTAGTTTCACTACTGCTTATTATTCCCCTGATAACTTCCTCAATGTTCCCGGTTGCTGTTTTTGACTCTCCGGCAAGACTTCTTACTTCCCCAGCGACAACTGCAAATCCTCTTCCCTGGTCACCTGCGTGCGCGGCTTCTATTGCTGCATTCAAGGCAAGAAGGTTAGTCTGGTTTGCAATTTCAGTGATAAATTTAGCGATTGCTGATATCTCGTGTGTTTTTGAATTGAGTCCTGTTATACTATCAACTGCTTCCTTTGATATTGTCTCTACTACTCGCATCTTTGTATTTGCATCATTTCCAAGAGTGACTGCATCTGCGCCTGAACCAGATACAATCTTTGCAAGATTCCTTACTTCCTGCGCTGTCCCTGCTATCTCCTGAATGGATGCTGATAGTTCTGTAACTTCACGTGTAATAGAATTTAATTCATCAAGCTCTTTTTTCATTCCGTCTGATGTTTGTTGCGCGGTAACGGCTACTTTTTGAGATGCCATTGCTATCTGGTTAGTACTTGCAGTTACTTCCAGAACTGCCTGGTCAAGACGGGATGCCTGGCGTGAGATTTCAATAAGTGTGTTTCTAATGGATTCGATGGCAGCAGAAAGGTCTTTTTTTACAACATTCAAAGGGTCATCCTGCCTGTTATCAGGGAATTTCGTCAAATCACCCTGGGATATTGCAGAGAGACACGTTGCAAGTTCCAGTATACTCTTATCTAATGATTTATTCATTATTGAGAACCGGTTCAATTCATCCTCGATTCGTGTCCTTCCTACTTTCTCATTATCATATAATCTATTAAACTCAGAAATCATCCTGTTGACTTCCCCTGTTATGTTAGTATCAACATCGTCCGCTTCAACATAGAGGGTAAAATCTCCCATTTTTAATGCATTAATGACCTTTTCAATTGACGATTTGAAGTTCATAGACCCTCAATACTTTCTCATTGTTACAATCTGGTTATTCGGGATATTTAGTATAAGTGGTTCGTTCCAGGTCTGTCTGATTTGAGATAATGATCTTTTTAACTGATATTATTGAGAGAATTTAATTTTGAAATAGCCAGGGTAATATATATATTCCCTTTCACTTTTTTTAAATATCTTATATTAGAGAAAAATAAGGGCTAACCTTTAATTGTTTGAAAAATACACATCATAGTCTAGAGTCAGCAGAATATCGGGGTTGATCTGAAATGACTACGGCGGGGGGGAGGCAAAATATAAAAGCGGTAGCTATAATTCCTGCCCTTAATGAAGAACTTGCCATCGGTACTGTTGTTATTCTCACAAAACTTCATGTTGATCAGGTAATCGTCATCGATGATGGTTCAATTGATAAAACTCCAATTATTGCAAAATCAGCTGGTGCTCATGTAATTACTTTGAGCAAAAATCAAGGAAAAGCTAGTGCTATTTTTTGCGGGATCGAATATGCGCGGTCTTGTGATGCAGAAGTTCTCATTATGATTGATGGAGATGGTCAACATAATCCTGATGAGATTCCACTTCTTATCAATAAAATACTTCAAAAAAAGGTAGATATGGTAGTTGGATCACGACAGATAGGTGACCGCCACAGCCACAGTCGAAGTTCAATACCTCTATACCGCAGTTTTGGTCAGAGGACACTTGATATAGCAACAAATTTTGGTTCATCATACAAGTCTACTGACTCACAGTCAGGATTCCGCGCACTCTCAAAACGGGCTATTGAAAACATGAATTTTCAGTCAGAAGGCTATAATATCGAATCTGATATGAACCATCACTTCGCGCGCCTCGGATTTTCAATAGTTGAAGTTCCAATATCAGTCAGGTATGATGTCCCAAATAAACATAAAAAGAACCCATTGAGTCATGGGATGGAGATTATTGGCCACCTTATCGGAATAATTGGGTATAAAAGGCCATTACTTTCTTTCGGACTCCCTGGGGGAATTTGTATAATTTCCGGATTAATTGCAGCTTTTATGACATTCACTCAGTATTATGAGAATGCACATTTTCCCTATATGCTTGCAATGATAAGTGGTTTTTTCATTTTTATGGGAATCCTCCTTGTTATTGGCGGACTCATACTCAATGCAATGCAAATCGTAGGAAAAAGCGAGAAGGTAGTCAATAGTTTATAATCTCTTTTATTGCGTAGAATAGGCAATTTATTTACTTATCGTTACCCAAAGGTGGAGATCGCGATAACTCGCATTTATCCTATCCATTCCTTTTACAGACTCTTCTGGTATAGATTCATTAAAAAGTAAAAATTCTGCACGGTTGTATCCTGAATCCGGCGCGGACAGGTTATATGGAAGAATGCGGGTTGTGTTATGAGATAATGATACAGGTATCCGGTCCAATCGGTCCATCCGTGATATAGTTGACGTGTTCATTGCTTCATTATTGTCCATCTGTATCAAATATGTTTCAATGGTGTAGTTTACATTTCTGAATTCATGATTCCCTATACCAATATACATTGGATAATTCTCTCCAATTTTTAAATAATCCGGGTAATCAGCTGCCATTTGATTCTCACCAAGGATGAAAAACTCAGTGAATTTCTCTCCTTCTTTTGGTATCACTATAACAAATATTGTTGTCCCTATTGCAGTTATGATTGAAATGAGAAGGAAAATTGAGAGAACCTTATCTATTCCTAAACCTTTACTTGGAAAGAATTCAGAGATGACAGATTGAAATATAGAGCGAAAAGGGACAAAAAACCTGTTTTGTTTGGGGAGTGAAGCCCTGCGAATGATTGCAATAATAATCATAACACATGTGAAAAGGACAATGGAAATTACAATAGGGTCAAGGCGTATTCCCCACGGCGTATAGTTAAGACCTAGTCCAATGAGTGGAACTATAGCTATTGAA
>CAIYHQ010000094.1 GCA_903926075.1 uncultured Methanomicrobiales archaeon
AATACTATGGGCCAGTTCGTGAACAAAAACACCCAGGAAGAGACCCATTGATATCAGGAACCCGAGCAGATAGGGATAAAAACTGGTTGTCAAAAGTGAGGAATCAAAAGGTGAAAGATATGGAAAATTGAGAAGATTCAAAACTTCATTCGCCTGAGTACCGATTATCCATGTTAAGATAGGGATAATCAAGATGAACGTTATGTGGATCTCTATCGGTATCCCGAAAATTTTACCTATCCGAAATGACCAGCTCATCTCTGTAAGTATCTTTTTATCGTTTATTGTATATATCTGACATGTTGAGATGAGAACTCAGATTACACACCTTTTCGGGCTCAAGGTATACACTGATGAAAGTGTATACGTCGGCGAAGTGGAGGATGTCCTCCTTGATGTTGAAGGAAAGAAGATTGAGTCGCTAATCATTGGAAAGGTAAACAATGATCTAATTGACCTGAAGACCTATAAAGGGATTAAAATTCCCTACCGGCTTATCATGAGCATTGCCGACATCGTGATGATCCGTCACCTTCAGGGTGCGTTTCGGGAACTCTGAATGCAGTTCTTGAAACATGGAATGATGTTGAACACAGGTTTTAAGAGAGAGAGGCGGAATATCAGTTTTAAGGTGAATTAATTGAAGGAACGTGAAATATTCAGCAATCTGTTCACTGTACCTCCAATATTCATACGGCTTGACGGACGCGGTTTCCACCGCCTGACTGAAGAGCTCTGCCTGGAAAAACCCTTTGATAAGCGTTTCTGCGAGGCAATGACCAGGGTATGCAGGCAGTTAATAACTGGAAGCGGACTCTCTCCACTTTTTGCATATACTTTTTCTGACGAAATCAGCCTATACTGTGACAGTCTTCCGTTTAATGGAAGAATTGAAAAGATTAATTCAGTTGCAGCTTCGTTTGCGGCGAGTGCTCTCACAATTGTACTTGAACTGAAGAACCCTATCTCGTTTGATGCACGGATAGTGCAAAGTGGTCCAGAGTTTATTGCGCGCTATCTCATATTGAGGCAACAGGAAGCCTGGAGAAACCATCTGAATGCTTACTGTCAGCAGGCTCTCATCGGGGAAGGCAGAGGTCCACGAGAGGTTGCTGACGCCCTGAAAGGATTTGACGCAAAAACACTTCACGATATGATGTTTAAAAGGGGAATAAACCTCTCAAAGACTCCTAACTGGCAGAGGAGGGGGGTCTTTGTTCACAGGGTAAAACTTAAGAAAGACAGTCACATGGGGCATGAGGCCAGTGCGAATATTAAGATTGAGAGGGAGACCCCTCTTTTTAATGACCCGGAGGGTCATGCTCTGATATCAGAATTAATCGGATTTCCTTGAAATTGCGATAAATGCGTTAATACCCTCTATATTCCATTCTTTTTCAAGAGAGGAGACTAAACCTTGTTCCAGACTGGTTCCTGAGTTAATCTTCAAGTTAACCGCCCTTACTTCGTCCTTTATTCCTTCAATCCATTTTCCACTGATAAGGCCTGTAACTTTTTCACTAGAAAGGACAACAGTCACATCTATCCAGTCCTCGACAACAAGGCCTGCCTGCCTCCTCATCTCCTGAATTCTCCGGATGACTTCCCTTGCATACCCCTCAGCTTCGAGTTCTTCAGTAAGTTCCAGGTCGACATATACCGTTGCATCTGTCATTGGGGATGAATAAACAAGTGGGGGGAGAGCTTCATGAAACATTACATGCTGTTCATTGATTTCTATATCTAACTCAGATCCTTTGAGTTTATAGGATAATCCATTTGAGAATGCCTCCTTTATCGCATTCCCATCGGCAGAAAGGATAAGTTCCCGGACCTTTGGAGCTTCCTTTCCAAATGAGGGGCCAAGTGCCTTCATTATAGGTTCTGCCCTATATCCTATCCTTTCCCATCGTCCATTGACCACAGTGACATTTCGTGAATTGGCCCTGTCTTTACAAATATCGTTAAGTTTGAGAATTGCATCCGTTACAGCAGGGCTGTCAGTAGAGACTATGACATTCATCACAGGCCATCGCAGTTTTCTTTTTCCATTCTGCCTGGCATTGGCCTGTGCATCATCAAAGTTACGGACTATCTGCATTGCCGCTTCAAGTTGAGGATCAGTAAGATGCGGTTCTCCTTTCCACCAGGGCAGCAGGTGAACACTTAACGGGTCAGACTTTCCTTTTATCGCCTGATAACATTCCTCAGATAGATATGGAGTAAATGGCGAAAAAAGGGTGTTAAGCCTTCGCATGACATAGTACATGGTCTGATAGGCGAACTGTTTTGAGTCACTCTCTTCCTCGTCCCACATTCTCTCCCTGACTAGCTGAATATACCAGCGTGACAGGTCTTCAAGTACAAATGTGGTAAGAGAGCGCGTTGCCCGGTGAAGGTTGCAGGAAGCAAGTTCCTCTGTAATACCTGCTGAAATTGTAGAAATTCTTGAGATGATGTAGCGGTCCTCTGCAGGCATCCTGGGGTAATTTTTCTCAATAAACTCTCCATCCCATCCAGATTCTTCATTTTGAGAGGTAAATTTATCAAGGATCATGTATGGGAGGGGAAATCTGCATACGTTCCAGTAAATGTTTAATGCCCTGTGAACTGTTTTAACCCCGTCCCAGTTAAATTTCAGGTCATCCCATGGAGCATTTGCTGATAAAAGATAGAGCCTTAGTATGTCAACACCATATTTTTCTATCACTTCTTCAGGCGTTACTACATTCCCGAGACTCTTACTCATCTTCCTGCCTTCAGAATCAAGAGCAAACCCATGCATCAGGACAGATTTGTATGGTGCACAATCGAAGGCAATTGTACTTGCACCAAGTTGTGAATAGAACCATCCCCGGGTCTGGTCCTGGCCTTCAGTAATAAAGTCTGCAGGCCATAATTTTTTAAAACTTTCAGTGTTCTGAGGATATCCAAGTGTAGCCCATGAAGCTACTGCTGAGTCAAACCAGACATCAAATATATCCTGAACTCTCTTTTTTTCACCGCCACAGGAGCAGGGGAATTTCAATAAATCGACATATGGGCGATGTGGATTTGGCACTGGTGTTTTTGCCTTCTCTTCAAGTTCGTGGATTCGCCCAATCACCTCATATTCACCACATTTATCGCACACCCAAATCGGGATGGGTATACCCCAGAACCGCTGCCGGGAGATACACCAGTCCCTTGCGTCTTTTATCCAGTCATAGAACCTGGCACTTCCTGCCCATTCCGGATACCAAATGACTTTTGCTACTTCATTTAGCATTTTATCGCGCATTTCACTTACTTTCAGGAACCACTGTGAAGTTGCCCGGAAGATGATTGGAGTTTTACACCTCCAGCAGTGACCGTAACGGTGTACAACTGACTCTTCTGCAAGCAGTGCAGAACCGAGAGCCATAAGGACATCCTTATTTGATTCTCTTACTGATTTTCCGGAAAAAATTCCAGCGTCAGATGTAAATCTTCCTGATTCATCAACAGGGCAGAAGATGGAGAGTCCGTGTTTTGTTCCAAGGACATAATCATCCCACCCATGGCCAGGGGCTATATGTACTAGTCCGGTATTTTCAAGTGCTACGAAGTCTGCAGAAACAACGATATGGTTGATCTTCGTCTGCATGGGCACATCACGAGATAGAGGGGATTCGTATGAAAGACCAACGACTTCGTCACCTTTTACTTCTGATAGTATAGAGAAGTCAGTATAACGACCTTTTTTCAGGACTGATTTAACAAGGTCCTTTGCTATCCAGAGTACCTCTGAATCCTCGCCTTTTACCGCCTTAACCCTTACATAATTAATATCCTGGTGAACAGCTACCGCAACGTTAGCAGGTAAAGTCCAGGGTGTTGTAGTCCATATAACTAGAAATTCATTATCTTTTCCAATAATAGGGAATTTTACAAAGACAGATGGATCTCTTTCGTCCCAGTATTCAACTTCTGCATCAGCAATTGCAGTCTCACAACGTGGACACCAGTTTACGACTCGAAAACCTCTCTCCAGCTTTCCGGACTCGTGAGCTTTTGCGAGTGTCCACCACGCAGCTTCGATGTATTCAGGTTTTATTGTCTGGTAAGGGTCATCAAAATCGAGCCATACACCTAGTTTTTTGAATTGGGAGCTCATTTTGTCCCGGTTTTTTTCTGAAAAGTCCTGGCAGCGCTCGATAAAACTGGCTATCCCGTATTCCTCTATATCTTTTTTGGACTTGAATCCGAGTTCCTGTTCTACCCTTACTTCAATCGGAAGACCGTGCATATCATAACCGGCACGGGCAATTACATGCCTTCCGCACATCCTGTGGTAGCGCAAAATGCTGTCTTTTATTACCTTATTCCATGCAGTCCCGAGATGGATATGACCTGTCGTATACGGCGGACCATCGACAAAGAAGAAGGGAGTGTCTCCTGCGTGTTCCATTTCGACACTCTTCTGGATATCCTTCTCAATCCAGAATTTCTGTACTGAGTCTTCTACATTCTGGGAATTATAAGTGGGGGCGAGCTCTCTCAAACTGGTTCCTCATCCTGCGCACTTTTATTATGAACGCGTTCTGTCAGTATTCATTATCTCTGAAAGCCAAAGTAACTTTTGAAGATGAAAATTTCAATTATCGCTTCTGTTGCGGACCCAGCCGGGTTTCAGATCTATAAAAAAATACAAAGTTTGCTAGGTTCAGGATGGATTTTGGGGAAGGATAACGATTTCTCTTACTCACTGACTCTCCGTACTGAAAGGTTAATATTAACCGACGATTCTGGTATTGATGCCGATGTCATTCTCTTTATCTCGCGGCACAGCGCAAAAGAACCCCTGAAGTGCCTGACAGTTCATTGTACAGGTAATTTTCTTGAGGCAAAGCTAGGGGGGAGTCCAATGACGGTAGCACCTGCCGCCCCTGAGTGGTCTCATGCAATGCTAAATGCGCTTTTTTCCCGTTCTCCTCCTGACTACAGGGTTACGTATGAGGTCACCCACCATGGACCGACCGACCTGACGATCCCTTCCCTATTTGTTGAGATCGGAAGTACTATTGAAGAATGGAATGACCCCCGCGCAATTTCTGCCGTTGCAGAGAGTGTTCTTTCAGCAAGACCAGTTGAGACGATAAACCTTCTCGGTATAGGCGGAACTCAGTATGCCACCCGGGAAACTGAAATAACCCTTTCTACTCAATGCGCTTTTGGCCATATTATCCATACCCGTGAGATAAAAGATCTGACGGCCGACATTTTTTATGACATTCTGAGAAAATCAAGGGCTTCAGGGATATACATCGACAGAAAATCACTTTCAAAGGAGGAAGGCAATAAATTACTAAAACTCACAAGTCTTGTTTCTCTCCCGGTTTTCACGGGTACTGAACTCTTGATGATGAGAAATATTACGTGGGATACATTCAAAAAAATCAGCATTTATTGTGAATCTGTAGCTCCGGGGTCACATGCAGTCATTAACGAGATAGGGGAAAAAAGTGAATTAACCTCATTTATTCTCCCTGAAGACCTGCTTTATGAAGCTCTGAATATTGACAGGACTTCAGTTATTGACGGATTTAAAAAAATTCCTCTTGCACACCTGGTAGATAAGGATGGGAAAATTCTCGCAGTTTTTATAACTCATGCGGACCAGGTAGAAAGAGTAAAGAATGAATTAATTAATCTCTGCGTAAAGACCATAATTGCTCATAGAGAGGTGAAACGGGAAGGTGACTACCTGGTCATTGTAACCCGGCACCTTGATGCTGATAAAGCGCAGGAACTGGGTGTAAGAAAGGGACCTCTGATGCGTGACCTGAAGGATGGGAGATCGGTTAATATCAATGGCAGGGAAATTACTCCGAAAATGGTTGAAAAGGTCCTTACAAAAAAGATCTTAATGGATAGCCGGATGGAGCAGAAAGTCCATGAGTGAGATGTCAATCATTGAAGAAGCACTGAAAAGAGCAGAGAAAGAACAGAAAGGAAGCCGGTCTGATGGTGAAACGGACCTGCAAATTGACGCCTTCAATACTTCGATAACAGTTATTGGATGTGGTGGCGGGGGTTCCAATACAGTAAGCCGGATGACAGAGGAAGGAATTAAAGGAGCCAGGCTTATTGCCATGAATACTGATGCCAATCACCTTTCTCGCTCAAACGCCGATGAGAGAATTCTTATTGGTCGTCAAAGAACGAAAGGACTTGGCGCAGGTTCAATCCCGCAAATTGGAGAAGAAGCAGCACTTGAAAATGAAAATGAGATAAGAAGAGTCATTGAAAACAATCATATGGTCTTTATCACAGCCGGTCTTGGTGGTGGAACAGGTACCGGATGTGCTCCCATTGTTGCAAAAATAGCAAATGAAGAGGGTGCTCTTACTATAGCGATAGTTACAATGCCGTTTACTGCTGAAGGCGGAATACGGATGAAAAACGCAGAAGCTGGGCTTGAACGGCTCCGTGTCCTTTCTGACACGGTTATAGTGATTCCAAACGATAGGCTGCTTGAAGTTGTCCCTAATCTTCCACTGTCTGCTGCCTTTAGAGTGGCTGATGAGATCCTCATGCGTGCAGTAAAAGGGATAATTGAACTGATAACTGTACCGGCCCTTGTCAACCTTGACTTTGCTGACGTCAGGACTACTCTTGAACGCGGAGGTGTCGCGATTATCGGAGTTGGAGAGAGTGACAGTGAAGATAAAGCTGGAGATTCAGTGAAAAAAGCAATAAGATCTCCACTCATAGATGTAGACATATCTAATGCAACAGCAGCCCTCGTGAATGTTGTTGGCGGTCCCGACATGACTCTTGATGAGGCTCAAGGGGTCCTCCAGGAGGTCTATAACCGGATTAATCCAGATGCGCGTATTATCTGGGGTGCCCAGATAGATCCGCAAATGGAAGGGCGTATGCGCACAATGCTTGTCGTGACCGGGGTAAGCTCTCCCCAGATATTAGGAAGGAACGAAAACTTAACCCCTCATGTACAAAAACAATTTGAGATCGATTTTATGAAGTGAGTTTCTTATGGAAGTACCAAAGTTTGATTTTAATTTAATGGAAGAGTTATTCAAAAAATACTGGCGTGTCCTTAAACTAGCCCGTACTCCTACCCGTGAAGAGTTTTCAAAAATTGCCATGGTCGCTGCAGCCGGTGTCCTTCTTATCGGGCTCATTGGATTTGTGATTTACATTCTTATGGCATTTATGCCCCGCTGATACGTCATGGAAGAAGAACTCCCTAACAGGGTTTATGCTATCAAGACGACATCAAAATCAGAGAGGTCAGTAGCAGATAACATAAAGAAAGCTATCGAGAGTGGAGATACAGATGTACGTGTTCTTTCGATAATTGTTCCAGATGAGCTCAAAGGGTATGTCCTTGTAGAATCTGCTGAACCTTTCGCCCGAATAGAAGAGTTGCGTGAGAAAGTACCAAATGCGCGCTCAGTAGTAAAAGGCGTTTCCAGCATGGAAGAGGTCGGGCATTTTCTAACTCCCAAACCAGTGGTAAGTGGAATAGACGAGGGAACAATTGTCGAGTTAATAGCTGGTCCTTTCAAGGGAGAAAAGGCTGTTGTAAAGCGGGTAGACCTTGCAAAAGAAGAGATAACCGTAGAACTTTACGAGAGTGTTCTCCCCATTCCGATAACTGTAAGGGGCGATCATGTCCGTGTCGTAGAGCGTGCCGAGGACAGATGATTTTTCTCTTTTTTCAGGAAAATTTTATTGATTGCCATTAAGGTTTAATATTCGTTACGCTGACCTGATAAGGACCAGGCTAAGGTTTTCCCATTCGGGAAAGGCATGGTGGAGATATGGCAGAAGTAGTTGAGATACTGGTACCCGGTGGCAAAGCCACTGCAGGACCGCCAATCGGTCCGGCCCTGGGACCTCTCGGTATTAATGTCAAGGCAGTTGTTGACGAGATCAACAAGAAGACCAGTTCGTTCAACGGGATGCAGGTCCCTGTCCGGATAGAGGTTGATGACAAGAAAAATTTCACAATCTCGGTAGGTATTCCTCCAACAACGGCACTGATTAAGAAAGAAGCTAATATCGAGAAAGGTTCAGCGGAGCCGAATACGAAAGCGGTCGGTAATCTGTCACTTGCTACCTGCGTGAAGATTGCAAAGATGAAACTTGATGATGTCCTCTCATATGACCTCAAACACGCTGTGAAAGAGGTTATAGGGACATGTATGAGTGTCGGTGTGACTGTCGACGGCAAAAAGCCAAGACAAGTACAGGCCGAAATCGATGCAGGAACTCACGACAAGGCATTTGTTCAGTAAGGGAAAGCTCACCATAGAAGATCAACAATGGTCGTGTACTATGGAGGTATGTAATGGTTGAAAAAACAAAAATACTAGAGGCCGTGAAACTCGCAGTAGAGCAGGCACCAAAGCGTAACTTTACTGAAGGGATTGATATCACAATAAACCTCAAAAACATCGATATGGCCCAGCCAAAAAACCGTATCGATGAGACTATCATGCTCCCGCACGGGACTGGTAAGAAGGTAGGTATCGCGGTGCTGGGGAAAGGTGATATCACGACGCAGGCAAAGGAAGCCAAAGTCGATATCATCATAGGTCCTGAAGAGATAGAGAGGCTAGGCGGAGCCCCCCGCGAGGCAAGAAAGGTAGCAAACGCGTACCGTTTTTTCCTTGCAGAGACTGCTGTTATGCCTCTCGTTGGAAAGCACCTCGGCCCAAGGCTAGGTCCGCGTGGACGTATGCCCACGCCGATACCGCAGGGCACTGACATCAGGCCCATGGTCGAGAGGCTCCGGAACTCAATTAAGGTCCGGACAAAGGACAAAAAAGTTCTCCATATCAAGGTAGGCTCTACCTCGATGGACAATGAACAGGTTGCTGAAAACATCGATACAGTTATGAAAAGAATTGAATCTGTTCTCGAGCAGGGTCATCATAATATTCGATCTGTTTTTGTAAAGACCACAATGGGTCCGGCAGTGAAGGTGACTTAAAAATGGTCCTTTATACACAGCACTTACCAAAGTGGAAACGCGACGAGGTTGAAGAGATTAAAAAGCAGGCAGCTTCGCATGCACTCTTTGGCTTTGTGGATATGTACGGTATACCCGCATCACAAGTCCAGCAGATTCGTCGAAACCTGAGGTCATCAGCACTAATAAAGATGACCAGAAATACGCTTATAAAGCATGCTTGTGATGAAATGGGAGGCGATTACGAAAAAATTGCCGGGTACCTTTCAGGCCATAGCGCACTTATCTTTACAAATGACAACCCGTTCAAACTCTATAAGTCACTTGAAACTACAAAGACAAAGATGGCAGCAAAAGCTGGTGAAATTGCACCAGAGGATATTGTCATTGAGAAAGGTCCTACAAGTTTCAAGCCAGGGCCTATTGTAGGTGAACTCCAGCAGGCAGGAATACCTGCTGCTATTGAAGCCGGGAAAGTCAAAATCCGCGAGACAAAGACAGTAGTCAGGAAGGGCGAAGTCATAAACAAAAAGCTTGCAGAGGTACTTGCAAAGCTTGACATCAAACCGATGGATATCGGCCTTCTTCTTCAGGCTGCTTTCTTTGATGGAAGCATCTATGAAGCGTCTGTCCTTGCAGTAGACGAGACACAGTACTACAATAACCTTGTTCTCGCAGCATTGCAGGCAATTAACCTGTCAGTGAATGCAGCGATACCAACAAAGGCAACCGCTGAAATGATATTTACGAAGGCGGTCCGTGAAGCACGCTCGCTTGCTATTGAAGCATGTATCTATGCCCCCGAAGTGATGGATTCACTCCTAGGCAAAGCATATCATGAGATGGCAGCAATTCAGAGCATAATTGGGAAATGAAAAGTCAAAGATAAAAAAATTTTGAGGTGAAAAAAAATGGAATATATATATGCAGCACTACTTCTCCACAAATCAGGGAAGGGTCTTACAGAAGAGAATGTAAAAGCAGTCCTGCAGTCAGCAGGAATAACTTCAGACGACTCACGGGTCAAGGCACTTATTGCAGCCCTTGATGGTGTAGATATTGAAGAAGCGATTTCTAAAGCAGCAGCAGCACCGGTAGCAGTTGCAGCAGCACCCGCAGCCGCGGCAGCAGCACCCGCAGCGGCGGCAGCAGAAGAGAAGGAAGAGAAGAAAGAAGAGGAAGAGAGCGGCATGGCTGGTCTCGGTGCACTCTTCGGCTAAATTTTTTTTTATCTTTTCTTATTAAGCCAAGCATTCACAGCAGTAGGTAGTGCGGCTACATCCTTGAAACGGTCTTTTGGAGACAGGTTTAGAAAATATTAATCCGTTTATCCCTTTTTTTTCACTGGTATAAAGCCAGCTCCACCACAGATCTGGCAGTAACGGACATTTTTCACCATTGCACTATTATCTATTCCTGTACCATTGCATTTTTTACAAGGCATAACCTCTTCAAAAAATTCATTGTGACCCCTGCCTTCGCAAATTGGACATTTAGGATGATAATCAAACGCAGACAATGTCCCTTTGCCGGTCCCTTTACAGACCGGACATTCCTTCTGTACCTCCTCGTAGCTCATCTTCTTTCCATTTATAAAATTAACCTGTAAAAATGTATTCTTTTTCATTCTATACATCTTTAATTTTTAACAGGGTTCCTTTATACGTTTCCAGATTAATATCTCGACATGAAAAAAATATTTTGGTTTATAACTGTTATTTTCCTGTTATCATTAGTTGCACACGCTGTAGGAGATAGTCTAACAGAACTCCCACTTCCCTCTAATCTTATTTCCTTAACATCAAAGGAGGGCAGGGCGTTATTACTGCATAGCGAATATAATGAAAATTACTGGAATCTTGCCAGGTGGTATACTACCCAGGATGACCCTAATTATTGCACCATCGCAAGCAGCGTCATGGTATTGAATGCTTTAGGAATCCCGGCACCCGATTCACCCGAATATGGAGATTTCAATATTTTCACCCAACAAAACTTTTTTACTCCGGATGTTTTGGCAATAACGAGCCCGGATGATGTTTCAGCAAACGGAGTAAAACTGGATAAACTTGGAGATATTCTTAGGACATATCCTATCAAGGTTACCACAATCCATGCATCAGACAGCAGTCTCGAAGACTTCAGGAAAAAAGCGATAGAAACAATCAAAGCAACCAACCGTTACATTATAGTTAGTTACCTCCGCAGTTCTCTAGGCCAAAAATCTCTTGGTCACGCCTCACCTCTTGCTGCATACAACGTTTCAAGCGACAGGTTTCTAATAATGGACGTGGGCAGATACAAGTATCCTCCGGTATGGGTAAAAACAAAGGATTTGTGGAATGCCATGAATACATATTACGAGGACTCTGATGTGACAAGAGGCTTCAATATTATCTCAAAATAGGAAAATAACCGAGTAATAACCAATTCATATTTTTTTATCCTGGAGCAACAGTTACTCCTGTAATAAGTGCTATTAATATTAGTAATACCGGTTGGTGCAAAAGATAGATGATGAGAGAATGGCGGCCTGGAAACGTGAGAACTGGATTTAGATTTAGCTTTAACTTTTGAATATATGCACAAGGCTCTCCTGAAGGGTAAAGAACATCTCCGAGACTTGTACCAATCAGAATAAAAGCGAACCATGGAATAAAAGGAGTATAATCCACTGAATAGTAATTATCTGGCATTATTCCAAGTGGAAGTAAATACAGGGGACCATTCAGGTTATGTACAATAGGGCTAACAATGAGAATAAAAAGGCCAAAAAAAAGGTTTACTATTTTTCCCCTGACATATATCGGTGCCAGGAGAATAGAGAAACCAATAAGATGAAGAATCCCGAATATTACCATTCCATCGGTACCCAGGTAAATCCAGGTCCCAAGCGAGACGATACCCGCGCAAAAGAGAATAAGTATTCCACGCTTTAAAAATTTTTCAATGAACTTCCATCTGTTAGAAGATCTATCCTCCCTTGACGCACTGATTGTAAGGGATATACCTGCTATTAAAAGAAATAGTATTGCCGTAAATCTTCCGAAATAAAGTAATAAACCAGAATTTGGGTTAAGAGAAGAGATACCAAAATAATTGAGATCATAAAACATGTGATAAGTTATCATAAAGAAGACCGCAAGTCCCCTGGCTAAATCAAGTTCTGCATACCGCATGCTGCCTTTTTTTCCTTTTCCTTTAATAAAAGAACTAATTTTTGTATTCAAACGCCAATCCTCCCTACAAACCTTTCTGACGCCATTTTAGAATTGCACAAAAAAAATTCTCCTTATAAGTACCTCGGTTGTATTCATAATTACATGATGGGTTTTGTAATTTTTTTAGCAAAGGTTTTTAGAGAGAATTACTCATAGGTGATTAGAGACTATAATATAGTGAGGATATTTGTAACTGTTCAGCCCTGAATACCTTTTTTTACATCAGATGATTAATTGCATCTCAATTAAGAAATAGAGGGCCATACACCGTTAGTACTTTATATAATGAGAGATAATAGTGTATTCAAGCGAAATGTCTCTGAACCGT
>CAIYHQ010000095.1 GCA_903926075.1 uncultured Methanomicrobiales archaeon
ATGACGATAAAAAGAAACATGACAAAAAGCATGAGAAATATAAAGAAGACAAGAGGGTGCCTTCATCGGTAGGTGGACAATCTAAAGAAGGTAGGAAGAAGGCTGAGATTGAATACCTAAAATCTAAGGGTAAAAAACTTAGCCATGGTCAAAAGAAATATGTAAAGGAAGAGAAGAAAAAGGCTAAGAAAGAATTGGCTTCTGATACCTCTTCAATGAAGATCGAATCTGGGAAGAAATACACTCGCCTTCAGAGATTTCCAACCCTCAGCCCTCAGCAGAAGGGGATTTTGCATGAATGGGGAAAGCCTCAGGAGGTAGAGAAGTTTCATGAGCCTAAGATGATGAAGCAAGGGTTGGAAGCGTTACAGGAAGGGATTAAGCATGGGCCTCCAACATCTCCAATAGAAGGCGAGGCTCAGGGAATGATTCAACAGGGGATGAGACAAGGTCCTGAAGTCTCTCCTGTTGAACAATCTGGAAGTGGATTTTTACAGAGATTGCTAGGCGAGCCTGCGCAGAATATGACCAAAGATTTCGAAGCTCCCTACATGCGACAGTTTTATGAAGAAACGATGCCTAATCTTGCTGAGCGATTTGCTGGAAAGGATGCATTAAGCTCTTCAGGGTTTCAGACGACGATGGCCAATGCAGGCAAGGGACTGGAAGAAAGTCTAGGGTCAATCAAGGCTAATCTCATCAATCAAATTCTTGGACAGCAAATTCAAGGAGCTAATGTTGGATTGGGATATGCACAGATGCCTGGGCAAAGATTTGGGGAAAAATTACAGGCAGGAAACTTAGGGCTGGGGTATGCACAACTTCCTGGGCAGAGATGGCAGCAGAGGATGGGATTGGCTCCTACGGGGATACAGGCTTCGATGATACCTCAGCAGCAACAGCAGGAAATGAATCGATATGCTACCAATGCAGATTTCCAGCGTCAACAGCAGATAATGGGAACTCCACCATGGGGATATATGGGGGTTCCTCCGAGGGGTAAGTCTCCAGGATTTTGGCAACAAGCCTTGCCTAGGGTTGGGGGAGCGATCCAAGGGGGATTGGCAGGAGGGATGATGGCGGGTCCTTGGGGAGCAGCAGCAGGAGCATTGGCAGGGGGATTAGGGGCTGCACCTCCTCCAATTAGTGTAAGTATGGGGGCTTCGCCTGTAGGGATGCCACAAAGACAAGTTGGGGCGCCTATTAATAATTTAGGAGGTGTATAATGACTACAAACATTAATTGGATGCCTTCAAATTATATGCAACGAGGGCCAAGTAGAAGTGAAGCGTTATTCGAAGGGTTGAAGCCTCTAGGTCAAACTGCTGGTTCATATCTTAATAGTAAAATTGATGCTATGCATGAGCAAAAGAAGATAGATCTACAAAATCTAGAGCAGCAAAAATCTGGAAATGCTTTAGCTCAAATGCTCGGTACTCCTGAGAAGGCAAAATGGTTGAGTCAGATGCCTATTGAAATGCAGAAATCATTTATAGGGCAGGGGATAAAAGGGGCTGGGCAGGGTCCAGACTACACCTCTACTTTTTCAAGCCTTAACAAAAATCCTCAAGAAAAAAAGATTGAGACAACATCGAATATTCCAGGGGTGCCAAGAGAGCGACAGGCAAGAACAAATCAAAATCTAGACTATCAATCTGAAAATGAAGCTTTGAATCCTCCAGGAAATCAACCTCCAGAAGCCAATCAAGAGCAAGAGCCGAGGACGATTGAACAGCAATTGAATGAAAAGTGGCAAAATAAACAAAATGAAATAGACGATTTAAAAAATCAATTATTGCAACAAAGTCCTCAAAATGCTGAACAAATAAATAAAGCATACGATTACGAGACAAAGCGAAATAAAGATAGTATTGATCAATTAACGAAGTTAAGCAAGGCTCAAAGCGATAGAGAACAAGCGGCATTGATGGCTAGCGATGAATCAACGAGAAAAGATTTAGAAAATACTTTTTTCAAAGCTGAAGCGTCTGATAAATTGATGAATTTGCTTGATAAAATGGAGGAAGTTGTTAATGAGGGATTTGTAGGGCCATTTGGAGCAGTAGGAGCTCTATTTGGATTTAATCCTGAAAAAAGAATTGAAGCAGGCGAAACTCTTAAAAATCTAGGAATGGCAATGATGGAATTGCATTCGGAAGCGCAGGGAAGAGGTATAGCGCAAAATGAATTTCCATACTATGAAAAATTGATCCCAAATGTATCAGATTTTGAAGCAGCAGCTAGAGCAAAGATTAAGGCATATAAGGCTCAACTTGAATATAACATCAAAAAAAGAGATGTGTATAATTCAATAACAAATCCTGATGGTACATTGCCCCGAGGGGCTAGGCAAAAAGTAAATAAATTGATGTCTGAGGGCAAAAAAGAAGCCAATAAAATGGCAAAAAATGCAGAAAAAACTCAAAAGTCAATTTTAGATTTTAAGATTGACGAAAAAGTTGATTCACTACCTTCTGATGCTCGTGAGGGTGATAGATTTAAGACTAGATCTGGAAAAATAGTAAGAATGACTAATGGAAATTGGAAGGTTGTAGGTTAATTATGTCTTTTACTTATTTAGGTAATGATCTTGATAATAATGAAAAATTTGGGAAAGGAAATATTGACTTAACTAATAGGCCAAAAGTTGTAAATAATGGCGGGACTTCGACAGTCGCTTCTATGTCATTTAATATGGATGGGAAAGAAGTTTTGATTCCGACAGTGGGAGATGAAGGAAAAATGCTTTCTCCTGACGAGGCAATTCAACGATATTTACAAACTGGAAAGTATTTAGGAAAGTTCGACACTCCAGAAGAAGCAACAAAATATGCACAACAACTTCATCTTGATCAAGAAAAACTTTTAAATAATCAGAAAGAAAAACCTGAAGCTAACTTTACTTTTTTAGGAAACGATTTGGAAAACCCTCCAGAATTAGAAACTAATGAAAAAGAAAAAGAGGGTGCGGGTAAATCCCGGTGGAGATGGCTTATTCAAGCAGGCAAGGGATTACCATATCTAAATAAAATGGCGTTGTTTTGGAGCACAATATCAAGTGTTATGGCGCAAGAGGGGAAAGCTGAGGCATTAGATGATATTGAAGATTGGAAAAATAAAGGATATATAAATGACGAAGAATACCAGAATTATAAACAAGGCGTTCAAAATGAATTAACTCCTACATTAGGGGGGATGTATCAAGGTGTTGAAGAAGCGACTGGAGCACCATTAACAGCACAGACTCCAGGACAAAAAGATCTCGAACAGGCTTCTGAAATGTTTTTTGGAGGTAGCGGAGGATTTGGAAAGAGAGTGGCTGGTGCTATAGCGGCCCCGACAACATCTGAATATTTAATGAATAAAGGTGTTCCAGAACCCATTGCTCGAATTGGTGGATATTCTGCTGGAGGATTTGTGAATAAGATTTGGGGAGCTAAAATGCCACAGATGCCAGGCGCTCCTTCTCAACCCGTCCCATTGATCGGAGGTCCGACACAGGGGCAGGCCCAGGGAGTTCCTCCAACATCAAATATTCCACCTGCATCTCCTATAATCACTCCTCCTACAGTAAGAATGCAAGGTGTTGTAGAACCTATATCATCTGGGGAAATGGGGGCGATCACAAGAAAATATCTTCCAGAGTTAAAACGGCCCACAACAGAAATCTCTGAACCTATTCCGATGGAGGAGGTAGCAGAAATACCTCAAACGTCACAGATTGAACAGCCTAAATTTGAAGAACTACCAGAAATCACTCCTCCAAAAGAGGTGATTACAAAAGAAATCAAAGAAGCAACATTTCCTACATATCATGAACCCGTGACATTGAATAAAACTGTTGGCAATTTATTTTCTCCCATTGATGCTAAAAGTCCTACTGAAGGTGGAAAACTTGTCGTTGATACAACAGATTATGGTGCTAAACAAATTTGGAAAGAAGTAAAAGATAAATACGATGAATCGAGATATTTGTTTAAAAATGTAACTGATCGATATCCAGAATTGATAAAATATTTAAACGATACAATCAATAAATTAAACGAAAGAGATCCTGGAACTCTTTCAACGACAAACAAATTGTTGTTAAAAAAATCAGAGTCATTATTGAAAGATTTAGCTGTAATTGCCCCAAAGGGATATAATGGATATACTGTTAATGGGTTTATTCCAAAAAAATACAAAACATCTAATTTAATTGATTCACAGAAAGATATAAGAGAAGATATTAATTATGCTTTTAATCAGGGTGGAGATACAAAGCTTCTAATACCATTGACCGAAGCTATAGATTTAGCTGTAGATACTACTCATGGAGCTGATGCAGCCAAAACGAGTTATAGGGATGCACAAAAATTTTATGCAACAAGATGGGCAGATGTTTATTTAAACAATAAAATCGAACCTTTTAGAAATAAAGAAAAGAATATAAATACAACTTCTCTTTTTGACAAAGCTACCTCAGATATTGATACGTTTCTTGCATTGAAAAAAGTATTGACTGCTCCAGAAAACGCTCAAGGTCCCATTGTGCTACAGGTTGTAAAGAGACATTTAGTACAAAATGTATTAAAAGATGTTGTAAAAGATCCTAATAAAATAAACTCATTAGATTTTAACAATCATATTAGATTACTTGATCCAGTTCTTTCTGAGCAGGAGAAAGAAAATATAACAAATCTTTTTAGTAAAATAGAAAATGAAAGAAGATCAGAACTTCAGAGAGTAGAAACTGAAAAGCAATATGCTGCTAAAGAAATTGAAAAGGGCAAGTTTGATAAAAAAGAATATGAGGAAAAAGTTAAAGAAAGAAATGCCATAATTAAATCTCGAGAAGCTATTCAAAAGGAATTGGCAGAAAAGGAAGTTGTGCGTGTTAAGACTCAAGAGAAGCATAAAGAGGCAAGATCTAAAGAAATACAGCGTCGTGGAGAAGAATGGGAAAAAGAAAAGAAAAAAAGAATAGATGTTGTGCAGCAACAAATGAAAAACTGGGAGATATCACATAAGCGAGAATTAGAATTGCATAACATGACCGATGATCAGCTTTCTGACTTGATGAATACACAGGAAGGTCGAGAAGAAATTGGCGCTATTATGAAGAGGCAAAAAAATGGAGTTGAGGATTTTGAGAAGTTAAAAAAAGCAAAGGCAGCTCAAATATTATACAGTGGAAAGGAAAATGCAGATCCTGAAGACATGCTAAAAATTCTTGAAAATATTGACAAAAGAAGAAACTTGGCTCAATTGATAGGCCCTGAGGAGGTAGCTAGGATTCAAAAAGAGGCAAAACTTGTAATTGACATTCAAAAGTTATTGAAGGCTCGAAAAATGAAGCTCGATGAGTTTAAAATGCCTATTTCTTGGAAAGAAAAGTTTAAAAATCCCATTGAGTTATGGAGGTTTTGTCATAATCTTTTGTCTAAAAAACGATTTTTAAAAACTGTGTCAGATAGCATAAAGAGTGAGATAAATAATCAAGACGTACTTGATGGACTTAAAGATATCGATGATCAACTAAAATCATTATCAAAGAAATGATTATTCAGTTAGCGAATTGATGATTTGATTTGCAAGAATCAAAACGTTCATTATGAAAGGGAAAAGCAAATATATTGCTATTCCAATCAAAATTATGGTGCACATATCCTATTCCTTCTTTCTCATCGAACACCATAGCATCCCTATCCAAATTACCACAACAAAAATCTCACCTAGAATGACCAGGCCCATACAATCCTTCAACCTTTTTGTTTAATAATTCAATCTCTAAATCTGTCATCTTCTGGTGCTGACAAATCTCATGTCGCTCCTCCACCCACCCTTTTCTGTAATTGTAAAACCCTCCAATCAAGCACACAATATTGATTACTGACAAGATAATTTCTACTTCCTCATTCATTTTTGCATCTCCTATTGGCTAATCCTTAGCCTAATCTTATAAATTATTTTTGACACCTTCCATCATCCATGGTAAAGTAAAGAAAAAAGTTTAACTTAATCATAGGAGTTTTTATGGTAAAGCATCTTCAGGGACAAGCACAGGGCCTTTATGGAACGCCCCAACCCATTACAAATCAATTTCCAACCCCCATCGTAGCGAGGAGAAGTCCAGTCGCTGCTGACACTGGGTATATGATTGGTCAAGTTTGGGTAAATAGATTGGCAGGAACAGTTTTTGCCCTATCCTCAAATACAGCTGGAGTAGCTACGTGGTTGAGTCTTGGGGGTAGTTTTACGCCCACTGTGGCAGCCGTAACTGTCACGGGGATTGCTACAGCCCTGACATTTCTCACGTCAACAGCAGCGACCTCAACTCAACTTACCTCAAATATTTGGAGTGCAGTTGGAACGAATGGAGCTATTTCTCTTCTTCTTACTCCTAAGGGAGCTGGGGGAGTAGAGATAACGACAGGAGATCTTTTGATAGATGCAGGGAATATAACCTCCACTGCCGGAGATCTAACCTTAACTCTTGGAGATGTCACGTTAACTGCTGGAGATGTTGACCTAACCCTAGGAAATGTCAATATCACTGATGGAATTATCAATCTTCTGACTGCTGGAAACGGAATTGAAATAAAGGAAGGGGCTAACGCTACCCTAGGAACCTCGACTCTCGTTGCAGGGACGAAATCTATCGCCCTGGCAGGAGTTGATGCTGCCTCTCGTATATTTCTCTCTCGATGCGATTTGAATGCCTCCCCTGTGTTGGGATTTTTGATTGCCGACACATCTGTCCCAGGCACCCTGACGGTGACATCCTACGATGCTACTGGCGTGTTGGCTGCCACTGACATTTCTAAATTTAACTATCTTCTTGTCGAAGCTCTCTAACCTTGAGGTAAAATATGTCTTCATTAGGAAAAAGAGTTGATTGGGAACCTCTTCGAAGCAGAAATGGTGCGACATTTAACGCGGCCTACCAAACGTTGGGTGGGCCTCTAGAGCACGAGTGTTTCCTTGTAAAGATTGTCAATCAGTCTGGGGTTGATATTTTTATATCAATTGATGGGGTGACAGATATCGATGTATGCCCTGCTGGTAGTTTCTTCCTCTACGATGAGACAACAAATTCGTCTAGAGAGGCTGGGATGGTAGTGCATAGAGGCACTCAGTTCTGGGTCAAGGGAACTGTCACAGTTGGTCTTGTCTACTTAGTAACTCAATTCGCAGCAACATAGGATCCAAAATGTCACAAGCAGGAACAGTTTTACCTCCTGGTGGGGGTGCTGGCGGGGTGTTAAAAGTTGATGGGGATGTGGGGCAGGCTGTGCCAACGGTCCTAGGAGAGATGATTGTTGATGGGGGCACGTCAGTAGGGGGAGTAGCGACAAACATCAACACGATAGCTGGCGTCAACACGGTTGAGGTTTGCCTAAACAATTCAATCTCCCAGCCAGATACAAACGCAGCAGGAACGACAGGTATGTACTCTCTAGGAGGGAATACATTTTTACATAACTATGGAGCCAACAACACCTTTCTAGGCGAATTGGCTGGGAATCTCACATTGACCACTGGAGGCATGCATCCATGCGAGGGTAATGTAGGCCTTGGCGCTAATTCCCTCGGTTTAGTTGGTCATTCTCGATACACCGTGTCTATTGGATGTAACGCTGGCGCAAATTTGGATGGTGGTGACAGTAATATTTTAATTGGAGCGTTTGCAGGCGAAAATCTAGTATTCGTAGACTCAAATATTGCCTTGGGTACCAATGCTTTAAAGGGCATAGCTGCATCAACAACAGCGAGATGCATATCTATCGGACACGGGTCATTGATTGACGTCACTGACGGGCAAGATATTATCGCGATTGGCACAGATGCTGGATCTGCATATGTTGGGGCAGAGGCAAATAACATTTGCATAGGCGATGCTGGGGTAGTAGGCGAGAGCACTACTATACGCCTAGGAGGATTGGGGACACATACAGCATGCTACATCCAAGGAATTGCCTCTGTTAGTGTATCTAATACAGAGCAAGTCTTTATCGATACAACCACAGGACAAGTTGGCAGTCAGCCTATCCAAGCGATAACAAACTGGCAAGTGATTGGCGCATCAGGGCCATTGGCAGTCAACAATGGATATGTATGTACCTCTGGCGCAGCCCTATCCTTTTCGCTCCCCGCCACTTCTGCTGTAGGAGAAATGATTTCCCTGTCTCTTGACGGATCAACTTCATGGACCATCACACAAGGAGCTGGGCAATCCATTCGCATAGGAGCATCGGCAACTACTCCAGGGGTTGGCGGAAGTCTAGCATCAGCAGCACAAGGCGATACAGTAACGATGGTTTGTAGCATAGCTGACACTCGCTGGGTAGTTGTTTCAGAAATTGGGACAATAACGGTGGTGTAGGGTGGTAACTAAGCTACTCGTACAGGATACGGTTGCCCCTCACGTCAAGGCCGATACATTGGTAGCTGGGGCAGGAGTGGTGATCACCTACGGGGTAGGGACCATCACCATATCTGGAGGTGGAGGTGGAGGGTTTTCTTGGAATAATGTAACATCACTCCTCAACCCTGTTCTCCTCGCTCCTGCCAATGGATATGTGGCATCAGGGGCTGGGGTGGTGCAATTCACGCTTCCAGCAGCCGCAGCATTTGGTGATACCTACAGCATCATAGGGAATGGGAATTTGTGGACCTTGGCACAGAATGCAGGCCAAGAAATTGTTTTTGGGAATCAGTCTACGACTGCAGGGGTACTGGGAAGTATGGCTGCCTCGATGATTAGTGATTGTGTAGAGATAGTTTGTATTGTGGCGAATTCGAAGTTTCAGATAGTTGATTCAGTTGGGAATTTAATATTAAATTAATGGAAAAGTATGGTAACTAATAACGCGATTGATCTATCAGGCGCAGGGATATGTAAATATGACGGTGCGGGCTCGTTTAGCGCCACCACCACGACAAATCACGCTGTGCTTATTGGAGCTGCTGCCAATGCCATCAACAACGTAGGGCCATTGACAGATGGGCAATTGGTGATAGGCAGTACAGGAAACGACCCTGTAGCAGCGAGTTTGAGTGCTGGGGCTGGGATCACCATTACTCCAGGCGCTGGGACCATCTCCATAGCAACATCAGGAGGAGGATTAACCTGGTCTGTTGTCGCTGCTCCTACTACCATCGCTGTTAACAATGGATATGGGGCCAATTCTGGGGGGGCGACAGCCTTCACTCTTCCTGCCGTAGCTGCCCTTGGATCTGTAGTTTCGATTGTTGGAATGGCAATTGGCTGGACTATTGCGCAAGGAGCTGGACAAGAAATCTTTTTTGGGAATACACATACGACAGTTGGAGCTGGCGGGTCGCTAGCCTCAACCAATGCTGGAGATTGCATTACCATGGTATGCCTCATCGCTAATACCACCTGGTTTGTGTTTTCTGCTATTGGAAACATTACTGTCGCATAAGGATAAGAGATGCCCACTAACAACGCGATCAACACTGAATATCTAGCTTCCTCTACTGATGTAAAACTTGGCACTAACACCCTCGAATTGCTATCTCCCTCGACGTTTAGCACGTACATGACTGACATGGATATGACAGGTTTTTTCTCCTGGGGTGGAGCTGGGGCATATTTTGACGATACGACGCTCGGGACGTTTCAGCTATTAAGAGGCGGGAATGGATATGTAAAAGGCAAGTTGGTTACATGGGTTGCGCAAAACATTGCAGGATTGACGGCTGGCAATTGTTATTGGATTTACATTGACTCATCAGGGACAATTGGGAAGGCAACGGCAAGAACTGACGCGCTTTATAGAGATAACATAATTTTATTTGAATGCCTTAGAGACTCCACTCCAGTTACTAACAACCAAGTGACAGTTAAGGAAAACCACCCATACGCCTTCTCTGCCAGAGTAGAAACCTACCTCCATGACATCATCGGCACGGTGATTGAAAACTCAGCTAATGGGGCAAACATCGCCATCAATGGGACACAGGGGATACAAATCAATGGAGCTGACGAACTTGAGGACGAGGGATTAGATACAAATATCCCAGATTCAGGAGGGGTTGGCGTCACTTGGATTAAAATGTACACCAATGCAGGCGGAAAATGGGCAAGACAAAATGCAACAACGACATTCACAGGATATTACAATGCAGCTGGCACTCCAACGGCGCTAGGTGCAAATAAATATGGGGTTTATACTCTCTATGCGAGTAAAGACAATCTCAATGCCACCACCCCGACATATTTCGCCGTATTGGACACCACGCAATATAACAATCTGACAGCAGCAAACAACGCCATAGGAGCAGGAACGACGGCAAAGGCATCAAATGAGCTGTTTTCGTTAGAGTTATGCCAGTTAGGGTATATAATCTATAATAAGGCAGCCAATGCCATCACCTCAATTTTGATAGCTAAAACTACTGCTCGATCGTCAACATCTACCAGCGGAGCAAATCAAGCATCGTTGATTAACGTTACGACAACGGGGTTTACAGGATGGCTAGGAGCAGGCGATACAACTGTACAGCAATCGCTAGCTGACCTAGACCAGGTTTTGATAGGGGGAACGGCAAATTATCCTGTGGTGTCAAATGGAGCAGGAGCAAAGCCCACATTTCAAAAGCTCGATCTCACAGCTGGAGTGACGGGAGTTTTGCCAATTGCCAATGGCGGGACTAATGCCTCAAGTTTTTCAACGAGCACAGGATTGGTAAAATATGACGGTACGAGTTTAGTTACGTCATCAGCAGCTAAAATGGATTCAACAAGTAGAATAACTAATTCAGCTCAACCATGTTTTTCCGCATACAAATCAGCTGCGTTGTATAACGTTACTGGAAACGGAGCTGAATATAAAGTTATTTTCAATTCAACTACAGTAAATCAAGGTACATATTACGATACAGGAACTGGCGAGTTTACGGCACCTGTAGCAGGAAACTATATTTTTGCTGCTGGAGTTGGTTGCGTTGGTCAATCAGGCTGTACAGAGGTATTAATGAATATAAAAACATCAGCAGGAAGATCTGCTGCTTTTTATGCCCATTATACTGGTGCTTATGGATCATTTGGATCTATAATTTTACCTTTATCTGCAAGTACCACTGTTTACGTAACACTTATTATTTCAGGATTGGCAGGGAATACAGCTGGTCCGCAGGGTGGATCACCATATACTTTTTTTTCTGGGTGTCTATTATGTTAATAAGGTCAAAATATGTCTAGTCAACTTCCATCAAAAAACCCCACAGCCTACGTTGGAGTCTATCCTCTCAACCCAGGGAATATAGTTTTTCATCATCGAGATCCTGACAATCTCCTCGATGTCAACAACTACAATCCTGGCGATACATGGATGAATCCGAAAAACAACAATATCTTTATGCTCATGCGCGACTTCAACCTCGCTGGAGGAGGAAAGCAAGCGGTATGGGTATCGATTACAGGAGGAGGCGGTGGCGGAGGGATACAAAACCTTCAGGGTGACTATGGAGTAGTGATTGCCCCAAGTGGCGGATTATGTTCCATAAATGGATCACAAGCTACGAGGGGAATATTCACCACAGGAATCCTTCCTAGCCAATTGACGATTAGCTGCGACTATGCTACAGCAGGGTTGGTAGGGGTAGCTCATACAGGGGTGTGTTCCTTCAACAGCGCGAACTTTACAGTGGTTAATGGGTTTGTGTCAGCGATTGCAGCTGCAGCAGGATTGCAGACTTTGACAACAGATGACGGGCATGTAGTGACCTATACGGGGGCAGGGAATATTACAGTCAATGGGACAGCTGCTCAGGGGATATCTACAACAGGGAATATAGCAGGGAATGAAATAGCCATCACGGCTGCCAATGCTACAGCTGGGGCTAACGTTGGGTTGACACAGAAGGGAGTCTGTAGCTTTAACTCAGCAAATTTCGCAGTGGTCAATGGGTTTGTGTCAGCCATCCCTGTCCCTGTAGTTGTCAACATCCAAACCGTAACGACTGATGACGGTCATGTTGTTTCGCCTACAGCTGGGGGTAATTTGACGGTCAATGGATCAGCTGGGCAGGGGATATCAACGACAGGGAATATAGCTGGAAATGAGATCGCTGTCACAGCTGCCAACGCTACCAACGCTGGGGGCAAGGGCGTTTCGACATATACCGCATCACAATTCAACGTAGCTGCTGGATTGGTATCTCTGACAGGCAAGAACCCAACTCTTCCTGCATTTAAGGCAATTTTGTCAGCGTCCATTCTCAACTGCACAGGTGATAATACTGTTGTCGGTCCTATAAAATACAATTCTGTATTATACGATCAAACAGGAAGTTATAATCCTGTAACAGGGATATATACAGTTCCAGTAACGGGGATTTATCTTATACAATCCTTAATCATGATTAACGGATTACTTCCAGGACATTTCCTTGCTGGAGCTTATTTTACATTAAATGGGGCTGGATTGTTAATGATACAAAATAACCCTTATGCAAATGCCTATATTCTTGGAGCTCAAAAGAGCACAACATATTTGTTAAGTACATGCCATAAATGCACCGCTGGTAATACTCTGAATGTGAATATTAATGTCGCTGGAGCTACAAAGGTAGTTTCTATTATGTCTACGGTGCAAAATTCGTTTTTTTCTGCCAGCCTAATTGCTTAGTTTATTTTTCAAACAAATGAGATCAAAATTGAATAAAATGATTATTGCAGCAAGTATCGTCGTCATCGCTAGCATAGCAGGAATCCTCTCCATTTACTTTTTGGGCAAGGACAACCCTGTAGAAGAAGCTTGCGAGGAGATCATCAAGGATGAGACTGGGCAAGAAGTAGATTTGAGCCCTGAGGTAAAGATCCCTTCAACAGATTCGACAGGAAATAAAGCTGCCTCATAATGTTTCATGCGCTCTGTCATCAGATTGAGCGCATCCTCTAACTTGTCTGCCCTCAATTTTTCTTTCTGTACTGCATCTACCACATCTTCCTGCCTGGCAAACAATCCTCTTCTCACATTGGATATAGATTTCTTCAGTTCGCCAACCTCTTCTCTTAGCATTTCTACCTCTGTCCTTTCGAACATCTCTAGTTGATACGCTACCATATCTCTCTCCTAGTCTTTCGCAATTTTTATTATGAAAGTATGATAGGACTATTTGACTATTTTAAGCAAAGTATATATGAGGGGGGAAAGGTGAGGTGTCAATGAGAATTTTTACTATTATTTTATGTCTTTTCTTTCTTTTCATTTCAGGATGTACCCTATCCATTATCCAAACGGATACTCATGGCGTGTCGAGCGATGTGGTGGATGATACCAATCAGACTGAGGCTGACGCAGATGTTGATGTACCTATAAGTGCGATAAAATACTCAACAATTATCTAGAGGGGGAATTATGCCTATTCCAACGGTGGCGAAGTTTTGGACCGCTGTCCTTTTTTCTTTGTTTCTTTTGATGGGGTCAGGGTTGGTGTATATCTTTACTCTAAGAGTTACATAAACCTACTATCCATTCCTGGAACGTCTCTGAAGGGGGCAGGAAGATCACTGCCTCCCATGGCATCTCTATAGAGTTTGTCTAGATCTTGGGCAGTCATTCTATTCTGCTCCTTCCCAAAAAAGTGTGTGTAGATGGCATAGCGAAGGGCATCGCAGGCATGGTCCATCTCCTTGCTTGGTTTGTCCTGCCCTGTCTTTGTACTTTTGATATCCCATACATACCCCTGAATCTCTCTGATGAGGGGTTCGCACTTCCTACAGATCTTCATCGTCCCATTGCTTAGAAATTTACTTACCATCCTAATCCCATCTAGGACTTCATTTTCTGCATCATAGAGGTTTTGTATACCCCCCTTGCTCAACTCGAGCTTGAAAGAAGCTGCTGACGGATCGATATATATTGCCTTTATCACTCGTCCTTCGATAAACTTCTTCAGGTCGTCCCCATACTCTGAGTCAGTTTTCTGCCTTTGTTTCACCTTACTATTCCAATAGTAGACATCCTCCACCCATATATTTGGATATCTGGATCTGTTTATCCCTATTAGAACAAATGAGCAAGGATTAGTAGTTCCATAATCCACCCCAACAATGTAAAACTCTGCCTGCCCAGGAGGAAAGTCAATGACATGCAAAGATGTGTCGAAAAAGTCGTAGATGGCTCCCTCGGCCTGCACCCACCTTCCTTCAATAAACCTCTGAAACCAAATCCCCTTATACTGCCTCTTGAGATAGTCTCTCTCGTCTTCAGTCAGTTCGGGGTTGTCATCGAGGGTGAACTTCCAACTCTTGACGTCAGGGTTATCTGTGAGAAAATCTCTCTTTAGCCAATGGTAGGGGCTGTCAGGATTGGTAGTAACGAATATCTTAGCCCCTCGCATCGCGCATCTACTGATGAGCATTCTAAATACACTCTCAGGAATGATGGTAGCCTCATCCACATAAGCCCCAGAGAAGGTTGGGCCTCGAATTTTTGCCTCACTTCTCTCATCGTCCGCGCCCACAATGTGAATTGTTTTATTGAAAACAACCATCTCCCTCTTACCGCTATAATACTTGACATCACTTCCTATCATATTGGTAAGCTGGGGGAGGAGATTTCGTTTAAAACTATCGTAGGTCCTTGTGATGATGCAATACTCCCCTGGAGGCCCAAAGGACAATTCTTTTAACCATCTCCATAGGCTAACATAGGTTTTTCCTGAGCGAACAGCTCCCTCCCAAATGTTGATCCTAGCGTCAGACTCGTGAAGTGACAGGAGCTGTTTATCCGATAGTGAACTCATAGGAAGAAATCATCATTGAAAACTCTGATCCCAAATCCTCGATATATTGTCTTCTTTCCATTATCTGGATCGCGAATTGAAGAATATTTTTTCTTTGCTACATGTCTTAACTCAGCTCCAAACGATTGTGTTGATTTGCAATAATTCAAACCGTTCTTCTGGGCCCAATCCACATAATCTTCAAAAACCTCCTCATTCCCAATTTCCACTCCCTCATCGAAATAGCATCGATCTTTGAGATATTTGGCGACATTACCTTGGAAATGCGACCTTTTTTCTTGTATTTTCCTCTGCTTCTTCTGCTTTCTTTGTTCCCTTTGATTTTCTTGATCTCGTTCAACATACATGTCAGGATAGTGATGAAATCGGATGGG
The DNA here is from genome assembly GCA_903926075.1 of uncultured Methanomicrobiales archaeon. Lineage (GTDB taxonomy): Archaea > Halobacteriota > Methanomicrobia > Methanomicrobiales > Methanospirillaceae > CAIYHQ01. The sequence continues at coordinate 15,135 of CAIYHQ010000095.1, forward strand.
AATCTCCAAACCCTCTTCCATGCTAGCTCTTAGCTTTTCAATATTTTGAATCGCAATATCAACAATTCGCTTTTCATCTCTTTTCTGTTTTCTTTTCAAAAGCCAACTAAAAAAACCCATAAATATTCTCCTTACCCAATCTAGAAAGGGATTGTGTCTTTTTCTTGTTGTTTCGACTCTTTCATGCACGGGACATTGGCAATCTTCTTCAAGGTTTCGTCGATGGACTTCGCTACCATGGCAATCATCTTCAAGCTCTCACTTATCTCCTTGATATTCCAAGCCATGTATTTTTGACTTACCTCTACTGCGGGAATGGGCCTCTTGTCATCAGATGGGGTCATTTTTTTCTCTTTATTTTTTTAAGTTTGTTTTCTTCTTTCTTGACGATCTTCTTTCTTTTTTTCGCAAACTGAAACGCTACCTTCGCCTCTGCCTTGCTATCTTTAGCCATCTCTGGGGCATGTTCTTTCTCCTCTTCCTTTTCCTTCTTGAGGGCATAATCCCCCTCATGTCGAGCTAGGGTTGAGTACATCTTTTGTCTTTTAATCACCCCTTTTATGTCTGACGTTCGTTTCACTTCTTTTTTCCTTTTTTGCTTTTTCCTGCGACATTGAGAGCTATGGCAACCGCTTGCTTCTGAGGCTTACCTGCAGAAATTTCAGTTTTTATATTACTCTCAACTGCCTTCTTGCTTTTACTTTTGATTAGTGGCATTTTCTTCCCCTCTAATTGCTAATCTAATTCCAATGTTATATATGTCGTCATTCATCTCGAACAGGCTGGTGACTATTTTTTTGTCCGCCAAAGAGATCAATTCTTTTTTCGCCAGAATTACTTCTATGTAATTCTCTCCGTCCATCTTCTCTTGAATTACCTTCATCTTCTTCCATCTCTTTTCTTTTATCTATTTCATCTTGATAAATATTTTTTGTATAAGGTCGAATTCTAATAAGAGTTGAGGGGTAAGATGAATAGACTTTTCGAGCGTAGAGAGTGCAAATCTGAGCGTCATCTGCAAACACCAACTCGTTCATGCAGTCAAGATAAAATTTTGAAAGATTGTCGATGTCAGGGCGTCGGAAATGATGAACTTCCCCCTGCTTCATCTGCTCCCTAACCTTCTTCGATGTTGCTTGCGGAATGGGCATCCTAAAGGTCAAGTCGATGAGAAGAGGGACGGTCAAGATTTCTTCTTTCATTTGCCCCTTCATCTGCCACCTAACCATTTCCTTATCATTCTTTTGCTTGTCATAGACTACAGTTATATTTTTGTCATTACTCCTGAAGCTTCTGTGAGCAGGTCTTTGCCATGATATTGGCTCTCCATCGATCTCAATTTCAATCATCCCATCCTCAATTATTGTTTTGCTCACACATAGGATATGATGATTTATTTAACAACCCTTTTTTGTTTTTTTATGTATATACTCTGCGAAATCATCTCAACGAAATAACCAAGAGGAAGGAATGGAAGATATAATTAAGGAAGGGTATGCGAGAGTTTCTGACATAATGAGACCATGGGAAGATTTTAGTATGATTCCACAAGATATCCTTGAAAGAAAAACAAGGATTGGAAGCGACGTACATGAAGCTATCTATCTGCATAACGAATGCATCCCATCAATAGCGCTTCGAGAAGAGGCTGGCGGGTACTTTCTTTCGTTTTTGAGATGGACTAAATTTACAGGGGCTAGAATTCCTTTTTCTGAAATTCGCCTGTACGACGAGGTGTTTAAACTAACAGGGAAGTATGATGCTCTCGTAAGAATGCCCAATGAAGATGGGTTGATTTTAGTTGACTGGAAGACCGTAGCGACATGCACAAAGGAGATGAATAGAAATTGGGCATTGAGAGGGGGATTGTATCACTATCTTATGAGGCAAAATGACCTTCCCAACATTTCTGAAAGGTTTATGTACATTCAACTTGACCCTCATGGAGAATTGCCTAAGGTTAGAGAATATCATTTCTCTTCTGAGCTCATGAGCGACTGTCTCGCTCACATCCAATCCTATCGATATCATAACCCTATATAAATATAGTCTGTAGGGTAGTCCTCAAGCACATTTGTGTGTTTGGGGACTTTTTTTTGCTCTTTCCTATTGCATTAATCTCATGCTATGCATTAATCTCATACCACATCACAAACGAAAGCTTAGGAGGATTTATGGAAGTTGTTATCAGGGAGAGTCGAGCTAAAGGGCACGCAGTTTATTGGCCCGTGAATGAGTTGGCAGTTTTACTGACAAAGATTGTAGATAAGCCATACGTATCGTTGACGATGATCGAAAGGGCTGAAGAGGCTGGAGTGACGATTACGAAGATTCCGATGGAAAAGAAGAAGAAGATAGAAAAATAAAAAACCCCACACTTCTGATAGCGAGTCGTTAGTGTGGGGAACTCTCAACAAAAACCAATTTTCCATAGGAGTGAAAAAATGGCTTCAGACATGATTCTAGATGATTTTGATTTTCAAAGCAACTTCCAATTAATCAATCAAATTTTTGACTTGAGGCATGAAAAGTTTATGCTGCAACTTGAGGTTGACAAATTAAAACTTTTTATCCAGATAGAAGAAGAATTGAAAGAAGTTGACGAAATAATTGAAAATTGGAGTTTGTAATGAATAACGAAATGATCTCTCATGATGTGAAATATCAGATTGAGCAATACAAAAATGAAGTAGAGAAGGCTGTGGAATATGTCACAGACCTAGAGATAACATCAAGAACAGAGGCAGAAAATGCCCTTGACATAGCCTGTGAGGCCATTAATCTTTTCGAAAGAATCGAATCTACTAGGAAGGAAATAACAGAGCCTAGCCGAAAATTTCAAGCAGAGATCAACAGATTGGCGAAGCAGTTTACGCAAAACCTTGATCGCGTGAAGGATGTAGTAGTTGACAAGGTAGAAGATTGGAAGTTAGGAAGTTGGGAAGTTGGGGAGTTAGCAACTTCCAAAGTCATGACTGTTGACCTCCCTGATTTTTCTTTTGAGGTGTCAAATATCCAAGATGTCCCAAGGGAGTATTTGACAGTAGACGAGGCAAGAGTTAAGTTGGCAATGAAGCAAGGATTGAGGATCATCCCCGGGCTAAATCTTAAGAAGTCAACGAAATTATCTATAAGGAGAAAGTAAAATGAAGGAACTGTGCAAGGCGATGGCTGATGCCTTCCCGATGATTGAAGGGGTAGTTAGAGATAAACAAGCCCATAAATACAAGTACGCTGATCTGAGTGCTGTGATAGCGTCTATTAAGCCAGCTTTGGCAGCACATGGACTTTGGTTTGTACAAAATATCCATAGCTCTCCCGGATTTGCTGGAGTTGAGACCGTTATTATGCATTCATCAGGAGAGAGTTTGTCGTGTGGGATTACGTCTCTACCTGTGAAGAACGATGATGCTCAGGGGTATGGATCTGCCATTACCTACGCCAGGAGATATAGTCTCTCTGCTGCATTTGGGATTGCCCAAGAGGATGATGATGGAAAAGGATCTTGCCAAACCTTGGTTAAAGAAACCAATCCTCAGAATTTTGATCCCTATCCTGAGCCAGCAGATCCAACTCCTAAAGTTAAGAAGTTAGGAAGTAAGGAAGTTGAGAAGTTAGCGAGTAAGGTAGTTGTGACATTAGGGATTGACGAAGAGGAAGGTATGGTAAAATATCTGAATCATTGCCAAAATAAAGGATCAGATTTGGCCAATCTTGAAGCCTTACTGACCTCCAACAAGTCAATTCTGCTCGACCATTTCACCAATTGGAAAATGAAGCAGACCGACTAGACATCTGCCCCTTTTCTCTGCCTAATGAGGGTACACTATTTCTGTGAAAATAGGAGGGAGAGAGGAGGGGCTTTCTTTATGCTTAAATTTGCCCTACAATCAATTATCTTATCTAGATGCCCAACTACACCACCACACCCACGATCGTTGAACCTATGCCCAAAAGAATGCGAATTAGAGGGTGTTTAGATGAAGAATTAGATGGAAGACAAAAAAAAGGAGGTAGAATCTCTTCTACCCCCCCTCTATCCTCCTTGACCATAACGGGTCGAAATGGTACAAGTAGGACAAATCTTTAAAATACAGAGATAGAAGACGAAGCTGCCACGCGGACTCTTCTATCTTGCAAAAGGACAAACGCTATGTCAGGATACTATCGCATACTCCCAGAATATATAGCAACTCATCCTTCCCTGCTCGCTGAAGAAAAAATCTTCTACTCTCTCCTATCCTCTCTCATCTCCAAGTATGGATTCTGCTGGGCGTCAAACAAATATCTCGCCAGCCAATCATCAGTATCGCTTAGCACAGTCAAACGCTACATACGGAAACTTGTGACGCACAACTTAATCATCGTTGAGGTCGAATACAAAAACGACCGAAAGATCTGGACTCCTGAGACATGGGGGAATAGAGACAATCTTCTCAAAGCCTACGGGCAAGAGATCATCAATTCCCAAAATAATTTAAATCAAAGATTTGATAGGTGGGTCACCGATGACCTGGGGGGTGGGTCATCCATGAACCAGGTCCCCAATCCCCTATATAAGGATGATAAGAAGAGTAAGAATATAAAACACATAGAGGCGTGGCCCAAGAAATCGACGGCACGGACTTCCACATCGGCCCCCGCCTCGGAAGCTTCATTTTTAGCTCAAAAGGACAAGGGCAAGCAACAGCTCCAGAAGAAAGGGGACCATCCTCGAGCTCCCCCTAATCCATTCCCTGACGATCTTCCTCGAGAAGCTCCAACCTACATGCAGCTGTCTAGCCAAATGGAAGGCCCACCACCCACTCCTGGAAGTGATGAGATGGCTAGAGAGACGACTGAGCTTTTACAATTACCTTTCAAAGTTGGGTCGAGCAAAGTCAAGATGAACCCAAGGGACATAAAGCATTTCTTGGGGTTTAGCCCAACTATCATCACCGAGGCGATGGAAATCATGTCGAAGGAGAGTTGGCAGGGAAAAAATATTAAACAATTTATCCCCTATCTCTTTACAATCTGTGGCAAACTAAGAAAATCTCGAGGGTGATGATGGATAAGTTGGATAGAGTTGAAGAAATGATTATGAGAATTGTCAAGGCAAAGCTCATGCGGAAGATTGTTCGATGGAGATGTTGCTATCTCTCATCTTTGAGCGAAAAAAAGATTGCGAAAAATCCCCCTCTTACATAAATTTCTGCCAAGAATAAAGGAGAAAGTATGTTTCGACTCATTTGCTTATTTTTAGCCCTCTCTACTTATCTCATCTCAGGAGCAAAAGGAGAAAGGGAAGAGATACCCCCCCTTAAGTTCCGCCATCACCCACCCGTGACTTGCAAAGTAGATGTTGAAAAGGGAAAGAAAAAACATATTAAGAGACATTATGTCGATGTGTTAGATCCTCTTCAATTTGAAAATGGGGTGTTTCAAGTATATTTTTATACTAGAACAGACTTCCCTGTAGGCACATATGTGGAAATTAACAAGGTAAGGGCAAATCGTCGTGGGATATATTTTTTGGACAGGGATATTATTCGCGTTGTGCGTATGCCTAATGGGGGAGTCATGCTGCCTCCATCGTATAATGAGGGCAATGAAGATCCTTTTTATCCATCTGATTCTAGCGATCTTCACGATCCTCGCCCGTCTCTTCCTACGCATGATCATTATGATTATTGGGAAGAATCCGACAAAATAGCAGATGCAGGCGACACTCCATCAAGTGATGATTTTTTTGACGCACCCGTAGAATTTGCGAATAACCTAGAGGCTAAAAATGAAACTCCTGTTTCTTAGTCTTTTTCTTTCGGCGTCTCTGTCAGCGCAGCAGATCGATCTTCGCTGTCATAGGCATATTATCAAAAATTATATCCTCATGAGGGATGTGGTTTTTTGCGATGGGCATTTTAAATTTAGAAAGGATGGGAAGGTGATAAAATTGAGATGCATCAGGGCCAATAACGCAGGCCCCTATTATGTCCCTAAGGATGTCTGCACTCGAAAATATCTGCACCAAACGCATGAAGATAACAAGCATATGCCATAGGACAAGGAGGAGAGAGATGGATAAGAAAAATCGAGATGAGCTCGATAAGTTTTTCTTGAAAATGCATGAAACTTTAATGGAAGCAAAAAAAAATGCCATCGCTTCCCAACGCCAGGAGCAACAAAAAGAAGAAGATGAAAAAACTTATTTCCTTGAGACTCGCAGGGAGTACTATCCTGTGTCTTTTCTTGACCAGCTTCATAATGGCAAAACACCATGATCGACATGACCGGCCAGCTACGACGAACGGACATCCGAATGATGTGAGGGATAGAGATCGTCATCGCCCTGAGCCTGGAGGAAATGGGTTAGCACATCGGTTAGTATGCTACAATGACGATACTCCAGGGCCATCACAGCCTGAGGACTATTCTCACCCTATCATAGAGATCTACGGGCCTTCAGAATTGGGTAAATGACTATAGGGGGCTAGCCACCCCCTAAATCTGCTATCCTAAGCCCTCTGCGATTTTTCGTACCCTCTCTTCTGTACCACCGTTACATCATGGCCCAACTTCTCCAACCATCCAAAAACCCTCTCTGCTCTATCCTCATTGAGATAGTGGCTCTGCTGTGGATCTATAAACTCCATCAGCTCATAAGCCTCGTGGTTGATCGGCTCATAGTACATCATTCCTGTAGGGGTATATTCTTGCGAAAATTTAATTGAATCCATGATTTTTCTCCTATGTCGTTTCTTCATATCTTTTTTGAGAGTTTTTGCCAAGCCCCTTCATGGTTGCTATCCTAAAGGGGAAGAGATTATTTTAGGCAATTTTTATTTGGTAATCTAAAGTTATAAATGCTTAATAAAAGTTGATAGTATTGATCTCGAGTTGATTTTGCAACTATGGATTGTGTATTTTCGCTGACGTGTTTAAAAAAAACGGGCCATCTGATTTTTTCCCAAAATGTTTCACAAAATAGGAAAAATGCGCGTGCTATTCCAGAAGATTTTAAAAAAATACATTCACCTCTTTTCGCCATTGAATATTTAAGAAATTCTTTTTTAAATTCAAGAAATTTATCTATATATTGTCCTAGCTGTTGATAATCTGTTTTTGCGACGAAAAAACCATTTCGAAAATTTGTGTTAATTCGCGCCATTCTTATTCGTTCTTCGGCTGAACATGATTCTATTCCCAAGGTTAAAACCATAAATATATGCTGCAAATCTATTTTATGATTTTCTAAAAACTCCTTTAACTTGATATACTCAGGATATCCTTGCTTGGCGTACATATTGAGATAATCCGACATTATCCAGTTACGCTGATTGGAGTTCAGCAAAGCAACCTCTTGGTGACCCGCCCCTTTTACAATGTAGTAAAAAATAGGCACCTCTAATAGTTTTGCAGCCTCCAAACGATGCTGGCCGTCAATAACCATCATTTCCTCGTTTACAATGATCGGGCGTACATTGAGGAGATTATTTCTATCGATGGCCCCTGTCAGCATCTCGACATGTTTTTTTTCGACCTTTCGATTGCCTACAATTCCTTTGAAAATATCATAGTCTGTCGTTTCGATGACGTCCATTAATTTTTTCCTTTTTTCATTTCATTGATAGCATCTTTCAATCTTTTTATAAGTTCGTTAGACTTTTTCCCCTCGATGTCATCTAGCCCGCGTATAGTCAAACACCGGACGAGCGCCTCATCGATATTTTCTAGAAATTCTCTATCAACCATCCATGCTAAATATTTCAAATCTCCCTTGCACAAAAACTTATTTCCCTCTTGATTAACTTTCCATTTTTCTTTTTCTAGAAGTTTCAACAAAGATTTGTGCTTCAGACGATTGTTACCACGATTTCTCTTCATTTTTCCATTACTTTTTGTTGCTAATTTTTAGCTTGATTTTTTCTCGCGTTGATATTCTCCTCGACCGTACATGAGCACATTCCGCATTTTTCTTGCCCACATGAGGAGCATGTATGATACATCTCCAGTCGTTTTTTATACATTCCCAACTTCTGTCCTTTTTTATTTTTCACAAATAGCTTACCTGTGTGCCAACATTGGCAAATGTACAGACCATCGTTAGAAAATTCTCTAGGAATCCTCATCTTAGCGATCTCACAGAGTATATCAATCATTTGATCGAGCTCTTTTTCATCAAGTTTCGCGCTATTTGTGAGTATGCCAATCATTTGATCGAGATTCTTTGCGCTAAAATCGTTTAGATTTTCTGTTAATGTTCTATACATTTTCTTTCCATTTTTTAGCGTCATCAACTGAAATTTTATAAATGTCCCTTGTCATTCCGCTTGATAAAGAGGGGGAATCAATTGTTAAAATAAATTCACCCGACTTGGACTCGCGCAATGTTTCGAGAGCATACAATTCGTTTTCGCTGTCGAGCAAAAAACTTCTATGCATAACTTTTTCGAATTTATTTTCCATTTTATTCCTCATCTTTTTCAGCGTGACACTCATCACAGAATGACTTGTCATCATTTAGTTTTTCCCCTTTTTTGGTTTTTGCTGATGCATCCACTATATTACATGCATTGGATTTATCGCAAGCATTTCGATCAAAATAAAGAATAAAAAGAAAGTCTTGACATAATCACATCCTAGCGTATGATGAAGAAAAACCATCCACACGATAGGTACAACGATATGCCAGCTGGACGCCCAAGAAAAGAACTTGATGAAGAGCAAATTAAAGAGCTCGCGTCTATTCAATGCACAGATACAGAGATTGCTGCCGTCATGCGCTGTAGTGTCGATACCCTTAGCAGAAATTACGCGGACTTGATAAAAGAGGGTCGTGAGCATGGTAAGAGCAGCCTTCGGCGAGCTCAATTTAAAAAAGCCCTCGAGGGTAACCCTGCAATGCTCATCTGGTTGGGTAAGTTTTATCTAGGGCAGAAAGAAGAAATCACATTTACCTCTTCTGAGCCTGAGGTTAGGCAGCTTTTGGAACGATGGGAAGTGACCGCGAAAAAGAAAGCAGATTTTTCAAAATTAGGGAAGGCTGAAAAGCCCACTGAAGCTACAGCTAGCGAGCTTGCCGCTTAAAATACTTGCTGTAGAACTCTTGTGAGGGCATCCATCGCAACATGCCCCCAGAGCCCTCTCCAGACCTCATCCTTTTTACAAAGAATGTGCCGAGTTTACAGCCTTGCATTTCGACAATGATCTCCTCACCTACTGGTGGAGGGTCTTTTTGCATGTCTCTCCATCCATCCATTTCATTGGTGATTGTTTCGGGTAGAATCATATGCACCTGTTGATTATTGATTCGACGCATTCGAGAGCTTCGTCTTCAGATGGAAACATGTCATAATCATGGTGTTCGCGAAAATCGTCAATAATATATACTCTATAAAAAATCACTTCTCCGTCTAAAAATCTTGCTATATGAATGCGTCTAATCGAATCGCTATTTATCCATCGATCGCCTATTGCTCTAATAAACGCCATCATCATTCTCGTTGAGGTTGGTTACCAAACTGTTTAGCCATGATTGTGCATCCGCAAACGATTTACACGCTACTAGGCTGTGGTCCATCTCTACATCATCCTGTGCTCTAACGATATAAACGCCCTCTAGCTCTAGTGTGGAGTCTATATATAATCTTCTTATCATGTGCGAATTTAAATAATCATTTTGCATTGTTGCAATGAAAACCATCATCTCCCCCTACAGGATTCGAACCTATGACCAATTGATTAACAGTCAATTGCTCTACCACTGAGCTAAGGGGGATTATGCCAGATCCGACATATACATCGCCAGCTCTCGCTGTACGGCCTTCGCAAACGCTTGCCATAGACTAGGAGCGTTAAAACCCCTGCTAGTCATTATCCCCATGTATTCCGTGGTAATGGCGACTAAAAATCTAAGGCGAGCTATGTCTTCTAGCTCGTCTTTGAGTCTATGTCCAGAGCAGGAGGCTAGATTCCAGTCATCGCACATCGCCCTAACTCTATCATCTACAATATCATTGATGCTAGGATCGTTGGGATCATGGCTGAGTCTAAAGCAAGCGTAGTCGTCGAACTTCATTACTTCTTGACTTCCTAAGTTAGGGAGTTGGCAAGTTAAGATCTTCTTGACTTTCTACCTTAAGATCATCAGGAATTAAGGACTTGATAATATCATTACAAGCTAATCTAGTAGCCTCGTCGTCAATAGCCTTATACGAGTTTTGATCAATCTTTTCGATCATTTCGATGGACTTTTGCAACGCATCGATATGTTGCTTGAGTAGACAGACTAGATCGTCTTTTTGACCAGCTACAAGCGAGGACATCACGGCCAAGGTAGACCCAATCATTGAATTGAGGATAGCGGTACCCTCAATTAGCTCTTCATCAGACGACCAAGTTTTTTTTCGTACTTCTTGGTTGTAGGCATCGACGATCACTCCGACATACTCTGCTGCTCGTGTTTTAGCCAGAGTAACTTGTTCTTCCGTCAGTTGACGCACTTCCATATCTTTTCCTTGTTTTGGTTGTTGTAATGGTTATCATAATCTATCGACAAGGTTATGCACCTCAATTTTCTGAGACAATCCCTTGACTTACGAACACTTCCACAGCCTCTGAGGAAGAAGAGAGTATATATATACTTCCTCATCTTTAGGAGATGTGGGAGTTGTTCATGCTTTTCTACATCTGAGACATTGGATAATTTATTTCAAGGCTAAACTCACCTATCTTTCAAAAAATCACCCTATCCTTGTATTGTAAAGAAAATAATATAACAAGTAGGGCGTATGACACTTTTCCCGCAACTATCAGATACATACTACGTAGACAATGACCATAACATCCTCAAGATGATGGATAACACCTACGCAAAGTACATCACCATCAATCAAAGTTTTTGGAGCGAGGCGGATATAGACCATCGATTCGTCGCTGGAGACCAGACGATTATGAACGATATCTACGGCCAGGTTCCAGCTTTTCGAAGACGACAATATAATTTCAATAGGATGAGACGAATCATCAACATGATCTCAGGGTATCAAAGGCAGCATCGGAAAAGCACCATGGTAACCCCCGTCGAGAGTGGAGCCCAGAAGACCGCTGATCAGTTTACGAAGCTACTCTACCACGTCAACCAAAATGGACAGGTGCTAGAAACCATTTCAGAAGCATTTGAGGGGGCGACTATAGGGGGGATGAACCTTCTCTCAACTTATATTGACTACACTCGCGACCCTGTCAATGGCGATATTAAAGTAGACAATGTAGGATATAATGGATATTTGATTGATCCATACTTCAAAAAGAAAGATTTGTCAGATTGTAACTCACTCTGGACTAGAAAATACTTGACAAGAAATCAGGTAATGAGCCTTCTTCCAGGTCGTGAGGACGAAATCAAAGGGATAGCTGGATATGGAAATCGCGATGGAAAATTTATGTTCCTACCTCAAAGCTATGCCTACGGCCAGCAGGATTTAATTATTTATGATGAGTTTTGGTATCTATCTACTCGTAGTCAGCAGGTCATCATTGACACTGAGACGGGGGAGACGATTGAGTGGAAGGGCGATGAAGAAGATCTTCGGGATTTTCTCCACATGTACCCTCAAACCATAGTAATAAAAAATGAAATCCCCTCAGTTAAGCTCGCGATTACAGTCCAGGGCAAGGTAATGTATCATGGTCCAAACCCCATGGGCATAGACTCCTACCCCTTTGTCCCTGTGTGGGCCTATTACCTGCAAGAAATTCCTTACTACCCTTGGCGAGTGCAGGGGGTGGCCAGAGGCATAAGGGACGCTCAATACCTCTACAACAGGAAGATGCTCATAAATCTTGACATTCTCGAGAGCCAAATCACCTCAGGATTCAAATATAAAGAGAATGCTCTAGTCAATCCTAAAGATGTGTTTTTGCAAGGGCAGGGTAGAGGATTAGCCCTCAAAGCTGAAGCTCAAATGACAGATGTCGAGCAGATATTGCCCCCCCAAATCCCCCCAAGCATGATTCAAATGTCGGAGATGCTAGCGAATGAAATTCAGCAGATTAGCGGGGTGTCTGAAGAACTTTTAGGGGCTGCCACAGACGAAAAAGCTGGAATATTGTCTATCTTAAGGCAAGGAGCTGGATTAGTCACCCTACAGGGTTTGTTCGACAACCTAGACCAATCGCAACGATTATTAGGTAGGTTGCATCTAGAGATGATACAAGCCAATTGGACTCCAGGTAAGGTTTCGAGGATCATCAATGAAGAGCCCTCACAAGAGTTTTATAACAGGGCATTCTCAAAGTATGACGCCATTGTTGAGGAAGCTCCTCTCACCTCGACCCAAAAGCAATTAGCCCTTCAGCAGGCCCTCTACCTCAAAGAAATGGGAATTCCAATTCCAACCTCATACATCCTCGAAAATATGCAGCTTCCTAAGAAAGATGAGCTAATGCAACAGATTGAGGCCTCAGAGCAAGCACAACAGCAGCAAGAGCAACAGATGGCTCAGATGCAGATGCAGAATATGCAAGTTGATAACGAAACCAAGATGGGTTTTGCAGATGCCCAACATGCGCAAGCTCAAGAGCGACTGGCGAAAATAAGACTGGACTCAGCAGCAGCTATCGAGAAGATTGAGTCTGCCGACCTCACTAAGATGGATAGTTTCCTCAAGTTAGTCATGGCAGCTAAAGAGATACAAGGCACAGATATCAACCAAATCATGCAAATTATGGGCATGATGCACACCCAACAGATGGCCCAAACACAAAATGACCTTCAGGAGCAAGACATGCAGATGAAGGGAGAGGCGCATCAACAGCAACAAACGCAACAGCAACAACAGATGCAGCAGTCTCAAGAGCAGCACCAACAGCAAATGCAGATGGCTCAGCAAGGCCCTCAGCAGGGGCAAGGACAGGCGATCGGGGAGGGGGCAGGCCAGGGACAGGGGTAAAGAAAACCTGGGCCTGTAAGGAAGACCCAGGAAGGAATTTGACTATGAAAAAAAAACACACATCAGGCATTGCACCTGATATCTTGATTTTATCTCACATAAGAATTTCTTTGTCAACATCTCGATAAAGAAATTGTCTATATGCAAAAAAATCTTTATTTTATAGACTTACGAATGTAAAGCAAAAATATTCCTTGGAGGAATTATGTCAAAGTCAATGAAAGAGTTTGGAAAAGATAAGTCTTCGTTCGCAAATATGCCCCAAGACGTGCATATGACCCAATATCCCAAGCAAGCAGGGCTGTCACAAGAGCAAGATGACACCATGACAGGGATTGACGAAACTGTTGCACATTCAAAAGGTAAAGCGAAGAAATACTCAAGTAACCAAAAGTAAAATTTATGGTAATGCTTCGACCTGGTGGGAAAGCTCAAAAGGTTGCAGAAAAAGTGATGAAGAGTAAGGGCGTCAAGATTCCTAAGAAGAAAAAGATGGATAAGACAGCCCTTACAGGACCTTACCTACAACATTAAGGATAAACCATGCGCGGACATGATGACGCATCAGCTGACAAAAAGATGTTTGGCAAGATGCTGAAGAAAGCTGTCACAGGAAGGGTGTCGAACCATCTCAAGGCAGACATCAAAGAGCAGAAGACAGGGATTAAGAAAGACAAAGGCCTTATTAACTCCATCAAAGGCAAGAGGGGGTGCTAATGGCTAAGTCCAAATCACTCCCAGCTCACATGCGGGTGAAGACTGCTAAGATGCCCACAATGAAGAAATTCAAACCTGTCAGCAACAAGATGCCAATCTCTGCAACAAAACTTGCTAAAAGCAAATAAAATGATTTTGTCATCATTTGATGAGATTCCAAAAAAAACATATCAAATTATTTATGCTGATCCCCCATGGGAGGTAAAAAAAGGACCTCCCTGGCGATCGAGCGGGAAGTCTCTTTCTCTTGATTATCCAACTTTATCAATTGATGATATCTGTAATTTGAAAGTCAATGACATAGTAGATTATAATTCATGTTTATATTTATGGGTGATAAATAAATATATTGAACAGGCTTATTATGTCTCAAGATCTTGGGGGTTTAAACCTATTTGTTTATTAACATGGTGTAAATCGAAACACGGCCTTGGATTGGGTGGTACATATGTTCAAACATCAGAACATTTGTTATATTGTCGTAAAAATCAAGTTCAAACAATGAAAAGAATAGATACAACATGGTTTCAGTATAAAAGGCAAAAATTACATTCTCAAAAACCTACTGAAATTCGAGACATGATTGTCGATGTACATGGTGATCTTCCAAGAATCGAATTATTTGCCCGTCAAAAAATATCTGGATGGGATATATGGGGAAATGAATTAGAAAATTCTTTTGAATATAAATTTAAAGGATCAAATGAGTGTAGATCTTAATAAATACGACTACAATCGTTTTGGGGCGAAGGGTCAGAGAGTTGGGCAGGCCGTGTTTGATATCATCTCTCGATACCAGCCTATGCAGACTGTAGGGGAGACTCTCGATGCTTTTGGCCCTGACTATGCCAAGCAGATGGAAGAGTGTATCGATGACAACGAAAAGAAATACACCAACCCTTTTTACATTTTTGTCCTTACCAAAAAAGAGTTTTGGGCTAATAATGTCCTCAGAAACTACTTCATAGCTCGTCAAACCCCTCCCCATGCCTTTGACATGATGGAGCAGTATTCAAACTACACCAAGACCCTCTACCTCGTGGATAGCAATAGGGGGAATATAAAGTGTATTTGGACGCTCCCAGGGTTTGATGACTGCATCGTTATCGCTCGATGCCCTGAAAACTATGATCCACAATTGGTGAAGTGGGTTGAAGAGTGTTTTACGAGGAAGTTGGATAAGGATAGTTATGGATTTGATGACTAATTGGATTAGTGTTAAAGATAGATTGCCAGATAATGAAGTATTGGTATTAGGTTATAGAAAAGATAGGTTTGAAGAATGCTTTTTTACTGGTTATTGGGACAAAGGCAATTGGTCAATACATCCATCTGGATGGAATTCAGAAGATGATCATATCCGTAATGTAACCCATTGGATGCCCCTTCCCCCACCTCCTGTCATTGAATAGTGCCACCGGCAGTGGCACAAATAGGATTGTCTAACAGCTGTTAGACAATTGTCGCGCAGGCTGTGCGACTATTCATCATCTTGCCTCATACACACAAATCCTCTATGTTATTTGTTCAGTCTTTGAGCTTCTAAGATAGGTAGATTTGCTTCTGTAGGAACGTAAATTACCTCTTTTTTATTAGTTTTCAAACTTTGAATCCATAAATATCTAAGATATCCCTCATTACCTTCAAGCGAATTGCCAATTATTTTATTTGCCTCTGCAACTCCTTTTGCACGAGTGATTTCAGCGTCTGCCAGCGATTTAGATGCTTCATTTTCAGCTTGAGCTTCCAATACTTGAATTTTTCGATTGGCGTCAGCTCTTGCTAATTCAGCTTCGCCACGTAGTCGTTCACTCCATACATTGTATTGTGGGCCAAAAAAAAGCCATCCGCCAATCAATATGAACAAACAAAAACCAATGAATTTTAACAATATTTGCGCCCCTCGAAATGTTTTTTCATCTTCAGCATCCATACACAAAAATCCTCATTTTTTGTGCATGACAATACTCTCACATCCAATTTTTGTGCAGAAGGAAATGAACATTTTACACATGCTTTTTTATGCAATTAACAGTTCATTGCCTACGATGCATTCACAAGGGTGATTATGATAAATGATATTTAACAATGGTCTTAAGATGAAATAAAAACGCCCCGGCCGTGCGACCAACACGAGCGAGGCGCGTAAGATATCCAGTCGGTCGACTGCTTGTCTTTATTCTACACAACTTCTTGATTTTTTCTACACATTTCTTTGTAAACAATTATTTGACAATATTCCCTACTTCATCTATCAACAAAATTGTTGAGTTAAAATATTTCGTTGACCTCGTAAGGTCTAGCTCAACAATTTATCAATAGGTGTAACGGAGGTTCACGACCTCAAGGAATGCAATGTCTGAAGAAGAAAAACCAGGCGTAGAGGAACTCGCCCCCCCATCCCAATCAGAACAGCAGGACGTCCCGCAAGCAGATGTCCAGCCAACTCCTGATCGTACTATAGACGACCAAGAGCGAAATTGGAGAGAAGCTCGCAGGAAAATGCAAGACCTCGAGAGACGGTCGGAAGAGCAGCAGGAATTGATTTATAGATTACAGAGTCAAAATCAGCCTATCGAAGAGGATGATCTAGCAAAGCTGGCGGATGACGATATTGTCACAGCAAAGCAGGCGAGAAGCCTAGCGCAAAAAATGGCCAGAGAAGTTGCAGATGAAGCCATTCGAGAAAGAGAGGCCTCGACAGTTGACGAAAGACTAAAAAATCGATTCAGCGACTTTGATGATGTCGTTACTCGAGATAATATAGAAACATTGAAATCACAAGACCCTGAACTAGCAATGTCTTTATATGCTTTGGCGCATGACCCATACGCTCAAGCCGTTGCAGCCTATAAATTGCTCAAAAAACAAGGGATAGGAGATATGGCAAAACAAATGCCTCAAAAGGCTAAGGCCTTGGAAAACTCCCGCAAACCTGTTTCAGTCCAATCGGTGACGAAATCAAGCGCAATAGGAGAGGTGCACAAGTTTGAGAATGGATTAACTCCAGAACTTCGTAAGGAGCTTTGGAAGGAAATGCAACAAGCTATCAAGAGTGCATAATTTTTGGTCTTTTTTTTATAGAAGATTAAAAAAATGAGTATAACAACGACTGCGACTCTGCCATCGCCCGTGCAGCAGACTTTCAGTTTCAAGTTGCTTTCAGTCCCTGTCCCATACATGATTCACAAGATCGCGGCAGATTTGAAAGCAATGCCACGTAATGGTGGTACGACCCTTAACATCTAGGGGTCGCTAAATCTTCTCTGATTGACTTGAAAACCTTACCAGGTGATGCTGGAGGCAACAAGGGGCAAGATATGACAATTACGAATACAAATTTTTTTGATAACATTTTGACAGTAAATAAGATTTGCAAAGGTGTGCATGACCAAAATTCTGTCATTGTATGTATTCATAATGAAGTAGACGAAATATTGATTTTATATGAAAAAATCAAAATAAAAAAATCTTTTTGGGTAAAAGAAAGACAAGTAAATTTTTGTCCATTTTGTGGATTTTCATATCAGCCTGAACGAAGCAAGCGAGAAGACTCTATAACAAACAAAACTATTATAGGAAATTTGTGAAACATATATGTGTACAAAATGGCGCAATCTGTACTGGTAATGAACATATGTATTTAAGGGCATATTCAATTGACATATGTAATGAGGAAGAAATAAATGATTCAGAATTGTGGAGAGTGACAAAAGTAAATTTTTGTCCATTTTGTGGCATTAAATCACAAATTGAACTTAGTAAAAATAAAGATTTGGTAAATAGAGATGCGGTGCTCTGAACATTGCAGAAATGCAGTGAATGACGTGCAACAGGCGTCATCCTCTAGTGATAGAGAGTAACAAAATTGTAGAATGCGACGGTATAACCCCCTCGCAACAGCTCCTGTGCCTCTTGGAAATACAGGTGTGACTCCAGCGCCTCAAAATTTAACTGCGCTGAATATTGATGCAAAGATGGATTTTTACGGTACCTATGTATTGCTCAACGAGCAGGTTACCTTACAGAATCAGGATCCTGTATTAAACGAAGCTGCACAAAGATTAGGCGTGTCGCTTAAAAGTCTAGGCGACAATAAATTTTCTCTAATTGACTTGGAACTCCTCGCAGCGTAGGTTGCAGGAAAACAAGGGGCAAGCGAAAGCAGCCTGAACGACTTAACGAGAAAACCTCTTCGGAGGATGCGAAAGTCTGAACAATATAGTAATATATTGAGGGGATGTCGAAGAACTCCCCCGCCTAGAGATAGGTCAGAAAAGTAACAGATAAAAAAATTGTAGACAAACCGAAGACCAGCTGATGCGCGACATGCTCGCCAGTACAGCGACCTTCGTAAACTGTGTTGGTGGTGCTGACGGGGATAACCCAACAGAAATCACCCGCACTGACGTAGATTTTGTTGTAAGGACGTTGAGAGGTAATAATGCCTACAGCTTCCTTACAGGCGTAGAGGGCGAAAATCGATTTGGGACCGCCCCAGTACGTGATGCGTATTTTGGATTAGGGCATACAAACCTAATCGGACAGTTAGACAATGTTAATGGGTTTATACAGAAATGGAATTACCCAAATCAACAGTCTACATTAGATGCAGAATGGGGAACTGTAGCCAACATTAGATTTCTTTTATCTAGTATCGGTTCTGTAACTCCCAATGCGTCGATGATAGGGAATGATGTCTATAATTGTTTCTGCGTTGGAAGAGAAAGTTTCGCAGCAATTGAACAAGATGGGTATTCGGCCCAGTTCATAGAATATGTGAACTTTAAACTTTTGGTAATTGACTTGGAGTGCCTTGAGGCTGCATAGTCCGAGGTTAACAAGGGGCAAGATATATGAATGAGTTGGAAGCGCATCTTTATGATGTTGATGGAAAAGAAGTAATAATCCCATCTGGGTATAACATAGTAATGGGAATAGATTCTTATTGCTTTGTAAAAGCTCCAGTTTTTGACTCAGAATTAGTATATCAGCCTGAACGACTAAACCCAAAAGGCACTGACAACAGTGCGTGCGATAGTCTGAACAACGCGAATACATAAAGGCGTTGAGGATGGGTCGAAGAACCTATCCCGCCTAGAAATAGGTCAAGAAAGTAACAGAATGATACCGACCACCCATTTACGATGGGCCACTAGCCCTCAACGCAAGTGTGGGTTATAAATTTGCAGAATGCCCAAAAGTGCTCTGCGATCCCTGGCTTCTAAACCTTCGATGCACATTGGCATAAGGAGAAAAATAATATGAGTTCACCTATCAATGCGCAAATCAATGGAGAATTTGATACTAATGCGGTCCCATCGATGGTATCGATTAGTCTTCCTCCAGGTTTCACTTCGATCAAAATCTACAATGAAACTGACATCGCTGCCGCTGGTGCAGGGATCAACATTGTAGAAGGAAAGGCAACCTTTAATCCTAACACCTGCATCACCTACACTGGTGCTGCTCCTGTTGTTCAGGCCATCAATGCTGTTGCTGGACTGACCTTTATTGCTGATAGTGCAGGATTGCCTCCAGGCCCTCCTGTTGTCAATATCACATCGATTACCGCTGCCAACCCTGCTGTTGCTGCTACCATCACTCCTGCTGCCGTTGGGCAAATCGTGAGAGTATACAGTACGACAGGGATGTTGCAAATTGGAGGCTGGGACTTTACTGTCACTGCTGTCACTCCTGCAACAGACATGACTTTTGGATACCTGCCAGCTGGGGCTTTTGCAGCTCCCGCTACTGCCGGTTCATTCAGAGTCATTCCATTCGATGCACGGTACTATCCTGTCAATCGTAGGATCACTGCTATTTCCCAAGCTGCTGCTGGCGTTATCACAATGTCAGTAACGCATGGGTTTACAGTTGGTCAGTTGGTCAGGATCATTGTTCCTCCAAATTATGGGATGATTGAGTTAAACAATCAGTTGGTGACTATTACAGCCATCGATCTGGTCAATAACAGAATCACCATCAACGTGAACACGGCTGGATTTACACCATTTGTATTCCCATCAAGTGCAATGGCAGCTGTTGGCCAATTGGTGCCTCAAGTCGTTCCAGTTGGGGAAGCAGCTACGGCGCCTTATCAAAATCTTCTTGATGATGCCACCCGTAACACCTCCTTTACTGGAGTAGTGATTGACCCAGCAGTTTTGATTGCAAGCAAACATTATTCTTGGGTTGCTTATCGAGGGACTACTATCTAGTAGATAGTCAAGTTTCCATTCTGGGCTCCTCATTCTGAGGGGCCCTTTTCTCTCTAAAAACCCTAACTTAAACCCCGGCGAACCCTAACTTAAACCCCGGCGAACCCTAACTCGTTGCCCTAAGTAAACTTTCCTTAATCTTCCTAAATATTTTTTATATAAGTCATTGACCATCAATGTCTTACGTAAATTTTGTACTTAAAAACCCCGATCATATTTTTTCCAAATTACATGCATCTCACTTTCATCGAAATATGAGACGGTAGAAGATTTGCGTCCCATATTGATTTGTAAAGTAAAATTTTTCTTTTACTAATAATCCTTATTTGAAATAGTGCGCTTGAAACCTAAACAAGGAGAGTTTCATGGCGCGTCCAAAGAAAGTATTAGAAGTAAAAGACAAAGAAATTGAAAAACCAAGTCTACAACATATTGAAGAGCCAGAAGTAAAAGAGGAGCCTTTATTTTCAAAAGAAAAAAAAGAAGTAAAGGAAATAAAACAAGAGATCGTCGTCCTTAGCGTCCCAAGCGAAAAACAACTAAATAAGCAAAAGTTGGCCAAATTCATTGAAGAAGAGACGAAAATGGTTAAGGGGAGGTTTAGGAATTACGAAATGCCAGGGGGGAGTCTGAGGGTACAGATAAGAAAATACCCAGGAATCCCAGCATTTGATAAAATAATGATTGATAACGAAATGTACGAGATACCTTTATATGCTGCAAGACATCTCAATGGCATTGACGCGACTGCGGGTGGCTGTTCAAAGAAAATTAATACATGTTCTTGGCCTACTCATGGTTTCAAATGGGATAATGATAAGCCTATGCCTAAATCTTTTGAGGGCGACGCTGGTATCCCTGTCCCTATTATTGGGGTTAGCAAGTGGAATCGTAGATTTGGTTTCGAAAGTTTACAGTTCGATATGGAAGTGTAGAATATGACATCCCCTGACTATTTTTCCCCAAGCCAAAAGTCTATCGCATCAATCTCCCAGGGTAGACGAGTTGTGATCACCACCTTCACAGATCATAACTTCCTTGATGGATTGATAGTCAGAGTGGTAATTCCTGGGGTGAATGCAAATCACCCCTTTGTTGGAATTGTCAATTCATTGGGAATGCCACAAATGAATGGATTGGAAGGAAAAATAACAGTATTGACACCCACATCCTTCTCTCTACCCATCGATTCCACATTTTTTGACCCTTATGTGATGTCAGCTTTTCCCTCTGACGAGCAATTCGTAGGGCAAGTTATTCCAATTGCTGAAAACGCTTTCACCCTCACAAGCGCAACTAAAAATAATAATAATATTATCCCCGAAATATATGGAACGTCCCCCAGTCCATATTCAAATTATACCCCCTAGGAAATATGTCAGTCCCATTTACCCTTGCAGATATCAGAAATAAGGTTAGGAGAATAACAGGAAGGCCTAACACAGCGCAGATTACAGATGAGCAGATTGATCAATATGTAAATACATATTACATGTTTGACTTAAATGAGCAATTACGACTGGAGAGTTTTCGATATAACTATCAGTTTGTCACGAATGCCAACACCCCAGTCTATGACTTTCCAAAAGAATTGTATTTGACAAACATGCCTCCATTCTATTGTGGAGGATATCAGGGGTATATGACCCAATCTCGATCAAATTTCTTTCGAATCAATCCACAACTCAACCTCCTTCAGCAGAGCGTAGCGACAGGGAATGGGACGGTCGGACCCTACACCTTTACCCTGACTAATAGACCTATCATCCCAGGGTTTAAGAGAAATCCTCCAGGAGCCTATACCCCCTCAGTAGCGTATGTCATCGGTACTCCCCAAACCGATATCCCTGCTTCTGACATCAATTGGAATGTACTCATAAGTGGGAAGGATGTCAACGGCACGAGTATTAGTTTAGTTGATGATGGGGGGTGCGATGTCACAGGACACTCTAACCTAGGATTGCTATTCGATCCTAGAGATGCATCAACCTTGCCAGCCAATGCCCGAGGGACAATCAACTATCTCACAGGACAAGTAAACATCAATGCAGCCCCAGGATTTGATGTTGCCATAGCTGTAGGTCAGCAAATCAACTGCCAATACATCCCATACGTCGCCAGTCGCCCTCAGCAGGTCGTTTTCTTTCAAGACCAGTTTATACTCTACCCCATCCCTGATCAGGCCTACACGGTCAGTTTTGAGGCCTATAAATATCCTACAGCATTTTTAGCCCATGCTCCAGCAACAGCAGCAGATCCAAAAGAGGTTCCTCAACTTCGAGAGCTATGGCAACTCCTCGCCTATGGAGCAGCAGACAAGATTTTTGCAGATGCAGGGGATATAGATAGTATGATGAAATTTCGACCATTACTTGAAGAGCAACTCAAATTATGCCAAAGAAGAACAATCGTGCAACAAACGAGTGAAAGGACCTCAACTATCTATACTGAGCAGATGGGAGGAGGACAATTCCCCTTTGGAAATCTATTTGGTGGTTTCTAGTCTTTATTTGAATTCCTAGAGCATTTATATTGCAGATAAGTAAATAAATCTCTAGGATTCGACATGTCATACCAACCTTTTTACATCACCCAGTACGAACAAGATGCAGGGCAAGAAAACTACTTCCAAAACTTCCTTCTCCCTGAAAAAGCCTTTCCTACCCTTCAAGATGCCTTTTGTTGGAGAGGGAGAGTGCAGAGGAGACAGGGATTTTACAATCTAGGAAGATTGAGAAGGGCAATTGCTGGAAAAACCTTAACAAATAAGGCGAATGGAGGGGCATACGCAGTTGCTGATCTCCTTGCAGATGCAGCTATTGACGTTCGCTCTCCTGCTGCCCCTGCCATCAAAGAGACGTATGCAGAGATTGAGCCTGGATCTGTAGTCATCACTGTAGGGGCCTTGACATTTTTAGATACAGGGCTGGGAGTTCTTCTGGGTGGTGGGGCAAACGTTGGGACAATCAACTACATCACAGGAGATCTCACCCTCACTTTTGTCCCTGCCTTGGGAGTCGCTACCAACGTCGTTGTTACCTTCACCTACTTCCCTGCCCTCCCTGTCATGGGCCTCAGAAGCTACAAACTCCCCCAATTTGACTATGACTTTCTCGTGCCTTTTGATCAAAAATACGCCTACCAATACATCTACCTAACCAATCAATTTCTCGAGTTGACCGCCACCGTACCAACAACTTGGACTGGGGATGATCAACATCTTTTTTGGACCTTTAATTACATCTCACCTACCCAACTCCCTCTCTTTTGGGTGACTAATTTTAATTGGTCGACGGCCAACGTTGGCGATCCCATTCGATATTACACCTACTCAACAGGAGTGTGGACAGATTTCAAGCCAAATATTGACATTTTAGGGAAGATGGTCTTAGGATGCGAGTGTATCCTAGCCTTCAAAAGTCGATTGTTATTTTTTAATACTTGGGAGGGTGATGGCGCTGCTGCTGCTATAAACTATCCAGGAAGAGTGAGATGGAGTCAGGTGGGGAATGTCATCGATCAGGCTAATGGGTGGATGACCATTCCAGGGAGGGGAGGGTTTTTAGATGCTACGACAAGCGAAAAAATTGTTTCTGTAGCATATCTCAAAGATACGATTATTGTTAAATTTGAATGGTCAAGTTGGAAGTTAGTATATACAGGAGATGAAATCCTCCCATTTACATTTCAAAAGATCAACGACTTCTTTGGATCTTCATCTACATTTAGCTTAGTAGACTTCGATGAGGGGGTATATGCAGTTGGGGACAACGCCATTACCACGGATGACACCACGGCAGTTGAAAGAATTGACGTTAAGATTCCTGACAAGGTTTTTGACATCCAACCCTCATCTCAAAGGACATATGGGATAAGGGATTTTTCTAACGAATTGGTATATTGGGCCTATTCTGATATAAAATATCATTTTTCATGGGCAGGAACTCCTTCTTACTTCAACAATCAAACTCTAGTCTATAACTATCGAAATCAATCCTGGGCTACCTTCAACGATAGCTGGACGTGTTTTGGGACGTTTGAAATCCCCATCGTCCCTGCCTTCTTCCCTCCCATCCTTCCTAACATCCCGCAGATTGTAGCTGGCAATCAGCAAGGGTTTGTAGAGATGTTAAACTCCAAGGTCACCAATAGCCCCTCCCTAGCCATAACTACTATCACCCCTGGAACTCCTGTCACCCTTACTGTAATTAACCATAACTTCGCTACCCCCATTGCTGACTATTGGGTAAGAATAGACGGGATAATAGGAGGTGGGGCAGGGGTTACCAACCCTTCTAGGATGAACTACTCTACCTCTGGATTGGTTTTTCACCTCACGGGAGCCACTACGCCAAATATCTTCCAACTCCAGACTTGGGATCCTACTACCAACGCATTCGTAAACTATGCTTTAGCAGCAGGAGGAACATACTATGGAGGTGGAACCATAACTGTAGTGCAAAATTTTAACATTCAGACTAAGGTGTTTGCCCCATTTTATGAGCAAGGGATGCAAAATCTCGTCCCATATATCGATATTTTGACAGATACAACGACGGCGGGGCAATACGCTTGCAACATCTATCTCAACGAATACCCCATCTCCTTCAATGACCCTACGGTAGTAGCCAATCAAGGAATGTTGGGCTCAAACATCGTCCTTACCACAGCAGAAAATACTGCTTTGATCCCTATGCAGCAAAACCAAGCTAAAATCTGGCATAGGTTTTTCTCTCCTTACATTTCGCAAAATTTTCAGTTGCAGTTGAGGATGAGTAATGCGCAGATGTCTTCATTCACAATCAACAATAATGACTTTGTGATGCATGCTATGACCCTCTACCTATCTCCACAAGCGAGGATGACACAGTAATGTCTTCCAACTACCTCAACACCTATCGATTATTTCCTGTAGCAAAGCCCCCTGAACTTGAAAGAGTTTTGATACAAACCTACACAGATATCGCCCACGCTGCAAATCTCAAGGAAAACGCTCAATATGAACTTATCGAAACCCAAAATAGCCAACAGTTCTACCACGACCCTGCCACTGCCACAGCTGATGTCATACAAAACAAACGATTTGTTTTTCGAAAGTGCATTGAGTTAGGTCCAATTGCTACAGGAGCTGTCGTTGACATTCCCCATAACATCCCTCTCCTTGTCGATACCACTCGGATATATGGAACTGTAAAGACCGATGCGCCAGACTGGAGAGCAGTGCCGAGTGTAGGCCCTTGGGGAACTGACCTCCTCTCTGTCTTCGTCACTTCTACCAATATCCATATCGAATCTGGGATGACATTTCCTAATATTCTTTCAGGAAGGGTGATTGTAGAATATTTCAAGAATTAAAAAATTTCCTTTCTGTTAGCATACAGAAAAATTGAGGTAAAGATGGGCAAACATAAGCATGACGATAAAAAGAAACATGACAAAAAGCATGAGAAATATAAAGAAGACAAGAGGGTGCCTTCATCGGTAGGTGGACAATCTAAAGAAGGTAGGAAGAAGGCTGAGATTGAATACCTAAAATCTAAGGGTAAAAAACTTA